>JAHFUO010000055.1 GCA_023265015.1 Acidobacteriota bacterium | reverse complement strand
CTCGGCCTCGGCGGCCCGCCGCCGCTGATTGCGCCGCAGCCTGAGCCCGAGCCGGCCGCGCCGCCACCGGCGCCGCCCGCCGGGCCGAACGTCGTACCGCCGCCCGGCGCCGCGGCTGCGCCCGCCGGGAGCGGCGGCGTGTCCATCATCCCGCCCGGCAGTTCCCAGATTCCCGGAACAACGGCTATTCAGGCCGCTCCGGCTCCGCCGGCACCCGCGGCTCAGGCCGTGGCTGGCGTACCGCCACCCGCGCAGACGCCGATTCCACCCGCGGCTCCGGCTGTGGCGCCACCGGCTGCAGCGACGCCGGCGAATGCGGGACCGGTCGTCGCGTCCGCTGGGGCGCAGATCGTGCTCACGCCGCCGGGTACCGACTTCCGCGTCGGCGGCGGGCCGTACACGGTTGCGGTCTCCGCGACCAACGCGTCGCGTCTCTCGAGCCTGTCGCTGACGATTACGTTCAACCCGTCGGCGCTGCGCGTCCGCGCCGTGCAGGAGGGAAGCTTCATGCGGGCCGGCGGCGCACAGGCGACATTCACCCAACAGGTCAACACTGCGACGGGCCGGATCGATATCGCGATCGTGCGGACCGCGGATGCGACCGGTGTTGCCGGCACGGGGCTGCTTGCCGCGATCCTCTTTGACGCCGTCGGCGGCGGAGCAGCCAACCTGGCCATGACCGGGACGGCCACGGCACCCGGCGGCGCCGCCGCGACGCTGCAGGCCACGCCGGCGCCGGTCATTACGGTCCGGTAGGACGTGCCCATGACAGCGAAGTCCGGTTACACCTTCGTCGAGCTGCTCGTGGTCGTGACGATCCTGCTGATTCTCGCCTCGGCGGTGTTGCCGCTTGCCCAGGTCACCTCGCAGCGACAGCGCGAGGCGGAGCTGCGGCGCGATCTCCGCGATATCCGCACGGCGATTGACAAGTTCAAGGATGCGGTCGACACGGGGCAGATTCCGACGACGGAGCTGGCGCCGGCGAACGAGGGCTATCCACCCGACCTGCAAACGCTGGTCGATGGCGTGGCGGCCGCCAACGATGCGACAGGACGGAAGCTCAAGTACCTGCGCCGCATACCCATCGATCCGATGACCAGCAGCGACGACTGGGGTCTTCGCTCGTACCAGGACAAGCCTGATTCGACGTCGTGGGGCAGCCAGAACGTCTTTGACGTCTACACGAAGAGCGGCGGCACTGGGCTCGACGGGACGAAGTATCGGGACTGGTAAGGGTACGGTGCGATGGTGCGGGGGGTGCGAGCGTTCACGCTGATCGAGCTGATGATCGTGATGGCGCTCATCGTCATCCTTGCCAGCATCGGGCTGGCGTTGTACGGCAACAGCGTCACCCGCGCCAAGGAATCGGTGCTGAAGGAGGATCTCTTCAGGATGCGCGACGCGATCGATCAGTACTACGCGGACAAGAGCCAGTACCCGGCGTCGCTCGAGGACCTCGTCTCGCAGAAGTATCTCCGGTCGGTGCCGGTCGATCCGTTCACGACGTCGGCCGATACCTGGCGGACGATCTTGTCCGATCCGGATCCCGCCAATGCGACGGCCACGCCTGGCGTGTACGATGTGAGAAGCGGTTCTGACCAGAAGGCGCTGGACGGAACCAACTACGCGGATTGGAACTGATGAAGGAGATCGTGAAGTACACGGCAGTAGCGTTGTGGCTCGCGGCCGGCGCGGCGGCCTGCGACAAGGTTCCCCTGCTCGCGCCAACCAACTCGACCATCAGCCTGTCAGCGTCGACGCGGGTCCTCCCGCTCAACGGCAGCACGCAGTTGACCGCGTTCGTGACGGAATCGAGCGGTACCTCAGTCCAGAACGGCACGACCGTCCGCTTCACGACGACGCTCGGGAGCGTCCAGCCTGCCGAAGTGCAGACGCGCAACGGCAGCGTCACGGCGATGTTCTTCGCCGGCACATCGTCCGGTGTCGCCGAAGTGCGCGCCCTGTCGGGCGCCGCTGGCGGCGGCGCGACGGGCACCGGTACTGGTACCGGTACTGGAACGACCACGACGACCACAGCGCAGAACGTCGTGCAGATCACTATCGGAACGGCCGCGGTTAACACGGTGACGCTGCGAGCGAATCCAAGTACCGTCGGACCGACAGGGGGCCAGGTCGAGTTGATCGCGACGGTCGTCGCCGAGAATGGCAACGGACTCGAGAGCATTCTCGTGACGTTCAACTCGGATCAGGGATCCCTGAGTTCTCCGACTGGGACGACCGACAGCAGCGGCCAGGCGCGGACCACGCTCACCACTGCCCAGAAGGCGTCCGTCACCGCGACCGCTGGGACGAAGACGAGCAACGCGGTGATCGTTGACGTCCGTGCGGGCCCTGGGGTTGCGATCGCGTGCGCGCCGGCCGGCACTGGTACCAATTGCGCTGCGGTCCAAGCGAGCGCGTCGGCGAACACCGCGACGGTTGTCTTCACGGTCAGCAAGGGAACGGGCACCAGCAACCTGCGCGACACGACCATCGATTTCGGCGACGGCATCACGCAGGGGCTGGGCACGCTGGCCGGCGGCTCCGCCACGGTCACGCACACGTACAACGGCCCGGGCGGCTCGAGCCCGCGGACGTACACCGCAACCATCCGCGCGACCGACGTGAACGGGGAAGCGACCTCGGCGTTCACGAATGTGACGATTACGCCGCGCGCGGCGCTCACCATCGACCTGGCCGCGGACACGAGCGCTGCGGTCGTGGTGAACGTGGGAAAGGCTGTGGCGTTCACCGCCACGATCAGCGGCGGTGACTCCCAGTCGTTCAGCTGGGACTTCGGCGATGGAAACACCGCGACGACGGCGTCGACCAAGACGAGCCACGTCTACCGTGGGAACGGCCAGTTCACGGCGACTGTCACCGTCACAACGACGGATGGGCGCACCGCGACAGGCCGCGTGGAGTTCATCATCTCGGGCATCTGAGGCGTGGAACGCATGGAGTCGGACGTGCGCAGATTTCCGGACCAGGGCGGTTACGCGATGGCGGCGCTGCTGGTCGGCATGACTGTCATGGCCATATTCCTCACCGTCGTGCTTCCAGTGTGGCGCACGGCCGTGCAGCGAGAGAAGGAAAGCGAGCTCATCTTTCGCGGCCAGCAGTACGCGCGGGCGGTCGCGCTGTTTCAGCGCAAGTACGCGAACACCTTCCCGCCGAACACCGACGTCCTCCTCACCGAGCACTTTCTTCGCAAGAAGTACAAGGATCCGATGACGAAGGACGGCGTGTTCCAGGTGCTGTACGCGAACCAGCAGGCGTCGGCCCAGCCGAGCGCGGGCGGGACCGTACCGCAGCAGGGCCAGGCGGCAGCGCGGCCGGCGACGCAGGTGGGGACGGGCGCGGCCGCCGGCGCGCCGGGCGGGATCATCGGCGTCGCGAGCAAGAGCACCGAGACAGGCCTGCGAGTATTCAATGGTCACGCCAAGTACAACGAGTGGACGTTCGTGGCGATGCAGGTCGCCAATCGCGTCAACGCGCCGAACTCGTCGCAGACTCCCACGGGAGGCATCAACGTTCCGGGCGGCGCGGGTGGCATTGGTGGAGGCAACGGTCGCGGCGGGCGCGGTGGCCAGCAGCCTCCTGGTGGCGGCCGCGGAAATCAGCCCCCCGGCCGCGGGCCAGGTGCGAATCAGCCTGGTCCGCTCGGGCAACGTGGCGGAGCCGGCGCACCCCCGCCCGGCTCGCCCTTCGGGCTGCCAGGCGGCGGCGTCTTCGGTGGCGGTGGCGCTCCCTTTGGCCGCGGGGGACGCTAACGCGGGATCGGACCTACAGAGACGATTTCATCGCGGTAGCGACGATCGGCTTTGCCCAATCGGGGACCTGCGCAAGGTCGCACATTGTGACGATTCTTCCTCGGACCATGTGTAAGACAAAGAGCGGAGTCGGCGCAGATCCTGTTGCGGGATCGGCTTCAACGCTGTTATCGAACACCCTGACTTCCGTCAGTTCAGGAAGCAATCGAATCAGGTTTGACCGACTGCTGTCGTATCGCTCGCGAATCTTGCCTTCCGGTATGTCGTGTCCACCCGCGGCAACTCGCGCGCGCACACGAGCGATGTGCTGCTCCGGACTCGTCAAGCCGACATACCAGACCCGGACGTCGATCCCCGTCGCACCTGCCCGATGTAGGAGGCCGGCTATAGTCTCTCCTCCAAGGGTCGTCTCGAACGCGAAGGTGAGACGCGAGGTGATGGCCTTCTCCAGCAGACGCTTGCCTTCATTCCACGCGGCAATGTTCGCGTCTTCCTGGCTGACGTGCGGATTGGCGGACCGAATCCGGCGGGCCGCCTCGTCTGGATTGAAGTAGTCAGCGCCACGTTCACGAATCGCTGCGCCGCCTACCGTGCTCTTGCCAGCTCCGTTTGTTCCAGCGAGGACGTAGATGCAGGGTGGTTGCCCGGTCTTAGCCACGCCGTCTTGCATTCTTGACGGCCAGGCGCCCCAGTTCGGCAGGGGCCGCACCAAACGCTGACTTCAATGCGTTCCGGCTCGACGCCGTTTGCATGCGAGCGAGCAGGCTGTCGAACTCGTCGGTCATCGTGCCCAGACTCTGTTGTTTCGACCGGACCAGCGACTCGAATTCCGCAATGGAGAGAAGCACGGCTTTCGGGGTGTCGTGCCTGGTGATCACGACGGAACGTCCCTGAATCGCTTTCTCCAGGAGCGGCCCGAACCGGTTCTTTGCCTCTGTTGCGGTGACCGTCAGAGCTGCGCCTTCGGAACGCACCTGTGTTGCGCGCCCCGGTTTGGTAGCCGGGCGGGCTGTATGTCTCAGCTTGAGCGATGACTTTGGCATGTGACTATGTTAGCCATAATGGACATAATGGTCAAAATCGGTTCGGGGATTGGGGGATTGGGGATCGGAAACGTCGAACTTCCAACTTCGAAACTTCTCACTTCGAAATGGACCGATTGCTCGTGACAATGACCCGGTCGGAACCGCGAATCGCGCGGTCAGCATCGCGGATGACGTGGCCATTCGCCCAGGCGGTCCGGTCATTTCTGGAATGGCCCGGTGAACATCAGAAATGGTCAGCGTAATTCGCCCATGACGGCGTCATGTACCGCGGGGCGGACGCGTCTGATCGCCTCGTTCGCGCGCGCCGGGTGTACGCGGTTCGTCAGCAGCGCGACATAGACATCCCGTTCCGGATCAATCCAGAGTGACGTGCCGGTGAAGCCGGTGTGGCCGAAGGCGCGCGGCGAGAACCGTGTGCCGCACGACGAGCTGGGGAGCATCGTGTCCCATCCAAGCGCGCGCGAGCCCGGCACGCCGGCGCGCCGGGCGATGAACGTTTCGAGCGTCGCGCGCGTAAAGGCGCCCGTCCGCTTCTCGAGAACCTGCAGCACGTGGCGCGCGCACGATCCGACGGCGGCGGCGGTGCCGAAGAGGCCCGAGTGGCCCGCAACGCCGCCGAGCGCCCATGCGTTCTCGTCGTGCACCTCGCCAACGAGCACGCGACCACGCCAGGGGTCGTTCTCCGTCGGCGCCGTTCGTCCACGCCACAGCGGCGGCGGCCTGAACTGAATCTCCTCGACAACGCCCATCTGCGCGAGCATTGCGGCAAACCGGGCGGCGACACCAGGGCCATCGTCCAGCATGAAACCGAGGAGCATGAAGCCGGGATCGCTGTAGATCGATCGCGTCCGTGGCGCGTATTCCAGCGGCTCGGCACAGATCGCCGGCTCGTATTGCGCGCGCCCCTTCAACGAGCGAAAGAACGGCCGCCAGGCGGGCAGGCCCGAGCAGTGCGCGAGCAGGTCGCGGACCGTGACGGCCGCGCGGTCGTCGCCGCGCCACCCGGCGATGTGCCGCGAGACAGCATCGTCGAGGCCCAGCGCGCCCCGCTCGACCTGCTGCATCACGAGCGGCGTCGTCGCCAGAACCTTGGTGAGAGACGCGAGGTCGAAGATCGTGTCGGACGTGGCAGGCGGTGCCCCGGCGTCGAAGGTAAGCCGCCCGAACGCCTCCTGCCAGAGGACCCGGCTGGTGGTGCCCACCTCGATGGTCGCAGCGGGGAACGCTCGTTCAGCGATCGCGTCTTCGAGCACCCGCCGCGCGGCGGCAAAGCTCAAGAGCCGGCGAACGCCCCGCGGCCGATCGCGGAGAGGTACTCGGTACCCTTGGGCGGGCTGATCAGGCTGTCGTACGAGAAGAGGATGACACCGCTGGCGCCAAGGCGGCGCGCCGTGACGATGTCGTCGAGCGTTTCGCGCTGGGAGAGGCGGTTCGCGCCGATGGCGGCCCACACGGGACGCGCGCCGGCGATGGCGCGGACCTGCGCGAGCTGCGCGGCAAACTGCGCGGCATCAGCCCCCGACACGACGGGGCACAGCGCGTCGAGGAACCGGTTGTCGAGCCACGTGCGCCAGTCCTGGAGCGTGTCGTGCCCGGCGGCCCACGCGTCGGACGTCACCGCCGCGCTCACCAGCGCCGATGGTCGAGCGCTGCGCACCGTGTCGCGCAGGCGCGCCACGAGCGCCGTCAACTGCGCCTGCCGGAATGAGCGCCACTGACCCGGAAACTCGTTTGGATAGGCGAATGGATCGATCCCTTCGATTCGATCGACACGCTGCCGCTCGGCAGGCTGAAGCTGGCTGCGCATGAAATCGCGGAACGCGTCGACGGATCGCCGGCTGTAATCGAAGTCGTCGCCGGGATACTGCACGTGATCGAGATACACGCCGTCGACGGCGTACCGGCGGACGACGTCTCTCACCACATCGATGACGTGCGCCGCCGCGTCGAGCTGGAGAGGCGACACATACAGGCCGTCGGCGCGCGAGGCGTTCGCGCGCGTCCAGCGCTGGAGCCGTCCCAGGTAATCGGGGCTGTGGCTGTCGATCGCGAGCAGCTCCGCAGCGATGGCACGCGGCACCATCAGCCATTCCGGGTGCTGGTAGATGACGTGATCGCGCGCCGACGGAAGTTCGTCTGCGGCCGCGGCCAGCGCGACATCGACCCACGCGTGTACACGCAGGCCGGCGGCATGCGCTTGCGTCAGCGTTTCGCCGACCGCATCGAAGTCGGGCCCGGGCCGCGCGCTTCCGTCGGCGCGCATCTGCACAAACAGCGTGTTGAAGCCGGCGGTGGCCGCCGCCGACACCATCCTGCGGATCGAATCGGTTGACTCGAGGCTCGTGCGCCGCACCCAGAGGGCACGCACCTCGTCCTCGCCCGATGCCGCGCGCAGCGGCACGGCGAGCTGCGCCACGGGTGTGGACGTAAGCGCACAGACCAGAAGACCAAGCAGCATGCGCGGCCAGCGCACGCGCGTTCGCGAGTCGGCGTCCATGGGGAGACCGCAGACTGTACTACAATTTCGGCACATGCACGTACTGGGAATCGATGCCGGCGGCACGAAAACGATATGCCTGCTGGCCGATGCCGAGGGCACCGTGGTCGGCGAGGCGCGCGGCGTTGGCGCCAACCTGCAGGCATCGGGCGAGCGGGAAGTCGAGAAAGTCCTGCATCACGTGATGGATGGCGCGATCGGGGAGCGTGACGTCCGCCCCGCGGCCATCTGTCTTGGCATCGCAGGCGTTGATCGCCCCGAAGACACCGCCGCCGTGCACGACATGATGCAGCGCAGCGGGTTCAAGGCCCAGGTTATCGTGGTGAGCGACGCGCTCGTCGCACTGGTCGCCGGCGCTGGTGACGCCGCGGGCGTCGTCGTCGTCGCCGGCACCGGCTCGATTGCGTACGGACGGGACGCCGCCGGACGAGCCGCACGGGCCGGCGGCTGGGGCTATCTGCTCGGCGACGAGGGCGGCGGCTTCTGGATCGGACGCGCGGCGGTGACCGCCGTCGTGCGCCAGTTCGATGGACGAGGACCCGCCACGCTCCTCACGCCGATGATCCTCGAGCACCTGGGCCTGACGACGCCTAACGCGCTGATTCACGAGATCTACTATCGCGACGTCCATCGTCACATCGTCGCCGGCCTCGCCGGCATCGTGCAGCGCGCGCTGGATGAGCGCGACGCGATTGCCACGGAGATTCTGAGCCGCGCGGGCGGCCAGCTGGCGTCAGCCGCGGCATCGGTGATCACGCGCCTCGAGATGCGCGGCGAGGTGTTTCCAACCGTGCTGGCCGGCGGCATCTTCCGCGGTGTGCCGTGGCTGGTCGCGGATGTGACGAGGCGACTGTCGGAGATTGCGCCGCGCACGCATGTCCGTCGGCTGGATGTCGAGCCCGCGATTGGCGCGGTGAGGCTGGCGCTGGCGGCCGCACGCGGCAACATGCCGATTCCGACCTATGCCGCGGACCCAAAGGGTCCGCGCTCCTAATGCGGTTCTCAGGTTGCTCTGGTGCTCGGGTGCTCAGGTTCTGGTTCTCCGGTTCAAGGCAGGGGTTCCAGGTGCTCAGGTGGTTCTCCGGTTCACAGGTTTTTCGCGTGAACTCACCGGTGCACCCAAGAACCAATGAACCCGTGCACCGGAACCTAAGCACGTGAGCACCAGAGCAACCTGAGAACCGCCTTAGTTTCACCGCCCGTCTACTGACGCTTCGGCGACGCCCTGCAGCATCCCGCGCAGGCGCGGCTCGATGTCTTCGCCCAGCGCCTCGCGCATCGAATCATGCGCCCTGCGCAGCCGCGAGAGCGCCTTCGGATACGGCAGCCCGGTCTTCTGCATCACGATCGCCGCCTTGACGTTCCAGTGCGCCCGCTTCAGCAGCTTGTCGGTTTCGTCGTATTCGAGGCCGGTCACGATGTTCACGATGCGGCGGGCGCGGTCCTTCAGCTTCTCCGAGCCCGTCTGCACATCCACCATCAGGTTGCCGTACGTCTTGCCGATGCGAATCATCGCGCCGGTGGTCAGCATGTTCAGCACCATCTTGGTCGCGGTACCGGCTTTGAGCCGCGTCGAGCCCGCGATCACTTCGGCGCCGACGCCGGGGGAAATGGTCAGGTCGACGAACGTCTGCAGCTCCGTGCCCGGGTCGCACGTGACGAAGATGACGCGCGCTCCTGCCCGGCGCGCGCGCGTCAGCGCGCCGCGGACGAACTGCGTCATGCCGCTCGCCGACACGCCGATGACGATGTCGCGCTTGGTGGGGCGCAGACGCATGATCGAACGGGCGCCCTCCTCGTAGTTGTCCTCGACGCCTTCCTTCGCGTTGAAAATGGCTCCGCGGCCGCCGGCCATGATCGCCTGCACGAGGTCGGGGTGCGTGCTGAAGGTGGGTGGCATCTCGGCGGACTCGAGAATCCCGAGCCGGCCGCTGGTCCCGGCGCCGACGAAGACGACGCGCCCCTCTTTCCTGAGTGCGGCGGCGATCATCTCAACCCCGACGGCAATGCGCTCGCGCTCGCGCTGGACCGCCGCGAGCATCGTCCGGTCCTCGCTGAGCATCAGCTCGACGATGTCGTCGGCGGAGAGTTTGTCGATGCCAAGCGTGGCGGGGTTGATGGCTTCGGTCGGGAGCGATTGCCACTTCGAGCGGACGGGCATGAAGGATAATTTATCATTCGTGCCGCCCGGAACCGCGTCCTCCGTGGACGCTTATCTTACGCACCTCACCGTTGAACGGCGCCTTGCCGTCAACTCGGTGCAGGGTTATGCGCGCGATCTCGTGCTTCTCCGCCAGTTCGCAGCGGGGCGCCGCTCGCCGGTCGAGGCGCTGACGCGCCAGGGGCTCGAGGAGCTGGTGCGCGATCTGATGTCGCAGGGCCGCTCGCCTCGATCCGTGGCGCGGGCCATCGCCTGCTACCGCGGCTTCTATCGCTTCCTGGTCGTCGACGGACGGTTGAAGGCAAGTCCGGCCGACGACCTGCGCCCGCCACGCGCGTGGAAGGCGCTGCCTCGACACCTCTCGGTGGAAGAGGTCGATCGCCTGCTCATGCAGCCAGACGTCAGCACGCCGCGGGGGCTCCGCGATCGCGCATTGATCGAGCTGCTTTACGCGACCGGTATGCGTGTCTCCGAGCTGGTCGGCCTGCGGCCCGGCGACGTGCATCTCGACGCGTCTTATCTGACCTGCACCGGGAAAGGGGACAAGCAGCGAATCGTCCCGATGGGAGACGAAGCCGCCGAATGGGTGCGCACGTACCTGCGCGAATCGAGGCCGGCGCTGCTCGGCAAGCGGCGCAGCCCCCGACTCTTCGTCAACGCCCGTCGCGGCGGGCCCGGGCTGACGCGTATCGGCTTCTGGAAGATTCTCAAGACGTACGGACGCGCGGCAGGCATGACCGCGCCGCTCAGCCCGCACATGCTGCGTCATTCGTTCGCCACGCACCTGCTCGAGCGTGGCGCCGATCTTCGCGCGATCCAGATGATGCTCGGCCACGCCGACCTCTCGACGACGCAGATTTACACGCACGTGCTGCAGCAACGGATGCGCGCGGTGTACGACCGTTTCCATCCGAGGGCGTGAGCGCGCACTGTGCTGAGATTCCTCGGTCGTCTGGCGCTCCTGGTCGTCGCCGGCATTGCGTTGTTTATGCTCGTGCCGCCCGCGCCGCGCCCGCTTCCCGCCGCGCCCGGCGGCGTGGCCCCCGGCATCCGCGGCGCCATTCACATCCACACGAACCGCTCTGACGGGACCGGCACCATCGATGACGTCACCTCGGCGGCGGCCCGTGCCCGGCTGCAGTTCGTCATCGTGACGGATCACGGCGACGCCACGCGCGAGGCCGATCACCCCGACTACCGCAACGGCGTGCTGTACATCGACGCGGTGGAGATCAGCACGCAGGGCGGTCACGTGGTCGCGCTTGGCCTGCCACAAGCGCCGTATCCGCTTGGCGGCGAGCCGCGTGACGTCCTCGAGGACATCAATCGTCTCGGAGGCTTCGCGATCGCCGCGCATCCTGGGTCTCCGAAGCCAGAGCTACGATGGTCCGAGTGGGACAGCCCGCAGCTTGGCGGACTGGAATGGCTCAACGCTGACAGCGAGTGGCGCGATGAGCCCTGGTGGTCCGTGCTGCACTCCCTCATCACGTACCCGTTCCGCCCGCCGCAGGCGTTGACGCTGCTGCTCGATCGACCAATTGCGGTGATGCGGACGTGGGACAAGCTGACGCAGCAGCGCCGCGTTGTCGGCGTTGCTGCTGTCGATGCGCACGCCCGTGTCGGCGCGCGCACGGTAGGGGAGCCGTACGACAGCAGCGGCTCGCTGCCCTTCCCGTCGTATCAGAACGTGTTTCGCGAGTTCTCGATGACCCTGCCTGACGCGCGGCTCACCGGCGATCCAGCCGCGGACGCGCAGAACGTGATCGGCGCCATTCGCGCGGGCCGCGTCTACTCGACGATCGATGCGCTCGCGGGCCCGGCTGCGCTGCACGTCACCGCGACCAGCGGCGCACATACCGCCTTGATGGGCGACGTGCTTCCGCTCGACGGCCCGGTGAGCCTCCGCGTCGATGCCCAGGCGCCGGCCGACGCGCGCATCACGCTGGTGCAAAACGGCGCGCCGATCGCAACCGCGGATGGCGCGGTGCTGCAGCACGATCTGCCGGCCGAGCCGGCAGTCTATCGAGTAGAGGTTGCCTTGCCGGGCGCTCCAGGCACACCGCCGGTGCCGTGGCTGGTTGCAAATCCGATTTACGTTGGCCGCGTTGGCGACGTTCCAGCATCAACCGCCCGCCCAGCGGCGCGCCAGTTCATGGCTCTCTATCAAAACGGACCAGCGCGAGACTGGACGATCGAGAAGAACTCCGCGTCGGACGCCGCGATTGACGTCGTCGGGACTGTCGGCGGCTCGCAGCTGCTGTTGCGTTATGCGATGTCCGGCGCGCCGTCCGACAGCCCCTACGTCGCGTTCACCATGGCCGCCACCTCAGCCATCGGTATGAACGACCGCCTCGTGTTCACGGCGAGGGCGAATAGGCCAACCCGCGTATCGGTACAATTGCGCGCGCCCGGCGGATCTGAAGGGGAGCGGTGGCATCGATCGGTCTATCTCGATGAGGCGCCTCGAACGATCCAGCTGCCGTTCGACGACTTCCGGCCGCGCGGAGCGACGGCTGGCCCGCGGCCCACGCTCTCGAGCGTCCAATCGGTGTTGCTTGTCGTCGATACCGTGAACACGAAGATCGGATCGAACGGGCAGATCTGGATCGACGACATCAAATACGCGAAGTGATCGTTCACTCTTCTCACTTCACTGTTCTCGGTTCGTGTTCAAGTTCGGCGCCGCGGACGCGGCGCCGAAGCGAACATGAACATGAACACGAACAGAGAAGGGAGAACTCAGAAGCGTGAACGACTGGGACTGAGGGACGCCAAGTTCCTTAGTTCCGTGGTCTCCGAGTCGCCATCACGTTCGCACCGTCAGCAGGAGATACGCGGCGCCCGCGCCGAACAGGAGGTTCGGCGCCCAGGCCGCGAGTGCGGGAGCGACGACTCCGCCCGTGCCGAGCGCGGCAAAGACACTGAACGCCACCCAGTAGGTGATGGCCAGCACGATGCCGACGCCAATCCCGTACATCGCGCCGCGGCGGCCGGTCGTGACCGCGAAGGGCACGGCGATCAGCGTCATGATCAGCGTGACGAACGGAAACGAGATCTTCCGCTCCAGCGCGACTTGCTGGGCGATGACGTCAAAACCGCTTGTCCGCAGCTGCGCGATGTAGTCGCGCAACTGCGAGTAGCTCATGAACTGCGGCTCGGGCTGCCGCGTCCCGAAGTATGACGGCGGGTCGAGCGCGAACGCGGTCTCCGGCAGCACCGTGAACGATCGCGTGTCTCCTGACGGAGCGAACTCACGCGTCCACGCCTGCTCGGCACGCCAGGTATCTCCGCCCGGCCCGGGCCCGACATAGGTGGCGCGTTCGGCATACGAGCGGCGGACGAGCGATCGCATGCCGCCGGAGAAGTGATAGATCGAAACGCCCATCAGGTTGTTGGTCTTTGGGTCGAAGTAGTTGTAGTTGTAGACGTCGCCGTTGCTGCCGGTCACCCACTGCCGCGTCAGGAGATCGAGAGCCCGCGGCGCCCCACCGTTCATCACGCTGCGAATCTCGTCGGCTTTCCGGTTGAAGGGGCCCAGCGTCGTTTGCTCCAGCGCGAACAGCGTGGCTCCCGAGAGCAGCGCGCCGGCCAGCATCGGCATCGCGACGCGATACAGGCTGATGCCGCACGCCTTCATGACGATGAGCTCGCTGTTCTTGGTCAGGACGCCGATGGTGACCAGCGTGCCGAGCAGCACCGACATGGGCAGCACGTAGTACACGTACTGGGGCGCGACATACCAGAAGTACGCGCCCATCATTCCCCAGGTCGCCGCTCCCTTGAACACCTTGTCCGACAGATCGATGAAGGTCGAGATGTAGAACAAGAGGATCAGCCCGAGTGCGCACAGGACGAACACGCGTCGGTACATCGACGCCACGTAGAGGTCGAGAATGCTCGGACCCGGGAAGCGCCTCGTGAACCCGCTCCACGGTCTCTCGCCGGGCGCCGTGTCGGCCGCCGGCGCGACAGCCGCGGCAGCCTCGTTGCGCCGCAGCCAGCGTGGCAGTGAGAAACGAAATTCCTGGTCGGCCGCTCGCGACCGCCACGCGAACAGACCGCACCCGACGGCGCTGAGGATGATGTTGGGCAGCCAGACGGCGAGCCATGGCGCCAGCAGATGTCCCTTGGCGAGCGCCGGGCCGAGGCTCAGCGGCACGTAGTACGCGAAGATCACGCCCAGGCCGAAGACGAAGCTGCCAAGCTTGCCGTCGCGGCGGTTGGTCGCCCCCAGCGCGAGGCCAATCACGCCGAACACGAGGCAGGCAACCGGAATCGCGAACTTCCGGTGAATCGCCATGATCTGATTGTGCGAGGACTGTCCCACGCGCTCGATCTCCGCTGCGCGCGCGCGGAGCTCGGCGATTGTCATCTCCGGATCGCCCTTCTGCGGGCCGGTCCGCGGGAACACGCTCTCGGGGTTCACGCTCAGCACGAGGCGATCGTGGCTGGAGACCTTGTAGGTGCCGTCCGCATCCGCGACGTGGCGCCTCACGTCTTCGAGCGCCATCTCGACCGTGCGCTTCTGCGGATCGAGAATCACGCGGCCGTGTCGAGCCAGGTACATCGCGGGCGTCTGGCCGGGACGGCTGTCCGACATGAACACGTCATCCCAGCCGCCTGCCGCGGGGACCTCGCGCACGTAGAGGACGAGGTCAGGGAAGCTGTTGAAGAAAACGCGCGGCTTGACCTCGCCCTCGGCGCGCGCCGCGAGGATGTTGAACGTGATCTCGCGGAACGCCTGGTTCGCGGCGGGTAGGGCCTCGAGCATCACGTACGAGGTCGCGGCCCAGCCGGCGAACGAGATGATGCCAACGGGCAGGAGCAGCCGCGCCACGCTCACGCCGCACGCCTGCATCGCGACGAACTCGCGATCCGCGGACAGGCGGCCGAACGCGACCAGCAGCCCCACCAGCAGGGCCGCCGGGATCGCCAGCGCGAGCGCCTGTGGGAGCAGCGTGGCCATGACGCGAAGCACGACCATCGTCGGCACGCCCTTGGCGATGAACTGCTCCGCGTACTGGATCATCAAGGGCATGATTAAGATGAACGTGAAGACCAGCAGCCCGATGAAAAAGGGCAGCAGGACTTCCCGAATCACGTAGCGGTCGAGAATTCGCACGGGAACCTCTCAATTATGACCCGCGTTGCGCTGCTGTGGCACATGCATCAGCCGTTCTACCAGGACCTCGCGACCGGCGAGCACGTCCTGCCGTGGGTACGGCTGCACGCCATCAAGGATTACTGGGGGATGGTCGCGCTGCTGCGCGAGTTCCCTTCGATCAAAGCGACGTTCAACCTGGTCCCGTCGCTGCTGGTGCAGCTCGAGTCGTTCGCGCTGGAACAGGCGCGGGACCGGCATCTCGAGATCGGCCTGAAGCCGGCGGAGGCGCTCACCGAAGAAGAGCGGGCCTTCTGCGTCGAGCAGTTTTTTTACGCGCAGCGATCCCGGATGGTCGATCCGCACCCGCGCTACGCCAAGCTGCTGGCGCGGCGGGAGGGCAACGGCGCGGGGCTGACGGCGCGCAGCCAGGCCGCGCAGTTCTCCACCGACGACATCCGCGACCTGCAGGTGTGGCATAAGCTCGCGTGGATCGATCAGTACTACGTCGAGCGCGACGAGCGTATCCGGACACTCATCGCGAAAGGAGGGCACTTCAGCGAGGACGACAAGGTAGTGCTCCGCGAGGTCGAGCTCGAGTTGATCCGGAAGGTCGTGCCCGAGTATCGCGACGCCGCCGCGCGCGGCCAGATTGAGATCTCGACGTCACCCTTCTACCACCCGATCCTGCCGCTGCTGTGCGACACGGATATCTACCTCCGCACGCATCCACACTCGCGGATGCCGCGCGCGCGCTTCCGCCGGCCCGAGGATGCCGCGGAGCAGCTCTCGAGGGCGGTCGCGTTGCACGAGGGGCTGTTCAGCCGGCGGCCGGACGGTCTGTGGCCGTCAGAGGGATCCGTGTCTGACGCGATGGTGCCTCTCGTGGCGGCGGCCGGTTTCAGGTGGATGGCCACCGACGAGGAGATCCTCGCCAGGACAGCCGCGATCGCGTTCTCGCGGGACGCGCACGGCCATATCGACCAGCCGGAGAAACTCTACAAGCCGTACCGCGTCGGCCAGCCGGACCGGCAGGTGGCGTGCGCCTTCCGGGACCACGCGATCTCGGATCTCATCGGATTCAGTTACGCGTCGTGGGCCGCGGACGCGGCGGCGGATGATTTCGTTCGGCGGCTCATGGAAGCGGGCGCGCGCTACGCGTCGCGCACCGGCGGGGAAGAGGCGACGATCTTCGTCATCCTCGACGGCGAGAACGCCTGGGAACACTACGAGAGCCAGGGCCGCCCGTTCCTCCGCGCGCTCTACCGCCGGCTTGCTTCGCACGCGGAGCTGCGAACCGTGACGATGGGCGAGGCGTGCGCGGGAGCGAAGGACGCACTGACCTCGATGTTCCCGGGATCCTGGATCAACGGGGACTTCTACATCTGGATTGGCCACGCCGACGATCAGCGCGCCTGGAGCCAGCTGGCCGACGCGCGCCGGGCACTCGACTCCACGTCGGGCATCCCGGATGATGCGCGCGCGCGCGCCCGGGAGGAGATGCTGATCGCCGAGGGATCGGACTGGTTCTGGTGGTACGGCGACGACCATTCCTCCGACCACGACCAGACATTTGACGAGCTGTTCCGCCGCCACGTCAGAAACATCTATCGCGCGCTGGGCCGGCCGATCCCCGACGAGCTGTTCGTCAGCAACATCACGACCGGCCCCCCAGGCATCGAGATTCAGCAGCCCACCGGTCTTGTCCATCCGGTGATCGACGGCGAGCTCACGAGCTACTTCGAATGGGTGGGCGCCGGATGCGTCGAGGTTGCCGCGACCGGCGACACGATGCACGAGGCGACCGAACGGGCACCATCCATCGCACTCATCGAGTTCGGCTTCGACCTGGAGAACCTGTACCTGGGCGTGTCCGGCCCGGCAGCCATGAGCGACGTGATGGCCGGCGAGCAGGAACTGAGGGTGAACTTTCTCAAGCCCGCGGGCTACAGCCTGGC
The DNA here is from genome assembly GCA_023265015.1 of Acidobacteriota bacterium. GTDB lineage: Bacteria > Acidobacteriota > Vicinamibacteria > Vicinamibacterales > UBA2999 > Gp6-AA40. The sequence goes on along the minus strand of JAHFUO010000055.1, from coordinate 2,619 downwards.
TGTGCGAATCGAGAACGGCGTCCCAGAGGTCCGCATCGCGGACCGAATAGCGGCGGACGGTACTCCGAAGCTGCAGATCTGCGCCGACGCGCAGGTGGCCGTGGGCCGACGATTGGAACTCCGGCTCCCATTCCGCTGCCTTGGCGTCTCGATGCATGGGACGGTCGGCTTCATCGTGGCGCTGAGGCGGGACGGGAGCGAGGTTGAGCACCAGCCACGACAGCAGCCGATCGAGTTCGAGGTGCCGGACGCGCACTTTGCGTCGGCGAATTGGACCGCCTGAGGGGATCTCCTCAACAGATCGTCAACGTCGCATAATAGATGTTATGTTAACTACTAGACCTTCCTCTACCTTCCTGCGCGCAGCTCCCTGATGATGCCTTCCAGCGCCGCGATGATCTCGCCCTTGTCGACCCGCCCCTTCCGGAAACTCATGCGCAGCTGGAAGTGCTTCGTCTGGGGCTTGAACGAAAAGACAAATGACTTCAGCCGCCCCGTCTTCGGCCTGGCCGTTTCTTTCCGGACATCCTGGCGCGTGATGTTCCCGCCCGCGACCAGGCGCTCGACCAACGCCAGCATTTTCTTCGGGTCGGCCTGGCGGACGATCTGCAGCAGCGTCGACTTCGACGCAATGTCGGCCAGCCGACAGAGGTTGCGAACCTCGACCGGCATGTTGTTCAACGACAGCGACTCGGTGATCGCGGTCCGCGATTTCCCCAGCTTCCGCGCCATGTCCTCGTGCGTGTAATCGCACTTCAGCGCGAGCTGGTGCAGCGCCTCCGCCTCTTCGAACGCGGTCAGGTCCTTTCGCTGGAGGTTCTCGACGAGGGCCAGCTCCATGACCTCGATGTCGTCCACCTCGCGCACGACGACCGGCACCTCGCGCAGGCCGACCTGCACGGCGGCGTGGTACCGCCGCTCGCCGGCGATGATCTGGTACCGCCCGCCCCGTTGCCGTACAATGAGCGGCTCGATGACGCCCTTCTCTGCGACTGACGCCATCAGCTCCGAGAGGTCGCCCATCACCTGGCGCGGCTGGTTGGGGTTCGGGTCGAGCAGCTCGATCGAGATCATCCGCCCGACCGGCGCGCCCGCCGACGCCGCCAGCGCCTCGACGTAATGCTCGTCATGCCGCATCCGCATCATCTCAGGCAGTCCGCGCTTCGACACGTTCGATGACCTCCTCGCACAGGCTGTAGTAATCGGTCGCCCCCGTCGAGTCGGGCGCGAACGTGAAGATCGATTCCTTGTAGGCGGGGCTCTCCTCGAGCCGCACGCTCTTGGTAATCACCGTCTGGAACACCTTCCCGCCGAACACCTTCTGGATCTGCTCGCGGATGTCGCGCGCGAGCGCGGTCCGCTTGTCGTGCATCGTGATCACCACGCCCAGGATCCGCAGCCCGGGGTTCGCACGCTGGCGCACCTTCTCAATGGTCTCGAGGAGATCGTCGGTGCCCTCGAGCGCGAAATACGACGACTGGATCGGGATGAGCAGGTGCGTGGCCGCGACCAGCGCGTTCACCGTCAGCAGCCCGAGTGCCGGCGGGCAGTCGATCACGATGTGGGTGTAGGCGCCGTTGAGCGCCTTGATCTTGTCCTTCAGCCGGAAGTGGGCGTCGAGCTCCCCGACCAGCCGCGACTCGAGCTTCGCCAGCCCGATCCGCGCCGGGGCGATCGAGAGGTTCGCGACTGCGGACGACTGGATCACGTCGGCGAGCTCGCAGCCTGGCTCCGTGATCGCATCGTAGGTGCTGCGGGTCACGGAGCTGAGGTCGAGAAACGAGAGGCTGCTGTTTGCCTGGGGGTCGAGGTCGATGAGCAGCGTCTTCTTACCGCGCATCGCCAGGGCTGCGGCAAGGTTGACGGCCGTCGTCGTCTTGCCGACGCCGCCCTTCTGATTGGCGATCGCTACGATCATCGAGAGCTGGACTGTTGGTGAGGCAGGTGTGCGCTCATTCTAGGGATGGTATGCCGTTGTGTCAACCACCCAATATATGGACGGGAAGCAGGGGTCAGGGGGCAGGGGCAAGGGTCAGGATTCAACCACGAAGGTCACGACTTCTTGGGATCTGGGATTTGGAGCTTGGGGTTTCCAATTGTCGGCCGGCCGACATGGCGGGGTCTCCGCCGTGCACGCCTGCACGGTGGGGTGCCGTCTACATTTTGTATTTTCCCAGCTCCTCTGGGTCGAGGCTCTCGAGCCACTTCTGCAGGCGGTCGTTGTCCGCGCGCTCCGAGGTGAAGTCGACGGTCTTGGCCGTGTCGATGACGTTCTCTTCGACCAGGATGGGCGACCGCGTTCGGAGCGCCAGCGCGATCGCGTCGCTCGGACGCGCGTCGATCGCCACGCGCTCGCCGCGCACGGTGAGGTGGATGACGGCGAAGAACGTATTCTCCTTGAGCTCGCTCACGACCACCCGGTCGACCTGCCCGTCGAGGTCCGTGATGATGTTGCGCAGCAGGTCGTGCGTCATCGGCCGCGGCGTCGCCACGTTTTCGATCTGAAGCGCGATCGCGTTCGCCTCGAAGATCCCGACCCAGATCGGCAGGACGCGATCGCCGTCCTTGTCCTTCAGGATCACGATAGGCATGTTGGTGACCGGGTCCACCATCAGCCCC
>JAHFUO010000148.1 GCA_023265015.1 Acidobacteriota bacterium | reverse complement strand
TGCAGAAGCAGATCAGGAACCACGGGCTTACACCCGAGCAGCTCACGATTACCGACCAGGCCGTGAGCACGGTGATTCGCGGCCATACGCGCGAGGCGGGCGTGCGCAATCTCGAACGAGAGATCAGCGCGCTGTGCCGCAAGGCGGCGAGACGTCGTGCGGAGGGCAATGCGGAGCCGCTGACGATTGCGCCCGACACGGTCGTGGAGCTGCTTGGCGCGCCGACGTTCCTGGACGAGGAAATCGAGGAGCGCACGAAGGAGCCGGGTGTGGCGATCGGACTCGCATGGACGCCCGCAGGCGGCGACGTGCTCTTCGTCGAGGCGTCGCGCATGGCCGGAACGGGCACGCTTACGCTGACGGGTCAGCTCGGCGAGGTGATGAAGGAATCGGCTCGCGCGGCGCTCTCATGGTTCCGCGCGCACGCGGCCGCGTACGGCGCCGATCCCGACTTCTTCAAGAACGCCGAGATTCATCTGCACGTCCCGTCGGGAGCGATTCCCAAGGACGGGCCGTCGGCGGGCGTCACAATCGCCACCGCGCTCGCATCCGAGCTCACTCGTCGTCCCGTGCGCGGCGACATCGCGATGACCGGCGAGATCACCCTCTCAGGCCGGGTGCTGCCGGTTGGCGGCATCAAGGAAAAGGTTCTGGCCGCGCGGCGATCGGGGATCCGCGAAGTGATCCTGCCGAGGCAGAACGAAAAGCACGTCAAGGAAGATCTCACCGAGGAGCTGCGGCGCGAGCTCACGATTCATTTCGTCACGAGCGTGGACGAGGTGCTGTTGCTGGCGCTGCTGCCCGGGCCGAAGAAAACCGGAGATAAGAAAACCGACCGCCGCGTTCAGCCGCGTATTCAGTAACTCCCAACTCCGCAACTCCCAATTACCAAGCGTTGGGAGTTGGTCTCTTGGGAGTTGGGCGTTTCGCCCTCACGGCCCGATCAAATACAGCGCCGCGACGGTCTTCATGTCGATGATCTCCCCCTCGGCGATCATCGACCGCATCGCGTCGATCCCGAACGCCCGCGGCTCGAGATCCTCGTCTTCGTCGGCGTGCGCGGGGGCATCGTCTTCGCGCGGCGCCCGCAGTCCTGTCACGCGATAAAAGTTCATTTCCTCGTCGCAGTATCCCGGCGTCGGAAACAGCGACCCGAGCCGTTCGAGCTCAGTGGGGATGAGCCCGATCTCTTCCTGGCACTCGCGTGCCGCCGCCGTGTCCGGATCCTCACCATCCTTCAGCGTGCCCGCAGGCAGCTCCCAGACCCATCGTCCGATCGCGGGTCGATACTGTCGCACGAGCATGATGTCGCCGTTGTCCGTGACCGGGATCAGAACGACCGAGCCTGGATGCCGGATGATTTCCGCGTCGAGCTGACCGCCGCGCGGCAGCGTGATCGACTCGACCTGGACGGTGAACACGCGGCCGTCGAACACCTTTCGAATCCGATGCGGCACGATTGGTTTGTCCATAGCGGCGCCCTCACCCCCACAGGCCACGGAGTCTCAGAGACACAGACAATATCCATTAACTCCGTGACTTTGTCTCTCTGTGGTCCGTCTCGGCCAAGCCGGGAAGCGCTTCGAGCACGGCATTGAGATCGTCCGGCAGCGGCGCGATGTACTCCATCCGTCGTCCGTCGCTCGGATGATGAAAGACCAGCCGTGCGGCGTGCAGGAATGGGCGCTCGAGGCGCTGGACCGCGCGGATGTCTCCGGGGACACGGCGATGGACCCCGCCGTACAGCGCATCGCCGACGATCGGATGTCCGATCGCGCTCAAGTGCACGCGGATCTGGTGCGTGCGGCCCGTGTGAATCGCGACCTGACACAGGGTGAGCCCCGGCAGGTGACGCGCGCGCGTGATGCGCGTCACGGCCTCGCGAGCGTGGCGCGCGCGGGCCGACATCTTCTGCCGGTTGCCGGGATCGCGGCCGATGGCCGCATCGATCCGACGCCCGGCCTGCACGACGCCCCACACGAGCGCGATGTATTCCTTCTCGACCTCGCGATCGTGAAACTGCCGCGCGAGCTCCTGGTGCGCGGCATCGTGCTTGGCGATCACCATGACGCCCGACGTCCCGCGATCGAGGCGATGGACGATGCCCGGCCGCATCTCGCCACCGATGCCGCTGAGATCGTCGACGTGGTGCAGCAGCGCGTTCACCAGTGTGCCCGACTGGTGGCCGGCGCCCGGATGCACGACCATGCCCGCGGGCTTGTTCAGCACGGCGACGTCGCTGTCCTGATACAGGAATTCAAGCGGCAGCGCCTCGCGTTCGACCCGCGCCGGCGCGGCCTCGGGGACGTCGACGGAGACGCGATCGCCTTCGTGCATCGTGAGATTCGCGCGCGCGTCGCGGCGCGCGACGGTGATCCGGCCGTCGGCAATCAGCTTCTGGATCTGCGAGCGCGATTGCCGATCGAGAACGGAGACGAGAAAGCGATCGAGACGCTGGCCGTCGTACTCAGACGGGACGACGAGATCGATCGGCGCCACCGATCACGCTGCGATCTTGCGGCGCCGGTGCATCTCCTGCGGCGTCTGCGGAGACGTGCGCGCGAGCCACACGAGCATGATGACGCTGAGCGGCCCGAGCAGGATCGAGATGAACTGCGAGGTCGAGAAGATCCCGAACACCGTTCCGCGCGGATCGCCGCGATACATCTCGATGATGTAGCGCGAGATGGCGTAGAGCAGCATGTACAGCCAGAACGTCCGCCCGGCGAACCGCCGCCCGCGCCGCTCGGTCGTGAGCAGGAAGGCCAGGATCAGGAGCTCGGCGCCCGCTTCGTACAGCTGCGTCGGGTGGAGCGGAATGCCGAGCGGCGTCCCCACGTTCGCCGCGGCCAGCGGGCTCGTAAACGTAATCCCCCACGGCAGCGTCGTCGGCCTGCCGTAGCAGCAGCCCGCCGCGAGGCACCCAAGCCTTCCGCTGACGTGGCCCAGGGCGATCCCCGGCGCAAACACATCGCACGTCGTCCAGAAGGGGAGCCGGTGCTTCGAGATGTACCAGAACGCCACGACCACGGCCAGAATCAGGCCGCCGTAGAACACGCCGCCGGATCGCGCGAGCGACAGGAGATCCTGAGGCGACTGGCGGAACTGATTGAAGTCGACGACGAGCAGAAGGAGCTTCGCGCCGATGAGCGCCGCAATGATGATGTAGATGCCAAGGTCGAGCACGCGGTTGGCGTCGAGGCCCCACGCCTTCGCGCGGCGCATCGCCAGCCAGAGGCCGATCAGGTACGAGACGGCGAGCAGCACGCCGTACGAGTAGACCGTGATCGGCCCGATGCTAAACAGCTCTGGATACACGATGCCGTCCTATTCCCATCAGATCGAGAATCATCAGCGCCACGCCGCACGTGATGGCGGAGTCGGCGACGTTGAACGCCCAGAAGTGCCACCCGCGCCAGTACACATCGACGAAGTCGACGACGTAGCCGGCGCTGATGCGATCGATCAGGTTTCCCGCCGCTCCGCCAAGGATCAGCGCCAGTCCGAACCGCGCAAGCTGCTGGCCGGTCGGCAGCCGCACGGCATACACGGCAAGTCCAGCGAGCGCGGCCGCGCCGACCACCGCGAGGACCACCGTCTTGAACGGGAATTCGGCGCCATCCATCATCCCGAACGCCGCGCCCGTATTGTGCACCCGCGTCAGGTTGAAGAAGCCGGGAATCACGACGAGGCTTTCATGCAGGTCGAACGCCGACCGCACGACGGCCTTCGCCGCCTGGTCGAGCGATACGATGATGGCCGCGATCCAGAGCTCGAGCGGCGGAACGCGCTGCCCCACACTACTGGACCGTATCAACTGACGCGATCTTTCTGGCCGCGACAACGGAGCGGCCCGCTGAACGTGGGGAAGGGCATACCACTAGGGGTTGACCGGTTCCGCGAGCGCCTCGACGCAGCGGTCACAGATGCCGGCCCAGTCCGGTTCTTTCCGGACAGCGGGCACGAAGCGCCAGCACCGTTCGCACTTCACGCCCGACGCCTTCTCGACGTCGATGCGGATCGTGTCGGCGCCCTCGGGCGAGCCTGCGTGCAGCTCGATGTCGGACACGATGAAGAGCATCGGCAGGTGTGCGCGATTCTTGTCGAGGAGCGCCGCGACCGGTCCGCCCGCGGTGATCGTGACGCGGGCGCCGAGCGAGTTGCCGATCACCTTGTTCTTTCGCTTCTCCTCGAGCGCGGCGTTCACCTCGTCGCGTACCTTCATCAACCGATCCCATGAGGCCGTCAGTTCGCGGTTCGTGAAACGGTCGACGGAGGGGAAGTCTTCGAGGTGGACAGATTCCGAGCCCCGCCCGGGGATGAACTTCCAGAGCTCGTCGGCGGTCGCGGGAACAATCGGCGCCAGCAGGCGCACGAGTCCGTCGGCGATCAGATACATCACCGTCTGCGCCGATCGACGCGCCTGCGAACGCGCGCCAAACGTGTACAGGCGGTCCTTGGCGATGTCGACGTAGAACGCGCTCAGATCGACGGTCGCCAGCGTGTTGAGCGCCTGGTAGACCGTCTGGAAGTCGTACTCCTCGTACGCGCGCAGCATTC
>JAHFUO010000054.1 GCA_023265015.1 Acidobacteriota bacterium | reverse complement strand
CGTCGATCATCGGTCACATCTACCCGGTGTGGCTGGGATTCCGAGGCGGCAAAGGCGTCGCCACGGCGGCGGGCGTCTTTGCCGTGCTCACGCCGGTCACGCTTGCGGCTGCGAGCGCGGTGTTCCTCATCACGATCTGGGCGACCCGTTTCATCTCGGCCGGATCGCTTGCGGCGGCAGTCGCGTTGCCGCTTGCCGCGGCCGCAGGCGGAGAGCCGCGCGTGGTGGTGGCCGGCGCCGTTGCCGCGGCGGCGATCATCGTCTATCGCCACCTGACGAACCTGACGCGGCTCATGGCAGGCACCGAGCGTCGCGTCGGCTCGAGGCTCTTTTGATCGCGATATTAGGCGCAGGCGGTTGGGGCACCGCACTCGCCGTTCATCTGGGCCGCACCGGCCATGACGGGTGGCTGTGGGGACGGGATCCGTCGCTCGTCGAAGACATGCGCGCGCGGCGGGCCAACGCCGTCTATCTTGCCGACGTCAGCTTTCCGGCGCGGCTGCGGGTCACGGCCAACCTGGACGAGGCGCTCGCTGCAGCCGACCTGATCGTCGCCGCCGTGCCCTCGCACGGCATGCGCGAGGTGCTTCGTCGCGCGGCGCCATTCGTTCGCGACGACGCGATCGTGGTCAGTGCCGCCAAGGGTCTCGAGCAGGACACGCTCTTCCGCCCGTCGGAAATCGTCCGGCAGGAAATCGGCGACGGCGTGCGCGTCGGCGTGCTGTCGGGCCCCAGCTTCGCCGCCGAAATGGCGCGCGAGCTGCCGACGGCGGTCTGCATTGCGTCGCTGGACGCCCGGGTGGTGGAACGCGTGCAGGCGGAGTTCCGCGCACCGTACTTCCGCTTGTATGGAACGAGCGACGTGATCGGAGTTGAGATCGGCGGCGCGATCAAGAACGTCATTGCGATTGCCGCCGGCATGGCCGAGGGGCTCGGGCTTGGCCACAACGCGCAAGCGGGCCTCATCACGCGCGGCCTCGCCGAGATCACGCGGCTTGCGTGCGCGGCGGGCGCGCAGCGCGACACGCTGGCGGGGCTGACAGGGCTCGGCGACCTCGTCCTCACGTGCACCAGCTCGCTCAGCCGCAACCGCCACGTCGGCATCGAGCTGGCGCGCGGCCGCTCGCTGCACGATGTCCTGGCAGGCATGAAGATGGTGGCCGAAGGCGTGAGAACCACTGATGCCGCGCTCGCGCTCGGCGCGCGGCACGGCATCGAGCTGCCGATTGCGGCCCAGGTGGCCGAGCTGCTCGCCGGTCGTAAGGATGCTCGCGCTGCGCTGTACGATCTGATGTTGCGGCCGCAGAAGGCGGAAACTGGTTAGCCAGCCGGCAGCCGGCAGCTGGCAGTGTTGAGTGTTGCTGCCGGCCGCCTGCTGCCGGCGGTCGGCTGATTGGAGCTTGGGATTTGGGATTTGTTGATCGTCTTCGTGAAGGCCTGGCCCGCACGAAGGAGCAGTTCGTCGGCCGGTTCGACGACATCGTTCAACAGGCCGACACCGCGGAGCGGCGAACCCACCCGGTCGATGTCGATACGATCGAGGCGCTCGAGGAGCTTCTGATCTCCGCTGACGTCGGTCTTGCCGCAACCGAGCGCATTGTCACCGCCGTGCGCTCGCGCGCCCGCCGGGGCGAAAGCCTTCGGGATCTCGTGAAGGAAGAGATCCGCCGCGTCTTCGACGCGGTGGAGCGGCCTCCGCCGGACGGTCATCATCCGCACGTGACGCTCGTCGTCGGTGTCAACGGCACGGGCAAGACGACGACGATCGGCAAGTTGGCCAATCTGCTGAAAGCGTCCGGCAAGGAGCCGCTCGTCTGCGCCGCGGATACGTTCCGCGCGGCCGCGGTCGAGCAGCTCGAGATCTGGGCGAAGCGCGCCAAGGTCGACATCATCCGCGCGAAGGAAGGCGCCGATCCCGCCGCGCTCGTGTTCGATGCGATTCAGTCCGGGAAAGCGCGCGGCCGCGATCCGATCCTCGTCGACACCGCCGGCCGACTCCACACGCGCGTCAACCTGATGAACGAGCTGGACAAGATTCGCCGCGTCGCCTCGCGCGCGACCGAAGGGGCGCCGCACGAAGTGCTGCTGGTCCTCGACGCCACCGTCGGCCAGAACGGCCTCCAGCAGGCGCGCGAGTTCACGAGCGTCGCCGGCGTGACCGGCATCATTCTCACCAAGCTCGACGGCACCGCCAAGGGTGGCGTTGCGGTCGCCATCGCCAACGATCTCAAGCTGCCGATCCGCTACGTCGGCGTAGGCGAAGGCATCGACGACCTGGTCCCGTTTTCGGCGCAGGACTTCGTCGACGCACTATTCCAGGAACAATGGTAAAGGACTTGTCCGCCGAAGCCTTGGCGAAGGCGGACGCCCGGTGGATGCGGCGGGCGCTGGAACAGGCGCGGCGTGGGCTCGGGCGCACGACGCCGAATCCGGTCGTCGGCGCGTGCGTGGTGACCGATGAAGGCGTGGTCGTGGGCGACGGCGCGCACGAGCGCGCAGGCGAGCCCCACGCCGAAGTGCACGCGCTGAACGAAGCGGGCGGGCGGTCGCGCGGCGCCACGCTCTACTGCACGCTGGAGCCGTGTGCTCACACGGGGCGCACCGGGCCGTGCACCGAGCGCATCATCGCGGCGGGTATCACGCGTGTCGTCGCGGCGATGGAAGATCCGTTTCCCCTCGTGAGCGGCCGCGGGTTTGCGGCGCTGAGGGCGCACGGGATCGCCGTGGAAGAGGGCCTGGAGCGGGATGCCGCCGCCCGGTTGAATCAGCCTTTCCTCACGACCGTGCGCGAAGGGCGGCCGTTCGTGATTCTCAAGGCGGCGGCGAGCCTCGATGGCCGCATCGCCGAGGCGCCCGGCGTGCGCACCCGGCTGACGTCGGACGCAGCCAATCGCCGCGTGCAGTATCTGCGCGCACAGGTCGACGCCATCGCCGTCGGGTCCGAGACGCTGCTCGTGGATGATCCGCTGCTCACGGCGCGCGACGTTTACCGGGAGCGGCCGCTCACGAGGGTCGTGCTCGACCGGCGCCTGCGCACGCCGCCAGGCGCGCGTCTCTTCTCGACCCTGTCGGCGGGACCAGTGATAATACTGACGACGCGCGAGGCCTCAGCGATGAAGGTCTCCGAGCGGTCGGCGCTCGAGCAGGCCGGCGCAACCGTGATGGCACCCGAAGAAGCGGGGTTGCGCCAGGCGTTCCGAGCGCTAACCGCCCTCGATATTCAGAGCGTCCTGCTCGAAGGGGGAGCGGCACTGCACGCCGCCGCGTGGGACGAAGGCATCGTCGACTACGTCCAGCTCTACGTCGCTCCCGTGGCGCTCGGATTGGCCGGTGTGCCGCTGTTCGACGGGCGGCCGTGGTCGCTCTCGTCGTTGATCGACCCACGGGTGGAATTACTCGGGCCCGACACAGTGATCGAAGGTTATGTTCACCGGCCTCATTGAAGCGGTCGGCAAGGTCGCCGAGGTGAAGACGATGACGTCCGGGTACCGCGTGCGGGTGCGGACCGCGCTGGCGTCGGAGCTGTCGCCCGGGGAGAGCCTTGCCGTGAACGGCGTCTGCCTGACGGTGATTGCGGTGGACAGCGGCGAAGTGCACGCGGACATCGGGCCCGAAACGGCGCGCGTCACCACGCTCGGATCGCTGCGGCACGAACAGCGCGTCAACATCGAGCGCTCGATGCGCGCCGACGGCCGCGTCGGCGGCCACTTCGTGCAGGGGCACGTCGATGGGACCGGCGTGGTCGACGAGATTCGCGCCGACGGCGACTCGCACTGGCTGACGATCTCGTTCGATCGCGCGTTGTCGCCGTTCTTGGTCCGGAAGGGATCGATCGCCATGGACGGCGTCAGCCTCACGGTGGCCGGGCTCGGCAGCACCGTGTTCGACGCGATGATTATTCCGTTCACGTGGGACCATACGAATCTCTCGTCGCTGCGCGTCAAGGATCGCGTCAACCTCGAGTGCGACATGATTGGCAAGTACGTCGCGCGCGCGGTTGAATTGATGGAGGAGGGCCGGCTGAAGCCGGCCGCGAGGTAGGAGGGGGACCCTCCTGGTCCGCCAGGCGAGCCTGGAAGGCTCGCCCCGCATGACACACATGACCAAACACATTCGCATCGCCAAAGGCGCCCGCAAGACCAGTCCGTTCGCGTCCATCGAGGAGGCCGTGGACGCCGTCCGCGCCGGCCGGATCGTCATCGTCGTCGACGACGAGGATCGGGAGAACGAGGGAGATCTAACGATCGCGGCGGAGAAGGTGACGCCGGCTGTCATCAACTTCATGGCGAAGCACGGGCGCGGGCAGATCTGCCTGTCCATGAGCGGCGCGCGGCTCGACGAGCTCGAGATTCCGCTGGCGGTGAACGCCAACACGACGGCGTTCGGCACGGCCTTCTGCGTGCCGATCGATGTGAAGCGCGGCGGGACGGGCATCTCGGCTGCGGACCGCGCGGCGACCGTGCTTGCCGCCGTGGACCCGGCGACCAGGCCCTCGGATCTCGCGCGTCCCGGTCATGTGTCCCCGCTGCGCGCGCGCGACGGCGGCGTGATGGTGCGCGCGGGGCAGACGGAAGCGGCGGTCGATCTCGCGCGGATGGCGGGTCTCTATCCCGCTGGCGTTATCTGCGAAATCATGAACGAGGACGGCACAATGGCCCGCGTGCCGCAGCTGACGAGGTTTACGAAGCGGCACGGTCTGCTGATGATCACCATCGCGGACCTCATTCAGTACCGCATGCGGACCGAGCGGCTGGTGAAGCGTGTCGCCAACGCGCATCTGCCAACCGAGCATGGCGACTTCCGGATTTACGCGTACACGAACGACGTCGACGATATGACGCACGTCGCCCTCGTCCGCGGCGAGATCGGCGACGGCAAGGACGTGCTCGTGCGCGTCCACTCGAAGTGCCTGACGGGCGACGTGTTCCACTCGGCCCGCTGCGACTGCGGCGCGCAGCTCGACGCGGCGATGACGCGCATCGCTGCAGAAGGGCGCGGCGTGCTCCTCTATCTCAACCAGGAGGGGCGCGGCATCGGGCTCGCCAACAAGCTCCGCGCGTACGAGCTGCAGGACCAGGGCTTCGATACCGTCGAAGCGAACGAGCGGCTCGGATTCAAGCCCGATCAGCGCGACTACGGCATCGGCGCGCAGATTCTCACCGACCTCGGCCTGAAATCCATGCGGCTGCTGACGAATAATCCCCGGAAGTTCGTTGGCTTGCAGGGGTACGGTCTGTCGGTGTCCGAGGCGGTGCCGCTCGAGATCCCAGCGTCCGACTCCACGCGCAAGTACCTCAAGGCGAAGAAAGACAAACTCGGTCACCGGCTCTCGTCGGTGTAGGATTCCTGCGCGGCGGGCCGTGAAGGCCCGCCGTACCTGGCAGATCATCCAGGCGACGGACCTGCCCGCATTCGGCAAGAAGCACTTCGAGATCCCGTTCAACGCCGACGGAAAGGTGTGGGTCCGCTTCGCGGTATGGGACTCGGCCGGAAACGGTGCAGTCGTCCAGCCCATCAAGCTGAACGCCGTGACGACGACGGCCGCACGTTTATATGGCCGACCTAAAGGTCGGCCTCTACGAATGGTCGGCCTTTTGCCGGCCTGACGGTTGCTGATCCCTCCAATCTCGCCTAAGATAAGCGTTTGCGTCCGTTGGGCTTAGCCCTGTTATAGGGCAGTCTTGCGGTCCGCCGGCGGGGATCCATGTTCGAGTCGCTCAGCGCGCGCATCCAGGACGTCTTCAAGTCGCTGCGCGGCGAGGTTCGGCTGACGCCCGAGCATGTCGAGACCGCGCTGCGCGAGATCCGGCTGGCGCTGCTCGAAGCCGACGTCAACTTCAAAGTCGTCAAGGCGTTCATCGATCGGGTCCGCGACCAGGCGATGGACCAGGCGGTCCTGAAGAGCCTGTCGCCCGGACAGCAGGTCATCAAGATCGTCCGCGACGAGCTCCTGGCGCTGTTCGGCGATGCGAAAGGCGGACTGCGGAAGGATGGGCCCTCCCCGCGCGTCGTCCTCCTGCTGGGGCTGCAGGGCTCGGGCAAGACGACGACGTCGGGCAAGCTGGCGAAGTGGCTCGCGAAGCAGGGCCGGCACCCGCTGATGGTCTCGACCGACGTCAGGCGGCCGGCGGCGATTCATCAGCTCGCGATCGTCGGCGAGCAGGCCGACGTGAAGGTCTACGAGCCGGAGACGATGGATCCGGTGGCGCGCGCGAGCGGGGCGCTCGCGGAAGCGAAGGCCAAGGGTTTTGACACGGTCATCGTCGATACGGCAGGTCGACTGCACATCGACGATGAGCTGATGGACGAGCTGCAGGCGATCAAGGCCGCCGTGCGGCCGTCGGACTTGCTCTACGTTGCGGATGCGATGACGGGGCAGGACGCGATCAAGAGCGCGGGTGAGTTCAACCATCGCGTGGGCGTCACCGGCGTGGTGCTCACGAAACTCGATGGCGACGCGCGCGGCGGCGCTGCGCTCTCGGTGGTGTCGGTGGTCGGTGTCCCGATCGCGTTCGTCGGCAGCGGCGAGCGGCTCGAGGACCTCGAGCTGTTCCACCCGGATCGGATCGTCTCGCGGATGCTTGGGATGGGCGACGTGCTGTCGCTCATCGAGAAGGCCGAGCAGGCCATCGACGAGGACGAGGCGGTGCGGCTCGAGGAGAAGCTGCGGAAGAACGACTTCACGCTCGACGACTTCCGCAAGCAGCTCAAGACGCTCCGCCGGATGGGACCGCTCGAGAGTGTTCTCGGGATGATCCCGGGGCTGGGCAGCCTGAAGCAGCTCGCCGACAACAAGCCGGACGAGAAGCAGATGGGGCGCGTCGAGGCGATCATCGGCTCGATGACGCCGGACGAACGGCGCAACGACAAGATCATCAACGGCAGCCGCCGCAAGCGCATTGCGAAGGGCAGCGGGACGACGGTCGAGGAGGTGAACCGGCTGCTGAAGCAGTTCACCGAGATGCGCAAGGTCTTGCAGATGATGAACCAGGGTGGGCTGCCGGGAATGGGCAAGGGGTTCCCGAAGATGCCGCAGGGCGGCTTCGCGGCGCCGGGTGGGAAGAAGCGGAAGAAGGGCGGGCCGTGGGGCCTGATCAAGACCCGGTAATAAACCACGAAGAACACGAAAAACACGAAGAAAGTTATTTACTTCGTGGTTTGAGGAGATTCGATGTTATCGATTCGTTTGAGGCGGATGGGGTCGACCAAGAAACCCTATTTCCGCGTGGTGGTCACCGAGGCGCGCTCGGCGCGCGACTGCAGCTTCGTCGAGAACGTGGGCACGTACCATCCGCGGGCGAAGCCGGCGCAGGTCAACATCAACAAGGCGCGCATCCAGCACTGGCTGAAGCTCGGGGCGAAGCCGTCCGATTCGGTGCGCACATTGATGGCCAAGCACCTGTCGCGCGATCTCTCGGCTCCCGCAACCGGGACGCCCGCGGCGCAGTGATGGCGGCGCCGGACGGGTCCGGCAACACCGGCAACCCGATCAAAGAGGTCGTCGAAGTGATCGCGCGCGCGCTGGTCGATCATCCCGAGAGCGTGCGCGTCACCGAGACCGATCGCCGCGGAACGATGGTGCTCTCGCTGACGACGGCGCCGGGCGACATGGGAAAGATCATCGGCCGGCAGGGGCGAACCGCCGCCGCGCTGCGCACGCTGGTCGCGTTGACCGCGGAGAAGTACGGGAAGCGGGTGCAACTGGATATCAGGGATTAGGGATTAGGGATATTAGGGATTAGGGATTGGGGATTGGGGATTGGGGATTAGGGATTGGGGATTAGGGATTGGGGATTAGGGATTGGAAGAACGGGAATGGAGCGAAAGAACCTGTCCCTCCGAATCCCCAACCCCCAATCCCTAATCCCCGACTGGGATCAGATGGCTCTAGTGGGGCGCATTGCCGGTCCTCACGGGCTTCGCGGCCAGGTCGTCATCAATCCCGAGACCGATTTCGTCGAGGAGCGGTTTGCGGAAGGCGCGACGCTCTGGACGCGGTCGGCCGCGGGCGACGAGCAGCTGACGATCGCTTCGTCGCGCGTGCAGAACGGGCGTCCGATCGTCGGCTTCGAGGGGTGTGCGCGGGTTGAGGACGTCGAACGGCTTGCGGGGCTCGAGCTGAGAGTGCCCGAAGACGCGCTCCGGCCGCTGCAGCCGGGCACGTATTACGAGCATCAGCTTGTCGGCTGCGAAGTGGAAACGACGGCGGGCGATCTGATTGGCGCCGTCGCGAAGGTTGATGGCGGCGGCGGTGCGAGCCGGCTGGTGATGAACGGGCCGCGCGGCGAAATCCTGATTCCGCTGGCCGTCGACATCTGCGTCGAGATCGACGTGGCGAACAAGAAGATCCGGATCAACCCGCCGGAGGGGTTGCTGGAGCTGAACGAGACGAAACGCAGCCGGCGGCCGGCAGCAGGCAGCCGACAGGAATAACGAGGCAGGCAGCGGGCAGCGGGCAGCAGGCAGCCGGCAGCGGGCAGCAGGCAGCGGGCAGCCGGCAGCGGGCAGCAGGCAGCCGGCAGGAAAGACAGTAGCTTTTGCTGCGAGCTGCCCGCTGCGAGCTGCCCGCTGCCCGCTGCGAGCTGCCCGCTGCCCGCTGCGAGCTGCCAGCTGCTATGAAGTTCGACATCGTCACGATCTTTCCGCGGATGATTGAAGCCGCGCTCGCGGAAGGGATTGTCAGCCGCGGAATCGCGAGCGGGGCGCTGGACGTCGAGATCCACGACCTGCGCGATCACACGACGGACCGGCACCGCAGCGTGGACGACGTGCCGTACGGCGGCGGGCCGGGGATGGTGATGAAGCCGGAGCCGCTCGTGCGCGCGGTCGAGGAGATCCGGAACCGACGCGGCGCGCCAGACGCGGTGATCCTGCTCTCGCCGCAAGGCAGGCGGTTCACGCAGGCGGAAGCCGTCCGGTTGAGCGGCCTCGCGCACATCGCGCTGCTCTGCGGTCGATATGAGGGAATGGA
The DNA here is from genome assembly GCA_023265015.1 of Acidobacteriota bacterium. GTDB lineage: Bacteria > Acidobacteriota > Vicinamibacteria > Vicinamibacterales > UBA2999 > Gp6-AA40. The sequence goes on along the minus strand of JAHFUO010000054.1, from coordinate 10,381 downwards.
CGACCGCGTGCCGGAGCTCGTCGGCGCCGAGGAGCTCTCGCTCGGCGACTTCGTGGTGAGCGGCGGCGAGCTGCCCGCCATGATCGTGGTCGACGCCGTCAGCCGGCTCGTGCCGGGCGTGGTGGGCGACGAGCAATCGGTCGCGGAGGATTCGTTTGCACGCGGACTGCTGGACTACCCGCACTACACGCGGCCGGCGGAGTTCGCGGGCATTAAAGTGCCGGACGTGCTGCTCTCGGGGCATCACGCCGAGGTCCGGCGGTGGCGCAGAAAAACGGCGCTGGCGCGGACGCTGGACCGGCGGCCGGAGCTGCTCGAGCGCGCGGACCTCGACGACGAGGATCGCAAGCTGCTCGACGAGATTGTGAAAGAGAGAGGCGGGCCGTAGAGGGCCCGCCTCTCGTTCGCCGGGTCCGCTTCGCGGCACCCGCCCCACGTACGTAGGGCGGGTGCCGCGCAGCGGACCCGCCGGGATCGAGAGGGAACATGACCGCGATAGAGCTGGTCGAGAAGTCGCAGATGATGGATCGGCCCCGGATGAAATCTGGCGACACCGTGCGCGTGCACGTGAAGGTGCGCGAGGGCGACAAGGAGCGCATCCAGATTTTCGAGGGGATCATCATCGGCCTGCATCGCGGCGGCGCGCGCGCGTCGTTTACGGTGCGGAAGGTGTCGTTCGGGCAGGGGGTGGAGCGCATCTTCCCGCTGCACTCGCCGACGATTGCCAGGGTGGACGTTGTCAGATCGGCGCGCGTCCGCCGCGCGAAGCTGTACTTCCTCCGGAACCTGAAGGGGAAGGCGGCTCGCATGAAAGAAACGAAGAAGGCGTGAAAGTCCGTGCGATGAGGACCCTCGAGAACGCCTTGCGGCGTTACGGGTTCTATCGCATCGCCGGGGTGGACGAAGTGGGCCGCGGCTGCCTGGCCGGACCGGTCGTCGCCGCCGCCGTGATCCTCGATCCAGACCGCTATATTGCCGGCGTCTGCGACTCGAAGATGATCACGGCTGCCGGGCGCGAGCGGCTCTACGGTGTCATCACCCGGAAGGCGCTCGCGTGGTCCGTGGCGTCGGCGCCGCCGGCCGAAATCGACGAGATCAACATCCATCGCGCCTCGCTCGAGGCGATGCGGCGCGCGGTCCTGACGCTGGCGCCCCTCCCGGATCTCGTCCTGGTCGATGCGTTCCGGATCCCCGATCTCCTCATCGCCCAGCGGGGTGTGCTCCACGGCGACCGCCGGTGCACGGCGATCGCCGCCGCGTCGATTGTCGCGAAGGTGACCCGGGACCGTGAGATGCTCGAGCATCACGCCGCGGATCCGCGCTACGGCTACGACCGGCACAAGGGTTACGCCACCGCCGACCATCTGGCCGCGGTCGCCCGCCACGGCTATTCGCCGCTGCACCGGCGCTCGTTCAGACCCCCATCGCTGTTTGATACGATTGGCGAGTACTGACCCTCCAGCGTGGTCCTCGTGAACTGTCAGTCCATCCGTGCCCATTGATCGCAACGCGACCATCAAACAGGCGCAGAAGCTGCTCCGCCTGGGAAAGCTCGACGGAGCCATCGAGCTGTTCGTCCGCCTGGTCGACGACCAGCCGGAGGACTGGAACGCCGTCAACGTCCTCGGCGATCTCTACCTCCGTGCCGGCAACAACGCCCGCGCGGCGGAGCAGTTCACGCGGGTCGCCGATCACCAGTTCTCGGAAGGATTCCTGCCGAAGGCCTCCGCGCTCTACAAGAAGGCGCTGAAGGTCAAGCCGGCGGACGAGCACATCCTCATGCAGCTCGCGGGGATTGCCGAGCGCCAGGGCAAGTTCGCCGACGCGAAGCTGTTCCTCCAACAGATCGCGAAACAGAGGCGGTCGCGCGGCGAGCAACGCTCCGCCGCCGAGTGCATCCTGCGACTCGGCTCGCTCGACGGGGCGGACGTCGAATCGAAGATCGCGGCCTCGCTCGCGGCGCAGCAGATTGGCGATGCGTTCCGGGCGGTCGAGCTGCTCAAGGAGGCCGCGGACGCACTCGACAAGGAGAACCGCCGCAGCGAGGCAGTTCAGCTCCTTGCCGATGCGTCGGAGATCGATCCCTTCGACACTGAGCTGCGCCACCAGCTTGCGCAAGAGTTTATCGCCGCGGGACAGCCGAATCGCGCCCGCGCGTACCTGAGCGCCGAGACAGCCGGCGACGACCCGGATCTGCTGCTCGCGCTCGCGACGATCGAGTTCGCCGACGCCAAAGAGACAGAGGCGCGCACGGCGATCATGCGCCTGCTGGCGCTCGCGCCGGATCGCGAGGCAGACGTGATGCGCCTCGCCGACGAGCTCATCGGGGGCGGCCGGGTTGAATCGGCGTTTGCCTGCATCGACGCCATTACCGACGCCGCGCTCCTCAGTGGCCAGCTCCCGCGCGCCGCCGCGCTCCTGCAGACGTTCGTGGCACAGGCGCCGCACATCCCGGCGCTGATGAAGCTCGTGGAGATCAGCGTCGACGCCGACATGCAACAGACGCTGCGCCAGGCGCAGGGGCAGCTGGCGGAGGCGTACCTCGTGGCGTCCCATGCAGAGGAAGCGCGGGTCATTGCCGAAGATCTTTTGCGGACCGAGCCGGGCAACAAGGCACACGCGGATCGGCTTCGCCGCGCGCTCGTGCTGCTCGGCGTGGACAATCCGGACGCGGTGGTCGCGCAGGCTCGCGGGGGGGCGAGCGCCGACATTCCGGACGATCCGTTTGCGATGACGGACGCGGAGCTCGTAGAGCTGGCGCCCGCCGTGGAACTGGACGTTCCCACGCCGGACATCGAGACGTTCGTGTACCCGGGGCCGGGGCCGGGGCCGGGGCCGTCGGACGTGGATCTCTCTGTGCCGGACGTCACGACGCTCGATTTCGAGATGTCATCCCTGGGCATCCCGCTCACGCCCGCAACGCCGGAGCATGACGTGGCGCCGGAGCCGCCGATCGGCAACGAATCAGAAGACGATGGAGCGGCGGTGCTGGAGACCACGGAAGTCGATCTGAGCACCGCGCTGTCGGGTCTCATATCGGCGCCTGTTCCGCCGGCTCCGGTGAAAGCGGAGACGGCGCCGGCGCCAGCGGAGCCCGCGCCCGACATCGAGGAGGTGTTCGCGCAGATGCGGGCGAAGAACGCGCGCGAGCAGCAGGCCTCGGCGGCGCTTGGTCAGTACGAGCAGGCGCTTCAGTACCTCGAGCAGGGTCTCGTGGGCGAGGCGATCACCGCGCTGCAGTCGGCCGCCCGCATTCCGCTCCTTCGCTTCAAAGCGGCGGCGCAGCTCGGGCGGATGCTGATCGATCGAGGCGATCTCAATGAGGGGGTCGAGTGGCTCGAGCGGGCGGCGGAAGCGCCGGCGCCGACCCCTGAGGAAGGCTACGCGCTGCTGTACGAGCTGGCCGGCGCGCTCGAAGCGCAGGGCGAGTCGGCGCGCACGCTCGCGATCCTGATGGAGCTGGATGCGGAAACGGACGGCTATCGTGATGTGCGCAACCGGATCGTCCAGCTGAGCCGCGCGCAGACGGGGAGCCCCCGTTCTTGAAACGGCTGCTGCTCACCGCCTTCTTCTTCGAGATCGGGTTCGCGCTGCTGGTCGTCCCATGGTTCGCCTTCTGGGATCGCAACTACTTCGCGAAAGCGCTGCCGCCGGTGCATGCCTTCATCACGAATAACTTCGTTCGCGGGGCCGTGTCCGGGCTCGGGCTGATCAACATCGCCGCCGGCCTCGGCGAGATCGTCTCGATCCTGCTTGCCCGGAACATGGAAGCCACGACGTCGCCTCTATCGACGACTCAGCTCACCAAGGACTGACCGGGGGCAAGTCTGTGCGCCCGGTCGTTTGCCTGATCACCGACCGTCGCCGCCTCGGCGCGGCGTGGGAGACCGCGCTCGTCGAGCGCGTGCGCGCGGCGGCGCTCGCGGGGGTGCACCTGATCCAGGTGCGCGAGCGCGATCTCGACGGCGGCCCGCTGGCGCGTCTCGTGGAACGTTGCGTGGACGCGGTGCACGGCACGCGGGCGCGCGTGCTGGTGAACGATCGCGTCGACGTGGCGCTCGCAGCCGGCGCGCACGGGCTGCATCTCCGCGGCGACTCGATGGATGCCTCGCGGGCGCGCCGGATCGTCCCACCAGGTTTTGTGATCGGCCGTTCGGTGCACACCCTGGAGGAAGCCATCCGCGTCAGCGCGAGCGGTTTGCTCGACTACCTGGTGTTCGGCGCCGTGTTCGACACCGGCTCGAAACCGGGGCATGCTCCCGCAGGTCTCGATCGGCTGGCCCGGGTATCGGCCGCCACGGCGTTGCCGGTACTGGCCGTCGGCGGAATGTCGGCCGCCAACGCCGCGGACGCCGCTCGAGCCGGGGCGGCGGGAATCGCCGCGGTCGGTCTCTTCGCCGAAGGCGCGGTCGATGCGATGCCCGGCATAGTGACGCGAATGGCCGCCGCGTTTGACACACCGGAACGCGGCCCCTAACATGACGCCCGGATGACCGGGGTCAATCGCCAGGATCTCGACTTCGGCGCGCGCATCAAGCACGCGCGCGAGGAGCGCGGTGTCACCTTGCGCCAGATCGCCGACGCCACGAAGATTTCCGTCAGCGTGCTCGAAGCGCTGGAGCGGAACGACTTCTCGCGGCTGCCGGGCGGCATCTTCTCGCGCGCCTTTGTCCGTTCCTATGCCGCGGAGATCGGCGTCGACCCGGAGCAGACCGTCCGCGAATTCGTCTCGCAGTTTCCACGCGACTCGCTCACGGCATCGAGCCAGCACGAGATCGACGAGGACCTGCGGGCGGGCGGCACACCGCGGCTGGATCGGCGCGCGCTCATGCTCCTCGGGACGGTCGTCCTGGTCGTGGCGGCGATCCTGTTCTGGAGCCTTCGCGCGGCGCGGTAGCCTCGCCGGCGCATTCCTGACACCACATGGATTCCGGATTCCGTACCCCGTTACTCGACTTCTTCCGCCGCGGTGAAGTCGCGCGGGATGTCCGCCTGTCGGCGGCGCAAGGCGCGATGGCGCCCCGCGCGCACGAGCAGGTCGGCCTGCTGATGCTGCTCATCGGCGACCAGGATCCCGTGATCGCCGCAGCCGCCGAAGCCACGCTCCGGGCGATCCCGGAGGGATCGCTGCGGGCGTTCCTGGCGCGCTCCGACGTCACGGGTGAGATGCGCGACTTCTTCGCGCAGCGCGGCATCGAGGCCGCCGAGGTCGCGGCGGCGGCCAGCGCGGACGACCCGCTGCTCGATCACAGCCAGCCCGACGAGCTCGACGCGCTTGAAGACGCGCCGCCGCCTCCCGAAGGGCAGGAGCGACAGTCGGTGCTCCAGAAGATCGCGGGACTGACCGTGGCGCAGCGCATGGGGCTGGCGATGAAAGGCACCCGCGAGGAGCGGCAGATCCTCATCCGCGATCCGAACAAGATCGTGGGCGTCGCGGTGCTGAGCAGCCCGAAGATCAACGAGGCGGAGGTCGAGAGCATCGCCAAGATGGCGAGCATCTCCGACGAGCTCCTCCGGATGATCGGCCTCTCGCGCGGGTGGACGAAGAGCTATGCCATCGTGCATGCGCTGGTGAAGAATCCGAAGACCCCCGTCGCCATGTCGATGAACTTCCTGTCGCGCCTCAACGAGAAGGACCTGCGGACGATCTCGTCGAACCGCAACGTGGCCGACATCCTGCGCATCACCGCGCGCAGGAAAATCGTCATCGACAAGTAGCCGGCAGCGGGCAGCGGGCAGCAGGCAGCAGGCAGCGGGCAGCGGGCAGCAGGCAGCGGGCGGCGGGCTACCGCTGCAGCAGCGGCCGCAGATCGCGGACGTTCTTCACGTTCTCGATGTCGAATACGGTGTCGATGAGCTTCTGGGAGGTCGCGGCGCCGAGGACCGGGACGATGAGGTCGCGCGCCTTCGCGATGACATCCTCGCGGGTCATCGGGTTCGCGGCCGTGCCCCGCACGGTGCCCACCCGCTCGCTGAACGTCTTTCCGTCCACCAGCGTCACCTCGACGATTGCAGTTCGCTGCGGCATGAGGCGCTCGAGCGCTTCGTCGCCGACCAGCTGCACCTTCGCGCGCTCGCGAAGCACCGCCGGATCCTTCATCCGCGGCGTGTCGTGCGCCGACTTGAACGAGACCGTCTTGTCGATCAGCATCACGGCAAAGAGATGCTGGAGGCAGATGTCCGGGATCTCGCGGTTGTTCACGATCGTCGCTTCGTCGGTCGCCACACGGACGACCACCTGCTTGACCTGCGCCGGCTCGAAGTGATTCCGCTTCAGCAGCGTGTCGAGCGCGTCGAGCGGCGCCTGGATGGGTGCGCCCACGGTCCACTTCTTGATATCGGTCCGCGTGATCTCGAAACGCTCGCCGAGCTTGTCGATGACCATCGTCGGATCGTTCTTCGGGACGAACGCCTGGAAGAAGTTGTCGGCGCCCGACAGCACATCGTCGACGCCGGTGCCGCCCGCCTGGACCAGCAACGCGGAGGTGACACCGTTGCGGGAGGGCATCCCGCCGAAGTCGAACGCCTTCTCGATGTGATCCGTGTCCCGCTGCCACGAGGCGAGCCCGGATGTCTGCTGGGCCGTGTACGACAGCAGCCACCGCATCTGCTGGGCGGTGAGGCCCGCCGCGCAGCCTGCTGACGCCGCGGCGCAGAAGGTCCCGGAGATGCCGTGCGTGCTCCTGTGGCTCTCGACCATGTACTGCAGCTTGCCGAGCGTGGCGGTCACGCGTGGGCCGATGTCGTAGCCGAGCGTCACCGCACGCAGGAAGCGGGTCCCATCGATGCCGAACTTTTCCCCGACCGCGAGCGCGGCCGGCACAGCCGCGCAGCCTGGGTGCGACTGCGAAGGCGGGTGCGTGTCGTCGGTCTCGTCGGAATGCGCGAGCATGCCGTTGGCGAGCGCCGCCTCGATCGGACCGCAGACGACCATTGACGCGGCGACCGTCGCGACCTTCTCGCCGCCATACGTCCGCGCGAACTGGATGGCAAAACGTCCGGGAGGGAGCTCGGACCCGGAAATCATCGCGGCGAGCGTGTCGAGGATCAGGTGCTTCGTCTTTTCGACGACGGCATCCGGAAGCGTGAGCGCCGCGGCCCCGCTCATGTAGGTGCTGAGCCTGGCCATGACGTCGCTGACGACCTCTGCCGCAGCGGCGTCGCGGGGGCGAAAGGCTGCAGCGGCCAGCAGCCCGCCGGACCATTGCAACAAGCGGCGTCGCGTCACGAGAAAGTTGTCTCGCATTGTCATCCTCCGCGCCCTGGCTGGGGCGCTTGGATCTTGCATCAGATCGCGGGGAATTGGGATCAGTATTCGGCGAAGGCGTCATCTCCGCCATGGCGCCAGCGTATCATCGGTTCATGAGCGGCGATCCGTAGCCCGCGCTGCCGTATCATACTTTCGCCTTACTTCTTCCACTTTCTACTTTTCCACTTTTCCACTTTCTCAAAGGGGTCCATGGCCAGCCTGATTGAAGCAATCGATATCAAGCGGAAGATGTTTTTCGAATTCGAAGGCGCTCCCTATCAGTGCATCGACGTCGAGGTCTCGAAGCCGACGGCCCGTGGTGGCCAGACGCTGGTCCGCCTCAAGATGCGGAACCTGATCACGCGCGCCGTCTTCGACAAGACGTTCAAGGCGGGCGACAAGCTGAAGGAGCCCGATCTCGTTGTCGAGTCCGCTTCGTACCTGTATGCGGACAGCAGCGGCTACAACTTCATGGACCAGGAGACGTTCGACACGATCACGCTCGGAGCGGACGTGGTCGGCGACGACCGGTTGCTCCTCTCGGACAACGTGATCGTGCAGATCCAGAAATTCAACGGACGCCCGATCGGGGTTCAGCTGCCGACGCTCGTCGAGCTGGCGGTGACCTACACCGAGCCCGGCGTCCGCGGTGACACGGCAAGCGGCGGCGCCACGAAAGCGGCGACGCTCGAAACCGGCCTGGAGATCCGGGTGCCGCTGTTCATCAAGGAAGGCGAGAAGGTCAAAGTGCACACCGAGACGCGGGAGTTCGCGGGGAGGGCGTGAGCCCTCACGGTTGCTCGCGCGCGACCTGCCGGCCGCCGCGGGCATCTCGGGCGAGCCGCTCGAGGCGGTACGAGGCGACGACCTCGAAGTTCTTCGCGTACGCCTCGTGATTGGCCTCGACGTCCGCGATCCGGTAGAGGTAATTCGCCGTCAGGCCGAGGGACAGGCCCACGCCCGCATCGGAGGAATCTCCCAGCCAGTTCAACCGTTCGAGGCGCGCGCCATTTGCGAGGTGAAACCGCGCGACCGGATCCAGCGGCGCCTTCCCGCGCTTCGCGCGCAGCAGGTAGTACGCGCACAGCCGGGTGATTTCATCCTTGAGCGGCGCCGGAATCGTCGTCAGCGGGTGCGTGTGATCGACGTGGAGTGACGCGAGATCGTCGGACATCAGCTCGCGGTGCGTGGACAACCACGCGCGGAACCCTGGAATCGGCGAGAGCGTGGCGAACTTTCTCAGGCGGCGGAACTCGCGGCTGAGGTCCTCGACGACCTGCTTGATCAGGAAGTTGCCGAACGAGACGCCGCGCAGCCCCTCCTGGCAATTGGTAATCGAATAGAAGATCGCGCACCGCGCCTCCGCCGGATTTGCCACCCGCGACTCGGTGTCGAGCAGCGGTTGCACTCCGCCGGCGATGGCCGGGGTCAGTGCCGCCTCGATGAAGATGAGCGGCTCGTCCGGGAGGGCCGGATGAAAGAACGCGTAGCAGCGCCGGTCATCCTCCAGCCGCCTGTGCAGGTCGCCCCAGCCCTGGATCTGATGGACCGCCTCGTACTGAATCAACCGTTCCAGGACCAGCGCCGAGGTGCGCCAGTCGACGCGCTGCAGCACCAGGAAGCCGCGATTGAACCACGACCGGAACAGGTGGACGAGATCCGCGTCGATGACCGATCGCTCCTCGTGCTGGCGGAGCGTGCGGAGCAGATGCGCGCGCATCTGGACCAGGGCGCGGGTTCCTCCGGGTGCGATGTTGAGCCGCCGGAACAGTTCCTGCCGCCGCGACTCGGTAGCGACGTGCAGGGCGCTCAAGTGCGCTGGCGACGGATCGCTGCCGTACGCGTCGATGGCGCGCGTCACGTCCTGCGGCTCGGGGGAGTACTTCTCGACGAGGTGATTGAAAAACGCCTCGCGCGCAGGTTCGGCCAGGTCCTGGTAGGCGGCGAGCGCTTCAGACGCGATGCGCGCGCCGGACACTTCGCCGCGTTCCGACATCAGGGCGTTGCACAACGACAGCAGCCCATCCGCCGCGCGGGCTGAGGAGCCGGATGCCGCCGGTGGGCGCACGGAATCCCACACGCGTCTGAGGAAACGACGAGGTGGTTCGTTCATCTCTTCTTCTTCTTCCCCCTTCCCCCTGCCCCCTGCCCCCTGCCCCCTGTCTTGCGCCCCCTGTCTTCAGCCCACTCACTGCGCATCTGGGAGAGTCCATCCATGTACACCGCTGCCTTGTCGCGCTCTTCCTCGCTCGGCAGGCTCTTGAGCAGCTCGATCGCGTGCGCAAGATCGTGCTGGATCGTCTTCTTCGTCGTCTTGAAGTAGATCTCACGGATCTGTGCAAGCGCCGCCCTCGGATCGGCGGGACCCTGCTTGATCGACTTCAGCGCAACGAACCCGTGAGGAAGGTTATCCATGTCGGTTGCGCCGCAACAGCGGCCGTAGCTCATCGAGCGATCGCGTATTGAGCACCGCGTCCGGCGAGAGCCACGCCCGCCGCGCCGTCTGCACACCCCAGCGCAGGTTGCCCAGCGCAGTGGTGGAGTGGGCGTCTGTCGAAATGATTATCGGCACGCCTCGCTCGTGCGCCAGCCTCGCGTGCGTGTCGTTGAGGTCGAGACGATCCGCCTGGCAGTTGATCTCCAGGGCGACGCCGTGCCGCGCGGCGGCCGCCGTGACGCGCTCGAAATCCAGTTTCAGCGGTTCGCGCTTCAGCAGCAAGCGCCCCGTCGGATGTCCGAGGACATCGACCCACGGACAGTCGAGCGCCCGCAGCAGGCGATCCGTCATCTGCGCCTCGTCCTGGCTGAAGTGGGAATGCACCGAGGCAACCACGATATCAAGTTCCGCCAGGCAGTCGTCAGCGAGATCAAGCCTGCCGTCGGCGAGAATGTCACATTCGATGCCTGCGAGCAGCGTCAGCCCCTTGAAGCGGCCATTCAGCGCGCGGACGCGGGCGGCGTGCTCCAGCGCCCGCGTTTCATCCAGGCCGTTGGCCATCGCCAGCGCCTTGCTGTGATCCGTGATCGCGACGTAACCGTGACCAAGGCGGTGCGCGGCGGCCGCCATGGCCTCGAGATCGTCCCGGCCGTCCGTGGCCGTCGTGTGCATGTGCAGATCGCCGCGCAGATCCG
>JAHFUO010000147.1 GCA_023265015.1 Acidobacteriota bacterium | reverse complement strand
CGGAGAGATCCTCGAGCACGTACGAGGGAACGATCACGATCCGGTTGTCGACACGCGCGATCCCGGGAGCGCTGCCCGCGGCGTTCTCCGCTGCCTCCCGCTGCAGCCACGACCCGACGGTGCCGGTCAACGTGGCGACGTGTCCGTCGACCTTGACGTCCACCTGACGGGCGTTGACGTCGGCGCTCCGGTGCAGGGCGTGCACAATCCGCTTCCGGATGTCCCGCTCGCCGGCCCTCGGCATGACCTCGATCCGGTTCACCACGCCGACGACGCCCGGAATGTGGCGGACCATATTTTCGGCCTGTTGCTTCTGGAACATCCAGTCAACCGGTCCGGTCAGCGTGATGTGTCCCTGGTGCACGGTGGCCTTTACAGTGCGGGGAACAGTGGCGCGCAGGTTGAGCGCGAAGGCGGCATCGCCCGCGATGTCCTGGTCGGTGCGACCGAGCCTGCGGCGCACCGCGATGTCGTTGGCGACCGCGCGAACGCCGCGTACCCGCTTGGCGCACCGTTCGGCCGCCAGCTTCCCGCTGTAGCTGTCGATGAAACCTGTGAGGGTAACCGCGCCGTCGCGTGCGGTCACGCCGATGTCGCTCGCCTCGAATTCAGGATCCCATTCGAGCTGGCGCATCACCGCATCGCGGACGCGGACGCCCTCGCGAACCAAAGTGGCAGTTGTCATGGCGGCTCCTTTCCGAGCGTGTTTCGCGAAAGGCGTGCCACGCACGGGTGGCGATTACGGCCGGAGGCTTTGCGCAACGGCCGCGCGACGCCACCGATCAGGCCCGCGAATTTCCCCGCGCGCGAGAAAGAATCCGCGTCCAGGCTCCCGTCATTCGGTGGAATCGGCCCTCTTCCACGCGATTTCGCATGGCGGCCCGATTGCACCATCTGCGGTGCCGGTCTTGAGATCCGCGAGCGCGCTGGAGGACGCCATGTTCGATTTGATTATTGGCAAGACCAAGCACGTGCCTTGCACGCCAGCTGTCCCAATTCTCATCTCGACGAGCATCCAGGTCAGCGCGCTTGCGGTGATAGTTGTTTCGTCATTGCTGTTCGTTGGTCAGATGCCGGCCGTGCCCGACGTCATGGCGTTCGTCGCGGAGATGCCGGCCGCCCTTCCGCCACCGCCTCCTCCCGCGGCGGCTCTGCCGAAAACGGCAGCTGCCCCGATGCCCGTTCCGGCGACGTCAGCGTTTGCGGCGCCGATCGAGGTGCCTTCGAGCATCACGCCCGAGGCGCCCTTTGCGGGCGAGGAGGAAGGCGTCCCTGGCGGAGTCGAGGGTGGCATCCCCGGTGGGGTGGTCGGCGGGTTCGCGGGGATCTTCGTCGAAGCGCCACCGCCGCCGCCACCGCCACCGGCGCGGCCGGAAATCATGCGAATCGGCGGACAGGTGCAGGCGCCCGCGCTGCTGCGCCGCGTTGAGCCGATCTATCCCCTGCTGGCGCAGGCCGCGAGCATCGAAGGCATCGTGATTCTCGACGCGATCGTGGACGTCGAAGGACACGTGCAATCGGTGACGGTGCTCCGAGGGCACGCGGTGCTGTCAAGGGCAGCGATCGAGGCGGTGAAGCAGTGGCAGTACCAACCGCTGCTCCTGAACGGCGTGCCGACGCCGTTCGAGCTGACCGTCAGCCTGATGTTCCACTTCACCGACAAGAAGCCGCAGCGATGATCACGATCCGCCACATCCTGTGCCCGATCGACTTCTCGGACACGTCGCTGCGAGCGCTGGAGCATGCTGTTGCCCTGGCCGGATGGTACGAGTCGTCGCTGACCGCGATGTTCGTCGAATCCGCGCTGCCGGTGACTGACGCGTCACCCTTTGTCGGCTTTGTCGCCGCGCGCGACGGCAGCGTCGATGACGTGCATCGATCCGGCGTGCTGCGTGACATGCGCTGCTTCGTGAACCGCGCCGCCCGCGCGGCCGCGATTCATCTCGAGCTCGAGGAATCGCCGGACGTGCACGGCGTGATCGTAGCCCGGGCTGCGGCACTGCCCGCCGATCTCATCGTGATGGGGAGTCACGGCCGATCGGGGTTGAAAGGCGTGCTGCTCGGATCGGTGGCCGAACGCGTGCTTCGCGCGGCCCCCTGCCCGGTCATGGTGGTGCCCCCGCACGACGCGGTACCGCCCTCGACGGCCTGCTTCAAGCACATTGTCTGCGCGATCGATTTCTCCGAAAGCTCGATCGATGCGCTGACGTGGTCCCTGTCGCTCGCCGAGGAAGCCGACGCGCATCTGGCGCTGCTCCATGTCCTCGAGGTGCCGCCGGAGCTCCGCCTTTCGACGACGACCGTCTCGAGCGAGAACCTCGACGAGCTGCACCTGGCGGTTCGGGCCGCAACCCTGACGCGATTGCGTTCGCTGGTCCCCTCGACGGCTGCGGCGTTCTGCTCGGTCGAGACGGCCACGGCGGCGGGCGCCGCCGGGCGTGAAGTCCTGAAATTCGCCGCCGACAGGCATGCGGACCTCATCGTCATGGGGGCGCGGGGCCAGGGCGCCGTGGAGCGGATGGTCTTCGGTTCGAAAACCCTTGACGTCGTGCGGGGCGCGCGCTGTCCCGTGCTGGCGATTCGGCGATGACGTATGCGCCTTTCCGCGCTTGCGCTTGACTACGACGGCACCATCACCCAGCGCGACGTGCTGGACCCTTCGGTGCGCGATGCGATCGCCGCGGCAAGACGGAATGGCGTCATCGTGCTGCTCGTCACGGGCCGGATCCTGTCTGAACTGCGCCGCGTCGCGGGCGATCTGCACTTTGTCGACGGCGTCGTCGCCGAAAACGGCGCGGTGCTGCATTTTCCAGCCAGCGACTACACAACCGTGGTCGCGCCGCCCGTTCCCGACGGTTTTCACGCAGAGCTGACGCGGCGCGGCATTCCATCAAGCGCCGGGCAGTGCCTCGTCGACTTGAATGCCGACGATGCGCCGCGTGTGCTCGAGGTGATTCGCTCGCTCGAGATGCCGCTCGTGCTCCTGTTCAACCGTGGGCGCGTCGTGGCCATGCCGCAGGGCGTGAGCAAGGCGACGGGGCTGCGTGCGGCGCTCAACATCTTGCGCCTCTCGCCGCGGAACACGGTGGCGGTTGGCGACGCTGAAAACGACCACGAGCTCCTGCGCCTGGCGGAAGTCGGCTGCGCGGTCGCCTGGGGCTCCGCATCGCTTCGCGCGGCTGCGGATCTCGTCGTGGACGGCGGCGGCCCGCCGGGTCTCGCCTCTCTCGTGCGCGCACTCGGCGAGGCGCGCAGCCTGCCCGCCGTTCCGCGCGCCCGGCGGCGCCTGCACGTGGGCCATACGCAGGACGGCCGGGAGTTCTCACTCGCTGTGCGCGGCCGGAACATTCTGGTCGCCGGCGATGCGAAGTCCGGGAAGTCGTGGGCCGCGGGGCTGCTGTGCGAGCAGTTGATCCTGCACGGCTATTCGGTCTGCATCATCGATCCAGAGGGCGACTACCGATCGCTCGAGGCGCTGCCCGGGGTCACCGCGATCGGGGGAGAGGATCCGGCCCCGACGCCGCGGCAGCTGCTGCGCGCGCTCCGGTATCCCGATCGCAGCCTCGTCATCGACCTCTCGCACATGCCGCAAACGGAGAAGATCGACTACATCAGGTCGGTCCTTCCGGCGCTGAACGTGATGCGGCGGCGCACGGGCCTGCCGCACCGGATCCTGCTGGACGAGGCGCACTATTTCCTGCACGACGAGGACGCGCGCGATCTCCTTGACCTCGACTTGAACGGGTACCTCGTCGTGACCTACTGCGCGTCCAGGTTGCCGCGGCAACTCCTCGATGCGAGCGAGGTCATCATCGTGACCTGCGAATCGAACCCGCAGGAGATCGAGGCGCTGCGGACGCGATGCGCGCTCTGTCCGACGAGCGATCCGGTCGCGTGGTCAAGGCTGAGCGAGCTCGGCTACGGCCAGGCGGTCGCGCTGCCGGTGACGGAAGAAGCCGGCGGCCAGCTGCGATGGTTCACGCTCGGCCGGCGGCTGACCCCGCACGTGCGGCATCGCCAGAAGTACGTCGACGTTCCCGTCAGCGACAGCCGCGCGTTCGTCTTCGCGATCGACGGCGACGGCCCGCGGCGCGTGCGCACGCTGCGCCAGTTCGCGGAAGCGCTGTCCGGGATCGACGGCGACATCGCCGGGTATCTCCAGCGGAATGATTTCTCGCGGTGGATTTCGGATGTCTTCGGCGACTATGCGCTCGCCGACGACCTGCGCCGGATCGAGGATCGTCACCGAAGCGGATGGACGTTTGACGTGGCCGGGGAGCTCGTCAACGCCATCAGGTCGCGGTATGACCTGACGGCCGACGGCTTCGCGGCGGCGGCGACCCCGGTGCCGGCACCCGCCGCGGCGTAGGCGATCGAAATTGCCTGGGACATCAGCCCTCAGCCTCAATCTCCTGGCGATGAACAGCTCCATGATGAAACTCCTCCAGACGGAATCTGTCGGAGGGAACGCCAACATGGAACAAGGCGCGAGAACGATAGCCCATATTCACGCTGGGCTGACGTGCATCAGCACGGGTACGGACGCGAGCGTCAGCACGCGTCGCGCGATTGATGCGGCGCCCGCATGTCCCG
>JAHFUO010000004.1 GCA_023265015.1 Acidobacteriota bacterium | reverse complement strand
GCAATCCCGATCGCGTCCATCAGCTCGAACGGGCCCAGCTCCCAGCCGAATCCCCACCGCATCACGCGATCGACATCGTCCGGGGAGTACGCGATGTCCGGCGTGACCTTCGCGGTGTAGGTCAGCGTTGGCGTGAGCGTCTCGCGGAGGAACTCACCGACCCGGTCCTTGCCGGCATAGAGCGTTCGCACACGCTCGCGGACGTCGCCGATGGCAGCTGCGGCTTCGAGCGACGGCAGGCGTGGCGACGTGCGCGGCCGGTACTCGAGCGTCGCCGGATCGAGCGTGAGGATTTCGGATTCACCGGCGGTGTCAGGCGGACCTGAAGGTCCGCCTCTACGAACGCGTTTGTAGAAACCCTGGCCCGTCTTTTCGCCGACCATCTTGCGCTCGATCATCGTGTCGACGAATGCCGGAAGGGCAAATTCGCGCCGCGCCTGCTCGTCTGGGAGTCGCTCGTTCAGGTTGCGGATCACGTGCGCGAGGATGTCGATGCCGGCGAGGTCCAGCGTTCTGAACGTGGCGCTCTTCGGGCGGCCGATCGCCGGGCCGGTGATCGCGTCGACTTCTTCGATCGTGTACGCGCCAGACTCGACGAGCGCGAGGGTCCGAACCACGCCGTGCAGCGCGATGTGGTTGCCGATGAAGTTCGGCGAGTCCTTCGCGATCACGACGCCCTTGCCGAGATGGTGATCGGCGAAGTGCGTGACGAGTTCGATGATCTCCCTGTTCGTGTCGGCGGTCGGAATCATCTCCAAGAGGTGGAGGTATCGCGGTGGGTTGAAGAAATGTGTGCCGAGCCAGTGGCGGCGGAAGTCGTCGCTCCGCCCTTCCGCGAGCGCAGCGATCGGGATGCCCGAGGTGTTCGAGCTGACAATCGAGCCGGGCCGCCGGGCCGTGTCGACCTTCTCGAGCAATCCGCGCTTGATGTCGAGCAGCTCGACGATGGCTTCGATGATCCAGTCGCTGCTGCTGATGCGCGGGAGCTCATCGAAGCTGCCGGTCGTGACGAGCTTCCACGTATCAGGGGTGAAGAAGGGATCGGGCTTCAGTGCGCGCGCCCGCTTGAGTCCCTGGGCAGCGGCGTCGGCGGTGACGTCGAGCAGCAGCGAGGGCACGCCGGCATTCGCGAAATGCGCGGCGATCTGAGCGCCCATCGTCCCCGCGCCGAGGACGGCCACCGATCGAATCACCATCCGGTTGATTCTACGTCCTGGCGATTGGGCGCGTCAGACACGTGGGTCCTCCGGCCCCCTTGACGCTGATCTCGTTCCCCACGTACTCAGACACGGCGGCGCCGGCCTGTTCGAGCGCGCGTCGCGTTCGCGGGTTTCCCGCCAGCATCACGCATATCCGCGGCGCAAGCGCGAGCACGTTTGTTCCCATGCTTTCGAACTCCGCATCTGGCACTTCGACGAGCGTGCAGCCGCGCGCGATGAGACGCTCACGAAACGGCACAGGAAGCAGCGGCGAATAGACGACGGCCAGGTCGCGATCGACTGGGCTGACGAGCGACATCAGGTGCAGCACGTCGCCGGGCCCGCGCCAGTGGGGAAGCGGCACCACGATCAGCTCGTCGATCGAGTCGCCGAGCAGCGCTCGAAACTGCCGGATGCCTTCATCGTCCGTGCGGTAGCCCCTGCCAACCGCAACCGACCGATCGTCCAGCCAGACGACGTCGCCGCCCTCGAGATGCCCTGGCTCCGTGATGGAGCCGGCGATCGGGACACCGAGCTGCCTCAACGCGGCTTCCTGCGCGGCTGGTTCATTCGCACGCGCTCGTTTCCCCATGTTGCACAGGATGACGCCGTGCGCGGAGACGACCGATGCGTCGCGCGGGTAGAGCGAGTCGAGGTTGGTTCTGTCGTCGCGCGGAAGGAAATCGACCCGAGCACCCGCGGCCCGAATTGAATCGAAGAACGCTTCGTATTCGGCGATCGCCGACGCGAGCGCGGGCGGCGAGACGAAGTTCAGCGGCTTCCACTGCGCGGCGATGGTGGACTCGTCAACAAACGCGTCACGCGGATGCTTGACCAGCACATGCGTGAGCCGGGCGACCTCTGAAAGGCTATTGCCCACGCGCCTTGATCATATTCATGGCCTTGACCGTTTGCGATCCACTTTAACTCCCCTCGCGGTTCGTTCCGAGACTGGTAACCGAAAGATTCCACTCGGCACTCAGAGTTCGTTATGCTCCATCGCCATGCGACGAAGAGGACACCTTAAGACTCCGCCCCGCGCCGGTTCGCGTGCTGATACGAGCGACAAATTGACAGTGCGCGAGTATCTCGAGTTTCTGCTACCTGGATGTACCGATTCAGACGTTCCGCAATGGCCACCAGACGTGTTTGGTCTCGTCGCGTCAGTTCTCCAACGATCAGGCGCCTATACAGTTGTCCTCGAGGGATGGCCGCCCGGTTCCAAGGAAAGAGCGGGACATTGGGTGGAACGGATCCGCGTACTTGGTAAACAGTGGCGACTGGCTGCAGCCGACGGAACACCGTTCCCGCGTCAGGTGGGTATTTGGTGGAAGCTGTTCCTGCGAAGCGGACGCTTTCCATTAGCCGAGCTCAGCGCACATCGTGCCGCGTGCAGAGCCGGATTGCAATTGATGGTGGCGGCTGACGAGGCTTCGGCGGGAGTCGGCTTGCCCGACGCGTCTGTTCGCGGCACCCCTGACTGGTTCGAGTTAGAGGCAATCGGCATCTTACACTCGGAGTCGAGTCTCTGTCGCCAGATCTCCTCGACAAGACTCGTTGTTCTTCCGAAGCTTCATACCCCCCAAACGGGGATGACAGTTCGATCCTTGTCGCACCATCTCGCACTCTGTCCAGCGTCAGATTTGACCGCTCGTTGGATCAAGATGCCGAGCCGCGCGCAATCGCGGCACGCTCTCAATCTGCTTATCGTGCCGTGGCCGCACGAAATCTTGCCCGCTCAATTTGAACCGACGTCGCCTCCAGAAGCTGATTTTCGCAATCTTCCTTCCACGTATGGATGCTTTCGGTTCAAAGCGCGACCTGAGAAGCCGCAGCAGTTTGACAAATGGGTGATGTCCCTCATGGATGACGCAACCCGTCAAGTCGGCTCAGTCGATGGAGTCATATTTCCAGAGAGCGCACTGACTCAACCTACTCATGAAAGGTTGCGTCGAAAGATCCTTGCTCGTGATTCTTTTTTGATTGCAGGCGTTGGCGACACCTCGTCACAGGGTTTGGATCGTTCGGCGAATCTACTCACTTTCGATATTCCGTTGTACGGTGCAACAGCATCCTTCTCACCGCAGATTCAGTTGCGGCAAAGCAAGCACCACAAATGGTGTTTGGATAAGCGTCAGATCATTCAATACGGACTTGGTGGTCGACTGGACTCCAACAAGTTGTGGTGGGAACACATTCATATCGGGCCACGGCAGCTCTACTTCGTCGCCATGCAACCATGGCTCACGATGAGCGTCTTGATTTGTGAAGATCTTGCCAGACAAGATCCTGTGGGAGACTTCGTAAGGGCCGTCGGTCCCAACCTTGTGGTCGCGCTCCTGATGGACGGCCCGCAGCTCGGAAGCCGCTGGCCCGCTCGTTACGCCACCGTATTGGCTGACGATCCCGGCAGTTCTGTGTTGACGGTCACGAGCCTTGGTATGGCTGAACTCAGTCGTCCGCCTCACGTGAACAAGACATCCCGTGTCGTTGGACTGTGGAAGGATGCGAAAAGCGGTGATCCGGTTCAGGTCATCCTTCCTGAAGATCGCGACGGCGTGGTCGTCAGCGTCGCTGCTCAGTTTGCGCAGGAGTGGGCAGCAGACGGACGCGACGATGGTGGAACGACAGGATATGCCGTGCTCACGGGCGTCCATTATGTAAGGAGTGCCATGGGACCACCGCGGGCGTAGGTTTTGCTGTGGGCCTTCGCGGTTGACTCATTGGATCGGTCGGAATAGCATGGTCCTCGAAGGTTCCGTAAAACTAGACAAGATGCATGTCCTGGATCCGGACGACATTGGAATTCTCGCGTCGATTGCTGAAAATCCGCAGTCAGCTGACCCGAGAGTAGACCGACTCGTCAAGAAGCTAAAACCCCGCTCGCAAGAGATAGCCAGAGCGATCCTTGCTGAAGCGAGCGGTCGTTCCGCTGCCGGCTCAGCAACCTTTGCGAGACAGACGGCACGGGCGATTCTGAATTGGGTGCGGGCAAACAGAGAGGAACGTACATTCGCGACGATCAATAGTTCCAAGTCCTTACCCTGAAGTCGTCTTCGGCCGTCCCCTCTCGGGCACTGACCTGTTCGATCCAGTCTCAACTCCACCCTCTGCTTCCAACGCGTGCGAATCGATTCGCGCTCGAACAGCCTGATGCCGCCGAGCATCAACGCGGTGTCTAACGCCTATCCGGATCGAATTCGTAGCAGCCGGGCGTCACCAGGATTCGCCCGGTGCGCGTGAAGAACAGGCTCGTGGGGCTGATGATTCCCGCGGCGCTGAACTGGACCGTGCGCGCCTTGTCTCCCTGCGCGTCGTAGACGTAGGTGTACGGGACGGCCATCGAGATCCAGAGCTGCCCCTGCGGGTCGACGGCGGCCGCGCGAATCAGCGGCTGGACGAACGGCACCTCGCGATCCTCGACGCGCCGCGTCGGCCACTTCTTCGGCTGCGCCGCAAGCAGATCATCGATCTCCCGTCCTTCGATGTGGCGCTCGAAGAGCAGTCGTCCGGTCGCGTCGTACTTGCGGAACATCGGCTGGCCGGTCACGAAGACGTAGAAGAACCCGCCGGTCGGGTCGACGAGCGGAAGGCCGGTGTTCATCGCCAGGTGCAGGTCGGGCTCCTGGTCGTATCCGGTGTCCCGCAGCCTGCCGATGATCCGGCGTGCGGCGCCGGCCGCGGAGTACTCGGTGATCAGCCCGTCGTGCTCTGGCTCGCTGACGAGCACCGAGTCTCCCGTGTACTGCAGCGACGAGATACCGCTGAGCGCGAAGTTGCCGAAGATAATCTGCGGTCTCGCGCGTCCCGCGATGAAGAAGCCGCCGGTCCGCAGCGCGCCGGGGCCGAAGATCTGGATCCGCTCCTGCCCCCGCGGGACATCGGCGACGACAAACGATCCGTCGGCGGCGAGATCGAAGCCGCTCGGCTGAATGATCCGTCCCGGCTCCTCTCCGATCTCGACAACACGCCGTGCGTTCGCGCGATCGGGGTCGACCAGGTACACCGCGTGGCCGCGGCGATCGAAGACGAAGTAGTAGCCGCTTGCCGCCTGCTGGAAGGCGGCGGGCTCTTCGAACAGACCGGCGACGTGCGGCGGCAGCCCGCCAACCGAGCGCAGAATGTCGACACGGATTGCGGCGCCGGGTTGTGCGCCGGACGCGATGAACAGGAGAAAGAGGAAAGCGAGGGCGCGAAACGCGAATCGCACCCTCGCTCCTTCTAATAGGCGGCGACGGACCGAATCGCCTTCAGGATCTCGGCAGACCCGGGGAGGATCACTTCCTCGAGCACCGGCGCGTAGGCGACCGGGCAGTCGAGCGCCGCGACGCGCGTCACCGGCGCGTCGAGATGCTCGAACAGCTCCTGGCCGATGCGCGACGCAATCTCGCCGCCAAAGCCTGCCGTCATCTGATCCTCGTGCGCGACGATCACGCGGTTCGTCTTCGTCGTGTATCCGGCAATGGTGTCCCAATCCAGCGGGACGATCGTCCGCAGATCCACGATCGCCACGCTGACGCCATCCTTCTCGGCCTGCAGCGCGGCCACGAGCGAGCGCTGCACCAGCGCGCCCCACGTAAAGACGACGAGGTCGCGTCCCTCGCGGACCACCGCGGCCCTGCCGAACGGCACCATGTAGTCGGGGCCCGGGTACTCGGACTTGTTGTACGTCTGCCGGTACAGATGCTTGTGCTCGAAAAACATCACCGGGTCGTCGCTGCGGATCGCGGTGCGAAGCAGGCCTGCGGCGTCGCGCGCGTTCGATGGGAACGCGATCCGGATCCCGGGGCAGTGCGCGAAGATGCCGACGCCCGACTGGCTGTGATACGGCGCGCCGCCGCGCAGGTACCCGCCGATCGGCACACGCACAACGATCGGGCACGACCACCCGTTGTTCGACCGGTAGCGCATCATCGCCATCTCGTCGCGAAGCTGCATGTATCCCGGCCAGATGTAGTCGAAGAACTGGATCTCGACGACCGGCTTCACGCCGCGCAGCGCCATGCCGACGGCGCGGCCGATGATGTTGGCTTCGGCGAGCGGCGAGTTGAAGACACGCTCGCTGCCGTACAGCTTCTGCAGGCCATGCGTCACCTTGAAGACGCCGCCCTTGCCCGCCACTTTCGCCAGCGCGTCCTCGCGGCTCGCGTCCGCCACGTCCTGCCCGAAGAGGACGATGCTCGGGTCGCGCGCCATCTCGTCCCGGAGCGTCGCATTGATCGCGGCCACCATCGTGTCGGGTGTCCCCGATAGTGTCGGCTCGGTTGCAAACCGCGAAGACGAGGGATCGACATCCGGCGAGAACACGTACTGCGCCGCCGTGTCCGGATCGGGCTTCGGCGCCGCGATCGCCTCGCGGGCGGCGTCGTTCACCTCGCGCTCGACCGACGCGAGCAGCTCCGCGAGCTCGTCCTCGGTGGCGAGCCCTTCGGCAATCAGCAGCTGTCGCATGCGCGCGATCGGATCGCGACGCGCTTCCGCCTCGCGCTCCTCCGGCGTCTTGTACAGCTTCTCGTCGTCCGAGAGCGAGTGCGAGTACGGCCGGATCACCGTCGCGTGCACGAGCGCCGGGCCCATGCGTTCGCGCACGTGCGCCACGGCGTCGCGCATCGTGCGGACGCTCGCGATGTAGTCGGTGCCGTCGCACCGGAAAACCTGCAGCCCCGGGAAGTGCTCGACGATGCGCGAGAGATCGCCGCCGGGCGTCTGCACCTCCACCGGCGTCGAGATCGCGTAGCCGTTGTCTTCGATGAGGTACAGGACGGGCAGCTTGCGCGTGCACGCCGTGTTCAGCGACTCCCAGAACTCGCCTTCGCTCGTCGAGCCCTCGCCGATCGTGATCAGCGTGACCTCGTCGCGTTGAAACTTCGAGAGGCGATCGGGAATGGCCTCGACCCGCTCATAGATGCGGCCGGCCTCGGCGCAGCCGATCCCGTGCAGGCACTGCGTCGCCACTGCGCTGCTCGCGGACGGGATATGAAGCCTCGGGTTCGACCAGTGCGACGGCATCTGCCGTCCCCCAGACGAGGGATCCGTCTTCGCGCCCACCGATCCCAGCAGCATCTCGAGCGGCGTGACGCCGAGCGTCAGCGCGAGCGCGCGGTCTCGGTAGTAGGTCAGGAACCAGTCATGGCCCGGGCGCAGGCTTTTCCCGGCGGCGATGAGAATCGCCTCGTGCCCCGCGCCGCTGATCTGGAAGAACGCCAGGCTCTGGTTCTTGAGTTGAATCTCCTTGTCATCGATCTTCCGTGACAGGAGCATCAGGCGGTAGGCGTCGAGTAGTTCATCGCCGCTCCGTCCCTCGTGCGCGGAGCCCCGCGATTTCGCCGCCCCCGCGGCGCGAGTCTCCGCGCCGTTGGTGAGGGTCGAGCCCTTCATGGCCGAAAAATTATGGCACACTCGTGGAGCCCCCGCATGCCTGCCCAGATCCGCCTCCATCGATGGGATGAGATCGCGCTCGAGAAGGTCACGGAGATGATCTCGCGCAAGATCGTGTCGGGCGAGCGCGAGATGCTCGCGCAGATCTACCTGAAACGCGGCGCCCTCGTGCCGATGCACGCGCACGAAAGCGAGCAAATGACCTACATCCTCCAGGGCGCGCTCAGGTTTCTCATCAGCGGGGAAGAGATCACGGTGCGGGAGGGCGAGGTCCTGCACATTCCCGCCCGCACGCCGCACCAGGCCGAGGCGCTCGAAGACACGCTGGAGCTCGACGTGTTCAGCCCGATCCGTTCTGAGTGGGTCGATGCCGCCGGCGAGGACAACCCCTAATGGCGACGCAGGCGAGGGCGCGCGGGGCGGGCGGCGGCGCGACGGGCGCGTTCGGGCTGCGCATCCTCGCCGTCATGCTCGGCGTGTTCTTCATCGCGATGAGCTTCAGCAAGACCGCGTGGTTCGTCGACAGCAGCATCCTGCTTCAGATGTTTCAACAGTGGCTGCCGACCGCGTCGCCGAGCGCGCGGTGGTACCTGGAAACGGTCTGCATTCCCGGCGCACCGATCTTCGCGCGCCTCGTTCCCATCGGCGAGTTCTGTACCGGCATCGCGCTGATCGCCGGCTTCTGGACGCGCATGGCCGCCATCCTGGCGTTCCTGATGGTGCTGAACTTCCACTTCGCAACGAGCGGGTTCTGGGCGCCTGACTTCCTGAGGGATGGAAAGGCCCTGCCGGTGCTCGGCGGGTTGCTCGCGCTCGCGATCAGCGGGTCGCAGCTCCCATTGAGCTTCGATCGCAATCGGAAATGAAGATTAGTGCACCCTTCGATCGACATCTTTCTCCCCGCGGCCGCCTGAGTAGACATCGAAGCGCCGGCGCACCCGGTTGATGCGCCACTTCACGTAGCGGTACTTGATCTGGGAGAGGACGTGGATGCGGCCGCGCTTCAGGTAGAGATACCCCGCCAGCAGCCCGCCGAGATGCGTGGTGTGCGCGATGCCGCCGCCGGGCCCGCTCATGGACGACAGCAGCGAGATTGCGCCGATGATCGCCACGAAGTACTTCGCCGGAATCGGGAACACGAAGTACATGTAGATGGGGCGATTCGGAAAATACATCGCGTAGGCGAGCAGCACGCCGTAGACCGCGCCCGACGCGCCGATCGTCAGCGAGGTATACAGCTCCTGGCCGAAGCTCCCCGGCACAAACGACAGCACCATCGTCGTCATGGCCGCGCCGGCGCCGCAGACGAAGTAGTACTCCAGGAAGAACCGGCTGCCCCACGTCCGCTCCAGCTCCACGCCGAACATCCAGAGCGCGAGCATGTTGAAGAGGATGTGAAAAATTCCCGCGTGCAGGAACATGTAGGTGATCGGCTGCCACACGTGCAGCCGGCCGACGATATCGGCGGGACGGAGGCCGAGATAGAGCGTGATCGCGGGAACGATCAGGGTCATCACGAACGCCGCGACGTTGGTCACCACGATCGCCTTGATCGCCGGCGTGAGCGGACCGGGCCCGAAGGAGTAGGCGAAGTGTGACGCCGAGGAGGAGTACCGCGATCGCATCGGTCCAGTGTGTTACAACTGACCGCGCCGCGCAATCAGCGCGACGCCTTCCCGGAATTCACGAATGTTCAACAAATGGGCGGCGAGCGCGAGGACGGCCAGCGCGGCTCCGATCGTCGCAAGCAGGCGCACCGCTTGTATCAGGAACGCGTCGCCCGGCATCCACGTCGCGAGCGCGCGGTCGACTGCCAGCGCGGCCGCTCCCATCAGGAGAGAAGCCAAAACAATCCTGGCGAACGAGCCGAAAAGACGACGATCGTCCAGCCCATCGAGCCGGCGATGGAGCACGAGCAGCAGCGCGCCCGCATTGAAAAGCGCGGCGATGGATGTCCCCAGCGCCAGGCCGCGATACCCGAGCACGCGGACGAGCACGAGGTTCAACGCCGCGTTCGAGATGACCGCCGCGATGCTGATCGTCACGGGCGTCCGGCTGTCGCCCAGCGCATAGAACGTGGGCGACGCGATTCTCACGATCGAGTAGCCGAGCAGCCCGATCGCATAGCACTGAAGCGCCGATGCGGTCGCCGCCGTGTCCGAGGGCAGGAATGCGCGGCGCTCGAAGATCACGCGCACGATCGGCGTCGCCAGCGCGATCAGCCCGATCGTCGCCGGGACGTTCAGCATCAGCATCAGCGAGAGGCCGTCGGCCAGCGTCCCGCGCACGGCGCCGCTGTCTCCGCGCGCCGCATGGCGCGACACCGCGGGCACGGTCGCCGTCGCGATCGAGACGCCAAACAGACCCGTCGGCAGATACATCAGCCTGAACGCGTAGTTCAGCCACGACACCGCGCCGGTGCCTTCGCCGGTTGCCAGCACCGTGTTCACGAACACGTTCACCTGCGTGGCGGCGAGGCCGATCGTGCCGGGACCCATCAGCACGAGCACGCGGTGCAGCCCCTCCTGCCGCCAGTCGAGGAACGGCGAGTACGAGAATCCCTGGCGGCGCAGCAGCGGCCACTGCAGCGACACCTGCGCCAGGCCGCCGACCAGCGTGCCGATGGCGATCGCCGTAATGGGCGGCCAGCCGATGCGCGGCATCAGCGGCACGAGAACGAGCGCGCACACGATCGTGGCGACGTTGAACATCGCGGGCGCCAGCGCCGGGATGAAGAACAGGTGGAGCGAGTTCAGCATGCCCATGAGCGCGGCCGCGATCGCGACGAGCGTCAGGAACGGCAGCATGATCCGCGTGAGCAGTACGGTGAGCTCGAGCTTGCCGGGCACGAGCGCGTAATCGCCGGCGAACGCGCCGACCAGCGGACGCGCGAAGACGATGCCGAGGAGGACGAGCAGCGCGGTGACGACGAGGAGCGCATTGATCACGTTGTTGCCGAGACGCCAGGCGGACGCCTGTCCGCCGGTCGTCAGTTGCCGCGTAAAGGCCGGCACGAACGCCGCGCTCATCGCGCCTTCGGCGAAGAGATCGCGCACGAGATTGGGAATGCGGAACGCGACGTTGAACGCGTCCATGGCGTTCCCCGCGCCGAACAGCGATGCCAGGACCTGATCGCGGACCAGGCCGAGGACGCGGCTGGTCATCGTGGCGGCTCCGGCCGCCGCGGCGGAGCGCGCGAGCGCGTCTGATTGCAGAGGAGAGCTAGGCTCCAAGCTTGCGGCGGACCGTTTCGTTCACGGCGCGGCCATCCGCGTTCTTGCCCGCCAGGCGCGGCATCACCGCCTTCATCACCTTGCCCATGTCCTTCGGCGAGCTGGCGCCGGTCTCGGCGATGGCGGCGGTGACCGCGGCGTCGATCTCCTCGGCGGACGCAGCGGGCGGAAGATAGTGCTCGAGCACGCCAATCTCGGCCGTCTCCTTGTCGACCAGGTCGGTCCGGCCTGCCTTCGAAAACTGCTCGATGGAGTCGCGCCGCTGCTTGACGAGCGACGACACGACCTGCAGCACCTCGGCGTCATCGAGGTCGTGCCCCTTCTCGACGCCCTTGTTGATGATGGCGGCCTTGAGCATCCGGAGCGCCGAGAGGCGGGGGGCGTCCTTGACCTTCATGGCCGCCGTGATATCGCTGTTCACCTGATCGCGCAGAAGCGGCATTTAATGATCTTGATCCGAATCGCCGTACGTGACGTGCCACTTGGCCGTCTCGTCGTAGAACCCTTTTGGCACCTGCACGGCGTTGACCTTGACGCTGACCTCGAGCGTCGACTTCACCGCGAAGTAGCCGTTGCGGCGGAGCGCGCGGCGGAACGGTCCGTTCATCGCGTACGCCCGCACCTTGTCGGAATCCTCCGCCCGCGCCGCTCGATCGACCCACCGCAGCAGCGTCTTCATCCCCGCCACATCGTCCGGATCGGCGAGGAAGTCGACGAGCAGCGTGACGCGGCCCAGCGGCTCGTGCCGATGGCGGTAGACGGCGTAGCCGTGGATTTCGCCTTGCCGCTTCAGCGCGACGACCGAATAGCGGACGTGCGGCGGCTCGATGTATCGCCAGTTGAGATACGACGCGTCGCGCCGCACAGCGAGATCGAACTTCGGCGCGAGCCGTTCCCAGAGCGCGGTGAACGAGGAATCAAAGCGGCGGACCGGTTCGCACTCGGCGCGCAGCGGGCGCGAGCGCGAGACCACGTGGACGACCGGCCACGCGAGCGCCGAGACGAGACGGTTGATCGGCCCCGGCCACTGCGGCAGCCGCACCGCCCGCCGCGTCAGCGGCTTCACGAGGCACGGAACAATGTGCGCGTCGGGCCAGTGCAGGCGATCGAGCAGCTTCCGCCCGTCCGTTGTCGCGCCGAGGGCGAGCACCGCGCCGCTGTTGCGATCCCACGTGCGCACGAGCGCTTCACCGATCCCCTGGCGGCGGCGCTCGGGCGCCACCATCGCGTCGCTGCCCCACGCGCCTTCGACCTCGATGCCCTTGATCGACACGCGGACGGGAAGCGTCGAGTAGTGGCCGACAACCGTCGGTCCTTCGCGCGCAACCCAGATCTCGGGCTGGCCCGTCTGGTTGTACGGATTGCGGCGATGCTGCCAGTCCCAGCGAAGGCGCAGGGCGTTGGCGGCATCAGCGCCGTGCGTGCGGCGATACAACGTATCGACGCCGCGCCGGTCGTCTGGCCGGAAGCGATCGATCTCTGACACGAGCCCGGGGCCCCTAGTTCGGATTACCCGCGTTCGGCGGGGGAGGAGCGGTCTGCTGCGCGGGCGTCGGCGTCATACCGCCAGGTCTTCCCGAGGAGCCCGGCGGCATGCCAAACGGGTTGCCCGGCGTGGTGATCACGGCAGGCGGCGTCTGCTGCGGAGTGTCATTCGGCGCCACGGTCGCGGGAGGCAATGAAATCGGCGCCACACCACCGATCGCCGTTGGGATCGGACGCGGGAGCACAAGCGGGCGCGGAATTGGGGCGCCGTCCTCGTCCCCCGGCGCAACGTCTTGCGGCGGATCGTCGTCCGCATCCTGATCGTCGGGCTGCGCGGCAATGGGCCTGCTGATGATGGGAGCGGGCCCGCGCGAGACGACGGGCGCGGACGGGGGAGGATTCCGCGGTGCGACGCTCGTGGGCAGAATCATGATGCGGTCGTAGATCGACGCCCCGGATGCAGCTGCATCCCTGGCCGCCAGCATGTAGCCGCTCACGCCGCGCAGGATGATGTCGAGCGCCTGCCGTTCGGGAACATTCTCGAGGTCGAGCGTGACCGGCGCGCCGGCGACTCGATCGCCGTTGACGATCTTCGCGCCGCCCAGCCGCGCCCACTCGGCGAGGATCGTCCTCACCGGAACGTTCTGCGCGTGCAGCGTCACGCGGCCGTTCGCAATCTGGAGTCCGAGCGGCTGCTGTGCGTGCGCGGCTGCAGCACAGACGATGAGCACGGCGAGGAGGGCGAGGATGCGGTATTTCACTGGCGCCATTGTACGACGTTCTCCCCTTAATTCGCGCGCATGTGATCGATGACTTTACGGATGATTTCGTCGAGTTTCACCTTTGGTTCGTACCCGACGAGCTTTCGAATTTTCGTGATGTCCGGCACGCGGCGCGGCATGTCCTCGAAGCCCGCCTCGTACGCCTGGTCATACGGGATGTACTGAATGCTCGAGCAGCTGCCGGCCATCGTCTTCACGAGCACGGCAAGGTCCGTGATGCTCACCTCGCCCATGTTGCCGATGTTGAAGACCCCGCCGACGGCGCGCGGCTCTCCCGCCAGCCGCACGAGTGCCTCGACGACATCGCCGACGTAGGTGAAGCTGCGCGACTGTGTGCCGTCACCGAACACGGTGATGGGCTGCCCGGCCAGCGCCTGGCGGACGAACGTCGGCAGGACCATCCCGTACTGACCGGTCTGCCGGGGTCCGACAGTGTTGAAGAGCCGTACGATCACCACCGGCAGCTTCTTTTCCTTCCAGTACGCCAGGGCCAGAAATTCGTCGATCAACTTGCTGCACGCGTATGCCCAGCGGTGCTTGTCGGTCGGCCCGAGCACGGAGTCGGCGGCTTCGCGGAACGGGACGTCCGCGCTCTTGCCGTAGACCTCGGAGGTCGAGGCGATGAAGACCAGCTTCTTCTTCTTGTTCGCGTGCTTGAGCACGACCTCGGTGCCGTGGACATTGGTCTCGATCGTGTGGACGGGCTGCTCCACGATCAGCTTCACGCCGACGGCGGCCGCGAGGTGGAACACGACGTCGCTGCCGTCGATCAGTTCGGCGAGCAGCGACTCGTTGGTGACCGAGTCGATTGTGTACGAGAAGCCGGCGCGCCCCTTGAGATGGGCGATGTTGTCGATGGATCCGGTCGACAGGTTGTCGAGGACGCTCACCTCGTGGCCGTCATCGAGGAGCCGCTCGGCGAGGTGAGAGCCGATGAAGCCGGCACCGCCGGTGATGAGCGCTTTCACGCGAGGATACGTCCCTTCTGAAATGCGCCGACCGCGTCCGAGATGCGCGCGACGTCCGCGTCGGCGAGGCGCGGATTGAGCGGCAGCGACAGGATATCGCGCGCCGCACGCGCCGCGTTCGGGCACTCGCCGCGGCGGACGCCGGCAAAGGCCGGTTGATCCGGCAGCGGCACCGGGTAATGAATGAGCGTTTCGATCCCCGACGCGCGCAGGTGCGACTGCAGCGCGTCGCGTTCCGGCGAGCGGATGACGAACAGATGGTACACGTGACCGGCGTCATGCTCGCGCAGCGGCCGGATGGTCTCGGGCAGCGCGCGGCGATACGCGGCCGCGAGCGAACGGCGGCGGCTCGTCCATCGCGCCAGGAACGGAAGACGCGCGCGCAGCACCGCCGCCTGGAGTTCGTCGAGGCGGCTGTTGGCTCCCGCTTCAACGTGGATGTAGCGATCGGTCTGACCGCCGTTGCGAAGGCGCCGCACGCGCTCCGCGATCGTGGCGTCATTGGTGATCACCGCCCCCCCATCCCCGAGCGCGCCGAGATTCTTCGTCGGATAAAAGCTGAACGCGCCGCCGGCGCTGCGCGTGCCGACCGGAACGCCGTCGGAGATGGCGAGATGCGCCTGGCAGCAGTCCTCGATCAACGCCACCGAGCGGCGCTCGGCGAGCGCCTGGAGCGCACTCATGTCCGCCGGCTGGCCGTAGAGGTGCACGGGAATGATCGCGACGGTCCTCGGTGTGATCGCGGCGTCACACGCCGCTGGATCGAGCGTCAGCCGCTCGGGATCGACATCGGCAAACACCGGTGTCGCCCCCGCGAGCATCACGGCGAGGCCGGTGTATGCCGCGGTGAGCGCCGGCACGATGACCTCATCGCCGCGCCCGATGCTCATCGCCCTCAGCAGCAGCGCGATCGCATCGGTGCCGGTGCCGACGCCGACCGCGTGCGATGCGTGGCTTGCCGCCGCGAACTCCGCTTCGAACGCTTCGACTTCCGGCCCGAGCACGAACCAGCCGCGCGCGATGACGCGGTCAATCGCGCCGCGAACGGCGCTGTCATCCTCGCCCGGGCGGAGATCGATGAACGGAATCTCGGGCGCGGTCACAGGGCTTCGACCTGCTCTCCGGCCGCAGGCACGTACTGATCGAGGTGTGCGCGGTAGAACTCGAACGTGCGCGCGAGGCCGTCGGCGAGCGATGTCGCCGGCTCCCACCCGAGCACGCGCCGAATCTTCGATGAGTCGGCATAGAAGTTCCCGATGTCGATCGCCTTTTTCTCGGGCGGCCACTCGATGCACCGGAAGCGGCCGGAGCCGGCAGTCCGCAGCATCAGCTCAACGAGGTCGCGGTGCCTGATCGGCTCCGTTCCGCCGACGTTGAACACCTCGCCGTTCGAGGCGTCATCCACCCCGGCGCGCAGAAACGCATCCGCCGCATCGTCGACGTAGACGAAATCGCGAAGCTGGGTGCCGTCGCCGTAGATTTGAATCTCGCGGTTCTCGAGCGCAAGCCGGATGAACCAGCCGATGAAGCCCTGGCGATCGTGCTTGAGCAGCTGGCGGGGGCCGTAGACGTTCGTCAGCCGCAGCGAGCAGGCGCGGATGCCGAAGACGTTGTTGTAGACAAGGTGGTAGTACTCGCCCGCCGCCTTGTTGATTCCGTTCACATCGGTCGGCCGGACGAGGTGGTCCTCGGTCACGGGCAGCGTGTCGGGGTGGCCGTAGATCTGCCGGGTGCCCGCGAACACGACTTTGACGTCGGGATTGTTCCGGCGGCACGCCTCGAGCACGGTCAGCTGGCTGCGGCAGTTGATGTCCAGGTCCGTGTACGGATCCTGCATGCTGTCGATGTGGCTCACCTGGCCCGCGAGATTGAAGATGACGTCCTGGTCGCGCACGAGATAGTTCATCGTGCTCTGCTGCCTGATGTCGGCGACATTGACGCGAACGCGATCCTCGATGCCGCTGATGTTGAACAGGTTGCCGCCGTAGGCGGGAATGAGCGAGTCGACGATCAGCACGCGGGCGCCGAGGGCGGCGAGCTGGTGGGCGAGATTGCTGCCGATGAAACCGAGACCGCCCGTGATCATCACGCGGCGATCGCGATAGCACTCGCGATACGCGTTCACGGCTTGGTGGATTCGGGCGGAGCGGCGCCGCCGATCGTCGGATTTCTGAACAACACCGGTGTGCTGGAGCGGCCGCGCCCGAGCACGACGAGCTGGACCCACAGCTTCATCACGTCGATGCCGGTCCAGAAGACTCGCTTGAAGTTGAAGAACTGCGATCGTCCATGCGTCCGGTGGTAGTGATGGACCGGCACCTCGACGACGCGGAAGCCCGCATCCTGGATCTTACGCATCATCTCGAGACAGATGACGCCGGTGTTCTTTTCGAGCTTCACGCGATTGAAGATCTCACGCCGCATCAGCCGGAAGTCGCAGTCGACGTCGCGCACGTGCAGCTGGAACAGGAGCGTGACCGTGTAGTGATAGAGACGTCCGATCACGACGCGATGCAGCGGATCAGAGCGGCGGATCTTGTAGCCGGTCACCATGTCGGCGTCCGGTGTCAGCCTGTTCCACAGGATCTCGAGCTCCGCGGGATCGTACTGCGCGTCGCCGTCGGTGTACGCCACGAGATCCTTCGTCGCGGCGGCAAAACCGGTCCGCAGCGCCGCGCCGTAGCCGCGATTGCGCGGATGGTGGATCACGCGCACGCGCGGATACGTCCGCGCGATCTCGTCGAGGATCGCCTTGGTGGAATCAGTGCTCCCGTCGTTGACGACGATGACCTCGAAGTCGGAGGTCAGCCGGCCGGCAACCTGGACCGCGAGTATCACGAGGCTCGCGATGGTGCCGCCGTCGTTGTAGGCGGGAAAAAACATGCTGAGCCCGGAGGGACTGGTCGAGCGCTGATCTGGCATGCAGAGCGATAAACCGTACCACGGGAATAGCTTGCAGGCAAGAACGGAGGCGCTTACTTTCGCCGCGCCGCCAGCCGCCACGGGAGTATCGCTGATTCCAGGATCACCCAGGTTGAAAGCTTCGAGGCGCCTCTCCGCCGTTCGACGAACGTGATCGGCACCTCGCCGCATCGAAAACCGGCCTTCGATGCCTCCCAGGCGAGCTCCACGATGAAGGCATAGCCGTCGGAGCGGATCGAGGCGAGCGGCAGCTTCTCGAGCGCCGCTCGTCGCCAGCAGCGGAACCCGCTGGTGCAATCGCGGATCGCGAGGCCGGTAATGACGCGGATGTAGCGGTTGGCGAACGCGCTGAGCATGCGGCGGTGAGGGGGCCAGTTCTCGATGCGGCCGCCGGCCACGTATCGCGAGCCGATCGCGAACTCCGCGCGCTCGGTGGCGGCGAGGAGCCGTGGGATGTCGGCGGGATTGTGCGAAAGGTCCGCGTCCATCTGGCAGATATGCGTCGAGTCGGTGCGGAGCGCGACGTACATGCCGTCGATGTACGACAACCCGAGGCCCCGCCTGCCCGTCCGGTGCAGCACCTGGACACGCGCGCGATTCGCCGCGGCGAACTCGTCCGCGACCTGTCCCGTCTGATCCGGCGAGTCATCGTCAACGACCAGGATTCTCAGCCCGTCAATCGTCAAGAGCTGCTCGATCAGGAGCGGCAGGTTGTCCCGCTCGTTGTAGGTCGGAACGATGACGAGCGGCCGCATGCGCGCTACTTCTTGGGGCCTTCGAATCGCAGCGACGCGATCTGCTCGGACACAAGCCCGACGAGAAACACACTCACCGCGAACAGAATGAGGATGACCGCGCCGTTTGGAATCTTGCCGTTCGCAGCCATGTTCCAAAGGCCGTAGAGCGAGCCGACCGCGAACGAAGACGCGCTGATCGGCAGAAAGATCCGCAGCGGGCTGAAGAGCGTCACGACCTTCAGCAGGATCAGAAAGAACCTGGCGCCGTCGCGCGCGAAACGGATCTTCGACTGGCCGGCGCGCTGCCGCGCGTGAACAGGCTCGAACGCGACGTTGTACCCCGCCTTGATGAACGCGAGCGTCGTCGTCGTGGGAGTCGAGAAGCCGTTCGGCAGCAGGTGCATGAACTCGCGGAGGCACTCGGTGCGCGCACCGCGGAAACCGGAGGTCAGATCCGGGATCGGCCGCCCGGTCAGGTAGCTCGCCAGCCGGTTGAGCATGGCGTTGCCTGCCCGCCGCGCGGACGTCGCCTGCGTTGCCGGGCTGCGAGCGCCAATGACGAGGTCGTACTCGCCGAGCCGCGCCGCGATGCGCTGCGCGTCTTCAGGAGGATGCTGTCCGTCGGCGTCGATGATCACGACGAAATCACCGCCGGCGCGCCGGATGCCGCTCTTCACGGCCGCGCCGTTGCCCTTGTTGTACGGGTGACGAATCACGCACGCGCCGGCGGCGCCGGCGCGCGCGGCCGTATCGTCGGTCGAGCCGTCGTCGACGACGAGGATCTCGCGCCATGGGGCGGCGGCGCGCAGACCCGACACGACGCCACCGATCGCATTCGCCTCGTTCATCGCGGGAATCACGATCGACACGGTTGAAGGCTCAGCCAAGGAGCTGCTCGATGACGCCGTCCCACGTGATCGCCTGCGCAACAGGGCGTCCGGCGCGGCCAAGGCGCTCGGCCAGTTCACGATCCGTAGCGAGCCGGTTGATGGCCGCAGCGATCGCGCGCGCATCCGGATCGCACACGAGTCCGTTCGTCCCGTCCACCACGAACTCGAGCGGTCCGCCCGAGTCGCTGGCCGTAATGACCGGCTTCGACGCGAGAAATGCCTCGAGGGTGACGTAGCCGTAGTCCTCGTCGAACGGTGCGTAGGCGACGGCAAGCGCGTCGGCGTAACGATCCGCCACGTTATCCCCCCAGAGCGCGCCGGCGAACTCGATTCGATCGCCGGCACCCGATAGAGCGGCGTCACGCTCGAGCGCCGCCCGCTGCGAGCCGTCGCCGACGACGACCAGCCGGATCGGTGCCGGCACGTGCGACATCGCCCGTATCACGAGGTCCACGCGCTTCAGCGGCTCGAGTCGAGCCACGACGAGCACGTAGTCGCCGTAGGTGCCCGCGCGGAGACGGTCGGCAATCGGCGGCGGATGATACAACGGCTTCGCGGTGATGCCATTGAATCGCTGCAGGCGATTCGCAGTGTTGTGCGCGTTCGTCACGATGCGCTGACATTCGCGAAGCATCCGCGAGTCGAGATCGATGATCTCCTGCCGGAGCCGCGCGTCCTCGTCGCTTACGGTGAAGTCGCTGTACTTGCTCCCGAACAACTCGTAGGCGGCGCGGTGTTGATGGATCAGCCAGACCACCTTGCGCGGATGGCGCGCGCACCAGGTGGGGAACCTCGTGGCGATGAGCACGTCTATCGGCCGCGCGTTGCTGCTGGACAGGTTGAGCATCCGCCACGCGCAGGCCTGCGCGCGGAGCTCGGACTTGTGGGCAGCGAACGGCAGCGCCACGCTCTCCGCCTCGTGCCCCCGTTTGCGCAGCTCGGCGAGGAGAGATTGCGCGTGAAGCTCCGCGCCGTCTCGCGCGAACGGAGCGCGCGCTTCCGCGACGACCACTCTCATGCCATGGCTCCAGCCGCTGGCGCGTACTGCGCGGCGCCAACGAGACGCTCGACGACATGATCCCACGTGATGCCGTGCGCGACGCCATATCCGCGCTCGCCGAGCGACGCGGCCAGCGCGCGATCGGCCGCGAGTCGATTGACGGCCGACGCCAGCGCGTCAGGCGTAGGGTCGCACACGCAGCCGTTGACGCCGTCGGCGACGAATTCGAGCGTTCCGCCCGAGTCGCGCGCAGTGATGACCGGCTTGCGCGAGAGAAAGGATTCGAGCGTGACGTATCCGTAGTCTTCCTGATAGGGCGCAAAGAGCACGGCGAGGCACCCTGAGTACAACTCGATCAGCGTGTCGTCATCCACGCGCCCGAGAAGGGTGACGCGATCGCGCAAACCGCGGCGATCGATGTAGTCGCTCAACTCCTGGCGGGCCGAGCCGTCGCCGGCGACCAGCAGGCGAACCGAAGCCGCGGCTTTCTCGAACGCGTCGATGGCGAGGTCGACGCGCTTCACGTGCTCGAGGCGGGTCACCGTGAGCACGTAGTCGCCGTACGCGCCGCTTCGCAGCCGCTCGGCAAGCTTCGGCGGGTTATAGAGCGCTTCGGACGCGATCGCGTTGTATGTGAGCAGACGCTCGGACACGGTCTTCGCGATCGTGAAGTGGCCGACGCACTCGGCAAGCATGCGGGTGTCCGTTTCAATGAGCCGGCGCCGGACGGCAACGTCGCGTTCCGTGTGGGCGAAGTCGCTGAACCTCGTGCCGCACAGCTCGTACGCTGCGCGATGCTGATGCACCAGCCAGAGCACCTTGCGCGGGTGCCGGGCAAAGTAGGTTGGAAACTTCGTCGCGATCACCAGGTCGATGTCGCCGCCGGCCGCCTTCGTCACGTCGAGCAGACGCCACGCCTCGGCGCCCGCGAACAGCTCTTCCCTCGGGTAATCCCTGAACGGCACCGAGACGATTTCGGCCTCGTGGCCGCGCGCGGTCAGCGCGCCGGCAAGCTGGCGCACGAGAATTTCGGCGCCGCCGTGCACGAACGGCACCTGGGCCTCGAGGATCAGGATGCGTAAAGATCTCACTACGTGGCGAAGCGGAAATTGATGATATCGCCGTCCTGGACGATGTATTCCTTGCCTTCGAGGCGGACCTCGCCGTGCTCGCGGCAGGCCGCCATCGTCCCGCGCGCGATGAGCGTGTCGTAGGCAACGACTTCCGCGCGGATGAATCCGCGCGCGATGTCGGTGTGGATTTCGCCGGCCGCAAGCTGCGCCTGCGTTCCGCGCGCGATTGACCAGGCGCGGCACTCGTCTTCGCCAACCGTCAAGAACGAGACATACCCGAGCAGGTCGTAGCTCGTGCGGATCACGCGGTCCAGCCCCGACTCGGCGAGACCGAGATCGGCGAGGAAGGCGGTGGCATCGGCGCCCTCGAGCTGCGAGATCTCCAGCTCGATCTTCGCGCACA
The DNA here is from genome assembly GCA_023265015.1 of Acidobacteriota bacterium. GTDB lineage: Bacteria > Acidobacteriota > Vicinamibacteria > Vicinamibacterales > UBA2999 > Gp6-AA40. The sequence continues at coordinate 57,137 of JAHFUO010000004.1, read as the reverse complement.
GCGCCACGGCCCGCGTCGAGGCGTGTGCGAGGAACGCGGTGAGCCCGGTCTTGTCCGCCGCGCGCGCCAGGTCGGCGCCGACATCGGCAACGTCGGCCTCGTCCAGGTTGATCACGAGGAGCAACGGCTTGGCAGAGAGAAACTGGAAGCCGCGCAGCCGCTTGAGGTCGTCGCCCGCCAGCTGCAAGGCACGGAGGGGGGTGCCCTGCTCGAGCGCTTCCCTGCATCGCTGCACGAGGTCACGCTCCTTTTCGAGCTCCGTGGATCGTCCCTTCTTCAGGTCCCTCTCGATCCGTTCCAGCCGACGCTCAGCGACGCCGAGGTCCGCGAGGATCAGCTCGTCCTCCATCGTCTGCGCGTCGCGCGCGGGATCGATCGAGCCGGCGGGGTGCGCCACCGCCGCATCGCGAAACGCGCGAATGACGTGGACCAGCGCGTCGGCGTTCTTGTAGCCGGCCACGTCGACGAGTGCCTGTGCGCCGGCGCGGGCGGGCGCAATCATGTCGGTGAACTCGACCGTTGCCGGAACGCGCTTCCGCGGGTTGTACATCGCGGTCAGCTTGTCGAGCCGATCGTCAGGAACCTTCGAGATCCCGATATTGACGTCACCTTTGCCGCGGGGCGCGTCGCGGATGCTCGTCATGAGTTGAAAGAGGGTGGTTTTTCCGCTGGAAGGAAGGCCGATCAGCGCCGCGCGAAGCATGAATCCCCAGCCTAGCACGCGAAGTTGAGTCGCTTCGTCACCGGGGTCTGACCCCGGTACGGCGCATCACCGGGGTCTGACCCCAATCCCCCGCCACGGAAGTGCAGATCTGTGAACGATTTGCCGGTTGACATCGAATGCCTTGGGTTCTACTATCCGGGTGGATTTTTGTGGATGAAAGTGGACCAATTAGGCCTGCGGGGCAGTGCCCAGACGCGAATCGACGACAAAGGTCGACTGAAGATCCCGACGGTATTTCGTGGGGCGATTCAGGATCTGCACGGCCCCGACGTGTTCGTCACCAGCGTCACGGGCGAATCGGTCCGCATTTATCCAATGCCCGTGTGGCTCGAGGTCGAGCTGAAGCTGTCGAAAATGCCCGGCAACCATCCCTCGCGCCTCAAGTTCCTCGATCGCGTCAACTACTACGGCCAAGCCAGCGAGCTCGACGGCCAGGGGCGGATCGTCGTCCCGCCGCCGCTGCGCGACAGCGCATCGATTGTCGGCGATGTGCGCGTGTTCGGCAAGATCGATTACCTCGAAGTCTGGAACGAAGAACGCTTCGCACAGAAGCTGCTCCACGAGCCGTGGATGGATGAGGACGGCTTCAAGCTCTCGGAGCATGGGATATGAGCAGGCTCACGACTCACGGCTCAGGGCTCATGGGACTCACGGCTTGCGACTCAGGGGATACACGCTCTTGCTTGAGCCACGAGCCATGAGCCATGAGCCCAAGTCACGAGCCCGTCATGGTCGCGGAGGTGCTCGAGCACCTGGCGCCCTCGCGCGGCGGTGTGTTTGTCGACTGCACTGTCGGCCTCGGCGGCCACGCCAGCGCGCTGCTCGAAGGCGGCGCGTCGCGGCTGATCGGATTTGATCGCGATCCCGCGGCATTGGCCGAAGCGCGCGCCGCGTTGAGCACGTTTGGCGATCGCGTGGAGCTCGTGCACTCGGACTACCGCCGCTTCAACGCGGTGCTCGACGAACTCGGCGCGGGGAACGTGGACGGTGTGCTGGCGGATCTCGGCGTCTCGTCCATGCAGCTCGATGCGCCGGGGCGGGGGTTCAGCTTCCGGAAGGATGATCCGCTGGACATGCGGATGGATCCCACGTCGGGACCGACGGCCGCCGAATCGATCCGGGACGTCGACGAGCGAACGCTCGCGGACGTGATCTACGAGTTCGGCGAGGAGCGGCACTCGCGGCGAATCGCCAGAGCGATCGTGACCGCGCGGGAACGAGCGCCGATCGAGACGACGGGAACGCTCGCCGATCTCGTCCGGCGCGCGGTTCCGCGGAAGGGGTATTCGCGAATCGATCCGGCGACGCGGACATTCCAGGCGATCCGCATCTGGGTGAACCGCGAGCTCAACGGGCTCGACATCTTTCTCGGCGACGTGGCGCGGCGGCTCGCGGATGGAGGACGGATGGCGGTGATGACGTTTCACTCGCTCGAAGACCGGGTCGTGAAGCACACGCTGCGCGCGCTCCAGGACGAAGGGATCGGGCTCAGGATTCGAACGAAACGGCCGATCGTGCCGGCCGAGGCGGAGATCGAACGCAACCCGCGCGCGCGGAGCGCCAAGCTTCGCGTGGCGGAACAGACCGGGCGGGCATCCTCATGAGCGGCGAATTCGAATACGCGATCAGGAAAGACGTCCGCAACAACCCGATCGTGCGCGAGGTCGATCGCGAGCGGCATCGCGACCTGTGGCGCTCGGTCGCGGTTGGCGTGTTTCTCGTGGCGGTGCTCCTTTTCTCCGCGTGGCAGCACTTCGAGCTGCTGCGGCACGGCTACCGCATCGAGCAGATGGAGAAGGAGCGGGCCGCCGAGGCGGAGATCAACCGCCACCTCCGGCTCGAGATCGAGACGCTGCGGTCGCCCGCGCGCATCGAGCGGCTCGCGACCGATCGACTGGGGATGGTGTCGCCCGCGGCCGAGGACGCCTCGGTTATCGAGCGCGTGACGCCAACGGCGCCGCCGCCTCGATCCGTCGTCGCGCGCCGGTAAAGGGGAACCAAGCACGTGGCCGAGACGCCCGCCAACGCCTGGCGCACGACGCTGAAGCGCCGACTCGTCGTCGCCGCCGTTGGATTGCTGTTGTGGTCAGCGGGCATCGAGGCGCGTCTCGTGTACCTGCAGGTCTACCGGCACGCCGATCTGGTGGTGCGCGCCGAGCGCCAGCAGATGCGGACGGTCGCCGCATCGGCCAAGCGCGGCGAGATCCTCGATCGGCGCGGCCACGTGCTCGCCTACAGCGTGGACGCCGATTCGATCTACGCGGTCCCCACCGAAATCGGCGATCCCTCGCAGGCCGCTGCGGCGCTGTGCGGCGCGCTCGGCGACTGCACCCCCGCTGATCGGCAGGCGCTGGCGGATCGCATCCGTCGCGGTCGCGCGTTTGTGTACGTCCGCCGCCAGGTGACGCGCGACCAGGCGCGGCGCTTGGCCGACCTTCAGCTCGAGGGCGTCGGCTTCATGAAGGAGAGCCGGCGCTTTTATCCGAACAAGGAACTGGCCGCGCACCTGCTGGGATACGTCGGCCTCGACAACGCCGGCCTGGCCGGCCTCGAGGCGACGTACGATGGCCTGATCAAAGGGCACGCCGGCACGGTGCTGATCCAGACCGACGCCAAGCGCCACGCGTTCAGCCGGATCGAGCGGCCATCCACCACCGGCGCCACGCTGGAGCTGACGATCGACGAATACTTGCAGCACATTGCCGAGCGCGAGCTGCAGGCAGGCGTCGCGGCCAACCACGCGGCCGGCGGCACGGCGGTGATCATGGATCCGTGGACCGGCGAGATTCTCGCGCTCGCCAACGCGCCCACGTTCAACCCGAACATCTACCGCGACGCGAGCGACGACGAGCGAAGAAATCGCGCCATCCAGGATCTCTACGAGCCGGGATCCACATTCAAGATCGTCACCGCGTCGGCGGCGCTCGAGCAGAACGTCGTCCATCCCGACGACGTCATTGACGTGCGCGGCGGGGTCCTCCGCCTCGGTTCCCGCGTGATCCACGACACGAGCGACCACGGTGTGCTGACCTTCACCGACGTCATCGTGATGTCGAGCAACATCGGTGCGATCAAGGTCGGCCTCAGGCTCGGGCAGGAGCGTCTCGGCATCTATGCGCGACGGTTCGGCTTCGGCCGGCCCTCGTCACCAGACTTTCCAGGAGAGAGTCCCGGGATCCTCTGGGATCCCGCGAAGCAGAACGAAGGCGCGCTCGCCTCGATGTCGATGGGATACCAGGTCGGCGTGACGCCTCTGCAGATGGCGGCTGCGGTCAGCTCCGTGGCGAATGGTGGAGAGCTGATCGAGCCGCGCGTCGTCCGCGCGGTGATCATGGATGGACGACGCGTGCCGGTCCGGCGCAAGGTCGTTCACCGCGCGATCAACCAGAGCGTCGCGGCGGAGCTGACGACCATCATGGAGCAGGTCGTTGAGCGCGGGACGGCCACGATGGTGCAGATTCCCGGATACACCGTCGCGGGCAAGACGGGGACAGCCGCCAAGCTCGAGGCCGGCCGCTACTCGAAGTCCGACTACAACGCGTCGTTCATCGGCTTTGTTCCTTCCAGGAAGCCGGTCTTCACGATCGTCATCGTGCTCGATTCCCCGCACGGCGCCAACGGCTATTACGGCGGCCCGGTCTCGGGTCCGATCTTCAAACGGATCGCCACCGCGATCATGCGGCAGTACGGCGTGCCGCCGTCGATCAACCCCGCGCCGCCGCTCCTGGTCGCCCGGTACGACGCCGAGGACTCCCACGAACAGCCGGCGTCGACGGCCGGCAGGGCGCCGAGCATCGTCACGGTGGCCGGAACCTCGCAGGGGTCGGAGGCGATATTCCCCGACCTGCGGGGGCTCAGCGCGCGCGATGCGCTGCACACGCTCGCGCGCCTCGGCATGACCACGCGCCTCAATGGCGCAGGCACCGTCACCCGGCAGGAGCCGGAACCGGGCGCGCCGATCGATCGCGACGCGCTGTGCACCCTCTGGCTCGAGCGCCAGGCCGGGCCCATCCGCCTGGCGGGCGGTTCGACTGCGCTCACCGCGGGCGGTTCGACTGCGCTCATCGCGGGCGGTTCGACTGCGCTCACCGCGGGCGGTTCGACTGCGCTCACCCCGGGCACGACGCAGCCATGACCGTTCGCGAGCTGCTGGAGAAGTTGGCGAAGGCGCTGCCGCCGGAGCAGCGCCCCGTCATGCCGTCCGCCGCCCGCGCGCTCGACGTGGCGTGCAGCGGCGTCACGCACGATTCGCGTCAGGCGCAGCCGGGGTGTGTATTTGTTGCATTCCCCGGACTGAAAGCGGACGGTGCGGTGTTCGCGCCACAGGCGATTGCGGCAGGTGCAGTGGCCGTGGTCGCGGAGCGTGTTGCCGAGGGTCCGGTTGCCGTGCCGTGGATTGTCGTCGGCGACGCACGGCTGGCGCTGGCGTTGCTTGCTGCCGAGTTTTTCGGCCACCCGAGCCGCCGGATGAAAGTCGTCGGCATCACGGGGACGAACGGCAAGACGACGACCAGCTATCTGATGCAAGCGATTTTCGAAGCCGCCGGCATCCGCTGCGGCTTGATGGGGACGGTCACGTATCGCATTGGCGACAAGGAATTCGCCGCCACGCGGACGACGCCCGAGGCGCCGGACGTCCAGGGATTGATGCGCCAGATGGTTGACGCCGGCTGTGGCGCGTGCGTGATGGAAGTGTCGTCGCACGCGCTGGCGCTGCGCCGTGTGGATGGAGTCAGGTTTGCTGCTGCGGTCTTCACAAACCTCACGCGCGACCACCTCGATTTTCACGGGGACATGGAAACCTACTTCGCCGCGAAGCGCCGTCTCTTCGAGATGCTCCCGCCGGACGCGCCGGCTGCGATCAATGCCGACGATCCGCGCAGCGGCACGCTCCTGGACCTCGCTGGCCGCCCGGTGACGTACGCGATCAATAAGGCGGCGGACGTGTCGCCGAGCCCGCTCTCGTTCGCGCTCGACGGCCTCGCGTTCGACGTGCGGATGCCTCAGGGCGTTGCGCGCGTGAAGTCGAAGCTGGTGGGCAAGCCGAACGTCTACAACATTCTCGCCGCGGCCGGAGTGACCGCGGCGCTCGGCGTGCCCGTCGACGCGATCGAGCACGGGTTGAACCTGCTGCCCGGCGTGCCCGGACGATTCGAGCTGGCGACGTCGCCGGCGGACGACATCACCGTCGTGATCGACTACGCGCACACCGACGACGCGTTGCGGAACCTGCTCGAGACGGCGCGGCCGCTCGCATCGCGCCGCCTGATCACCGTGTTTGGCGCCGGCGGCGACCGCGACAAGACGAAGCGCCCGCTGATGGGCATGGTCGCCGCCAGGCTGAGCGACGTCGTCGTGATCACATCGGACAACCCGCGCAGCGAGGATCCCGCGCGCATCATCGAAGAGGTGAAGCGCGGAGCCGATCCGGAGACGCGCCAGGGGAACGCCGAGGTGCTGGCGATCGCGGATCGCCGCGAAGCGATTCTGAACGCCGTCGGCCGTGCGTCGAGGGGAGACGTCGTCCTGATTGCCGGCAAGGGGCACGAGAAGTACCAGGAGATCGACGGCCGCGTCACGCCGTTTGACGACGTGGCCGTGGCGCGCGAGGCGCTGGAGGCGCGGCGCGTGAAGTCGCGGGTTGGGTGAGCGCGCTTCGGCTGACGGTCGGCTGGCTGGCCGCGGCGGTGGCGGGACGGATCGTCTCGGGCGATCCGGAGCAGGCGATCGGAAACGTCGTCACCGATTCGCGGACGCTGCAGCGGGGCGACTTCTTCGTTGCCCTTCGCGGCCCGCGGTTTGACGGTCACGCGTTCGTTGTGGAGGTGCTCGGCCGCGGCGCGATTGGGGCGATGGTCGACGGCGTAGGGCGGGGCTTCACGCCCCGCCAGGCGGGCCGTGACCCCTCGACCCCGCTCGGGGTCACCCCGAGCTTGTCGAGGGGCGAAGGCCCGCCCTACGGTGACGCGGCGATCGTCGAGGTTGAGGATACGACGATCGCGCTCCAGGACCTGGCGCATGCCGTGCGAGAGGCGGCGCCGACAAAGGTCATCGCGATCACGGGAAGCGCGGGGAAGACCACCACGAAGGACACGATCGCGGACTTCCTCTCCGCGACGTTCCGGGTGGTGAAGAACAAGGGGAACCTGAACAACCACATCGGGCTGCCGCTGTCGCTGATGCAGCTGCGCGACAGGCCCGACGTCGCAGTGATGGAACTGGGTATGAATCACGCGGGGGAGATCAGCACGCTGGTGGCGATTGCCGATCCGGACGTTCGCGTCTGGACGAACGTCGGCGATGCGCACCTGGGTTTCTTTGCCTCCCCCGACGCGATCGCCGACGCCAAGGCGGAGATCCTGGAGCACGCCGAGCCGGGTCACGTGCTCGTCTGCAACGCGGACGATCCGCGCGTGATGGCGCGCGCGCGCAGCTTTTCGGGACGCACGATCACGTTCGGCGAAAGCGAGGGCGCCGTCGTGCGGGCGCGCGATGTCGAGGATCGCGGCATCGATGGCATGCGCGCGCGGGTGACGACGCCGGCGGGCGAGCGGCTGATTGAAACGCCGCTGCTCGGGCGCGGCAACCTCGCGAACGTGCTTGCGGCCACCGCCGTTGCGCTCGACTTCGGCGTGTCTCTCGATGCGATCGCCGCGCGCGCAGCCGCATTGCGCCCCGCCGATCGCCGCGGCGCCGTGCATCGGCTCCGCGGGGGCATCACGCTCGTGGACGATTCCTACAACTCGAGCCCGGCAGCGCTGACGCGCGCGCTCGACGTGATCGCAAAGGAACGCCGCGCGGCGCGCAAAGTCGCGGTGCTTGGCGAGATGCTGGAGCTCGGCGAACACGCCACGGCCCTCCACCGGGAGAGCGGCCGCCTCGCCGCGTCGGCAGGCCTTCGGCTCCTGTTTGCCGTCGGCGGTGCGCCCGCGCGCGCGCTGGCGGATGCCGCGATCGCCGCCGGCATGCCTCCGTCGTCTGTGGGCTATTTCGAAAAGAGCGAGTTGGCCGCCGCCGCGATCGCGGCCGCCGTTCGCTCCGGCGATCTCGTGCTCGTCAAGGGATCGCGCGGCACGAGGACCGATCTCATTGCGGACCGGATTGCAGGGGAGTTTTCCTGATGCTCCTCTACCTGCTCTATCCGCTGCACGTCTACTACAGCGTGTTCAACGTGACGCGCTACATCACGTTCAGAACGGCCGCGGCGAGCCTGACGGCGCTCGCGCTGAGTCTCGCGCTCGGCCCCTGGATGATCCGCAAGCTGCGCGATTTCCAGATCGGCCAGGTGATCCGGCAGGAGGGCCCGCAGTCGCACCGCGCCAAGGCGGGCACGCCGACGATGGGTGGGTTGTTGATCCTGACGGCGGCGATCGTCCCGACGCTGCTGTGGGCGGATCTCTCGAACGCCTACATCTGGATCGCGGTGCTGTCGACGATGGCGTTCGGCGCCGTGGGATTCACCGACGACTACCTGAAGATCGTTCGCCACTCGCATCACGGCCTGATCCCCCGCTACAAGATCGGGCTGCAGATCCTCATCGGCATCGGCGTCGGCCTCGCGCTGATGCAGCTGGCCGCGCACAACCTCTACAACACGCGGCTGATCTTTCCGTTCTTCAAGGACCGCATTCCGGATCTCGGCTGGTTCTATGTGGCGTTCGCGGTGCTCGTGCTCGTCGGCGCCACGAATGCCGTGAATCTCACCGACGGCCTCGACGGCCTGGCGATCAGCACGTTTACCGTGTCGGCCGGCGCGTTCACCGCGCTGGCCTATGTCACCGGCCACGCGGTGCTCGCGCAGTACCTGCTCCTCGTGCGCTTTCCGCCAGCGGGCGAGCTGACGATCTTCTGCGGTGCGCTCGTCGGGGCGAGCCTCGGCTTCCTTTGGTACAACTCGTACCCCGCCGAGATCTTCATGGGCGACGTGGGATCGCTGGCGCTGGGCGGCGCGCTCGGCACGGTCGCGATCCTCATCAAGCAGGAGTTGCTGCTGCCGATCGTCGGCGGCGTCTTCGTCATCGAGGCGCTCTCGGTGATCATCCAGGTCGCCTCGTTCAAGCTGACCGGCCAGCGCGTCTTCAAGATGGCGCCGATACATCACCACTTCGAGCTCATCGGATGGAGCGAGCCGAAGGTGATCACGCGCTTCGTGATCGTCGCGGTCATCTTTGCGTTGTTCAGCCTGACGACGCTGAAGCTGCGGTGATGGCGTGGGTGCGACTGGATTCTCGGTGCGTGGGCGGCGGGTCGTCGTGGTGGGGGCCGCGCGAAGCGGCATGGCCGCAGCGGAGCTCGCGGTGACACGCGGAGCAGACGTGACCGTGACCGAGGCGCGCGACACATTCGAAGGCGCGGACCGGCTGCGCGCCGCCGGCGTCACGCTGGAGCTCGGCGGGCACCGGGCCGCCACGCTCGCCGGCGCCGATCTGATCGTTCTCAGTCCCGGCGTCCCGCTCGAGCAGCCGGTGCTCGATGCCGCGCGCGCCAGGCATGTCGAGATCATCGGCGAGCTCGAGCTCGCCTGGCGATGGATTGCCGGCCGCGTAATCGCGGTCACTGGAACGAAAGGGAAGTCGACAACGACGACGCTGATTGGCCGGATGCTCGACGCCGCGGGACGGAAGGTGCTGCTCGGCGGAAACATCGGCACCCCTTTGAGCGCGCAGGTGGATCAGTCCGCGCCGGATACGGTCCACGTGGTCGAAGCGAGCAGCTTTCAGCTCGAGACGACCACGACGTTCCGCCCGTGGATCGCGGTGTGGCTGAACGTCGCGGACGACCACCTCGATCGCCACCCCACGATCGAGACCTACGCCGCCGCGAAGGCGCGCATCTTCGCGAACCAGACGGCGGCCGATTGGGCGGTCCTCAATGCCGACGATGCGCTGGTGATGAAGCAGGGCACGAGGAGTGCGGCACGGCGCGTCTCGTTCTCGCTCGGCGGCTCGATCGCGGACGGCTTCGTCGTCCATGACGACTGGATCGTGCGCCGCACCGGCACGGACACCGAGCGGCTGATTCCGCTCGATGCGGTGGAGCTCACCGGCCGGCACATGTTGAACAACGTGCTTGCCGCCGCCGCGGCCAGCTACCTCACGGGCGCGCGACAGAGCGCGATGGTCGCCGCGCTGCGTGGATTCCATGGCCTGCCGCACGTGATGGAGCCGGCGGGCCGGCTGGGTGCCGTCCGCTTCGTCAACGATTCAAAGGCGACGAATGTCGAAGCTGCGCAGCGATCGATTGAAAGCTTCGAGTGCGGTGTCGTCGCCATCGTCGGCGGCCGCTTCAAGGGCGGCGATCTGCAGCAGCTGCGCGAGCCGCTGGCGGCGCGTGGACGCGCGGTCATTGCCATCGGCGAATCGGCGGCGCTCGTGCGCGAGGCGCTGAGCGGCACGGTGCCGGTCACCGAGGCCTCGTCGATGCGCGACGCGGTGCAACGGGCACACGAAGCGGCGCGGCCCGATGGCGTGGTGCTGCTCGCGCCCGCCTGTGCAAGCTTCGACTGGTTCCGCGATTACGCGGAGCGCGGCGAGACATTTAAGAAAGAGGTCGAGTTGTTGATCGAGAAGGCGAGCGGAAGGAGATCGTGACAAGTGCACAAAGACGAATCAACCACGAAGGTCACGAAGAACACGAAGAAAAAGTGGCGAGAGCGTAGAGCGTGGAGCAGTGAGCTGTCGTCAGTCGGCCCGATGCGGATGGGAGCCTACCGCTGGGAACACAGACTACCCCGGTCTGTGAGGTGGATGTCCCATTCCACGAGCCGGCTGATGACTGCTGACTGCTTGCGCCTTCCGCCTTCGCCCAACGGCTACGGCGGACACGTCGCGTTTGGCTACGGCGCACAAGCGCGAATCGCCGATCTTAGCGGATCTGCGGTCAAAGAGGGCGCGCAGGTGATGGGTTGCATCACCTTGCTTCGCAACCCGGCGTAACCGGCCCCTGCGAAGCACGGGGGTTGAGGACCGGCGCGCAAAGGAAGTTTCGGGCGAAGTAGGGCGGGCCTTTATGGCCTGCCAGAAAGACGGGCGTGGCGCGTAAGCTCAAATCTGACAGGATTCTGTTCACCGCGACGGTTCTGCTGGCCTGCGCCAGCATCGTCATGGTGTACAGCGCGTCGGCGGTCGTGGCGCTCGAGCGCTTCCAGCAACCGTATTTCTTCCTCACGAAACAGGCGCTCTGGACGGTGCTCGGCTTCGCGGTGCTCGCGGTCGCGATGCGCGTCGACTACCGCACGTACCGGAACGAGGCGTTCATCTGGTGCCTGCTCGGAGGCGTCGTGGTGATGCTCGTCGCGGTCCTCTTCAGCTCGCCGGTGAACGGCACGCACCGGTGGTTCGGGATCGGTGGGCTCGGCATCCAGCCGTCGGAGCTGGCGAAGGTCGCCTGCGTGCTGTTCGCGGCGATGATGCTCGAACGGCGGATGCACCGCATCGACGACCTGTCGTACTCGCTGCTGCCCATCAGCCTCGTGCTGGGCGTCGTGGTCGCGCTCATCCTGCTGCAGCCTGACTTCGGCACGTCGATGTCGCTCGTGCTCATCGTGGCGACCATGGTGTTTGCCGCGGGGCTCCACTATCGCTACTTCCTCGGCCTCGCGCTCGCCGCGCTTCCGGCCATGTACATCGTGCTCGTGAGCGCGCCGTATCGCCGGCGGCGCCTGATGGCGTTCTGGGATCCCTGGGCGGATCCGCTTGGCGACGGGTTCCAGATCATTCAGTCGCTGATCGCGGTCGGCACCGGCGGCGTGTTCGGCCGCGGCCTCATGGGGGGCGTGCAGAAGCTGTTCTACCTGCCGGAGCCGCACACCGATTTCATCTACGCGGTCATCGGCGAGGAGCTTGGACTGATCGGCGCGACCGCGATCCTGCTCTGCTTCTGCGTGATTGCATGGCGCGGCCTGCGGATCTCGATGCGCGCCGAGGACACGTTTGGATCGTTCGTCGCGCTCGGGCTGACCACGATGATCGCCGTCCAGGCGTTCATCAACATCAGCGTCGTGCTCGGGTTGATGCCGACCAAGGGAATCCCGCTCCCGCTGGTGAGTGCCGGCGGATCGTCGCTGTTGATCAACCTGCTCGGCATGGGCGTGCTCCTCAACATCTCTCAACACGAATCGGCGGATGCATGAACCGGACCGGAACCTGCGGTGCGACGGTGCGACGGTGCAAGGGTGCGAGGGTGCGTCCGACGGTGCGAGAGTGGCACGCGACAGTGGGTGCGAGGGTGCGAGGGTGGCACGGTGCGACAGTGGGTGCGAGGGTGCGAACCGAACGTCACACTGGCTGCCGAACCGTCGCACCTCTCACCGACTATCGCACCGTCGCTCACCGCACGGTCGGACGCACCGTCGCACGCCGCACCGTCGGACGCACCGTCGCACGATTCGCACCGTCGCACCATCGCACGGGAGTATGAGTGAGTTTGTGCGTGTTGATTGCCGGCGGCGGGACGGGTGGTCACCTGTATCCCGGCATCGCGGTGGCGCGCGTGCTGGTCGCGCGCGTGCCCGACGCGGATGTCGTCTTTGTCGGCACGGCGGCTGGGATCGAAGCGCGCGTGATTCCCCGCGAAGGGTTCGCGCTCGACACGATTCGCAGCGCGGGACTGAAAGGCAAATCGCCGGCGGCGCTCGCGCGGGGGATCGCGCTCCTTCCCGCCAGCGCCATCGACGCCTGGCGCGTGATCTCGCGGCGGCAGCCGTCGATTGTCATCGGCGTTGGCGGCTACAGCTCGGGACCTGTCGTGCTGCTCGCGGCGCTGCGCGGGGTTCCAACGATGCTCATGGAGCAGAACGCCATGCCCGGCGTCACCAACCGTCTTCTCGCGCGCGTGGTGAAGGCGGCGGCGGTGACCTACGGGGAGAGCGCCCGCTTCTTCGCGGGGCGCGCGTTCGTGGCAGGCAATCCGGTCCGGCCGGAATTCTTCGGAGGCGTAAATGATGAAAACGGTTCGCCGCCAGGGGCGGCTCGGGTCCTAGTCTTTGGCGGCTCTCAGGGCGCGCACGCGATCAACATGGCCATGGTGGAGGCAGCGGCGCGGCTGGCTGCCGCCGCCCCACGAATGGCGATCACGCATCAGACGGGAGAGCGCGATCTGGAAATGGTCCGCGATGCATACAAGCGCGCTGGCCTCGAGGCCAGGGTCGAGCCGTTCCTGTTCGCCATCGACCGCGAGATGAAGCAGGCCGATCTCGTCGTCTGCCGCGCCGGCGCCACCACGCTGGCGGAGCTGACGGCGGCAGGCCGGCCGTCGATTCTCGTGCCGCTCCCGACGGCGACTGATGATCACCAGCGCAGGAACGCGGAGGCGCTGGTGACGCGCGGGGCGGCGCGGATGATCGAGCAGCACGCGCTGACCGGCCGGCTCCTGGCGGCGCAGATCATCGCGCTCGCGGCAAACGAGACGGAGCGATCGAGCATGAGCGCCGCGGCGCGGCGGCTGGCAAAACCGGACGCCGCGAAGGTGATCGTCGACAAGGTGCTGGAGCTGGCGGGATAAGGGGTCGGGAGTCATTACGGGAATCGAAACTAGGCACCGACGACGAGGACGTTTCGATTCTCGTAATGACTCCCGACCCCATGACCATGCTCGGTAGGACGCGGCGGATTCATTTCGTCGGCATCGGCGGCATCGGCATGAGCGGGATCGCCGAGCTGCTCGCCAACCTCGGGTACGAGGTCAGCGGCTCCGACCTGAAGCGATCCGATGTGACCGGCCGGCTCGCGACGCTCGGGGTCACGGTGTACGAGGGGCACCGGCCGGAGCATCTCGGAGACGCGGAAGTGGTCGTCTTCTCCTCGGCGGTTCGAGCGACGAACCCCGAGATTGTCGAGGCGGTCCGGCGCGGGATTCCGACGATCCCGCGCGCGGAAATGCTGGCGGAGCTGATGCGGCTGCGGTTTTCCATCGCGGTCGCCGGATCGCACGGCAAGACGACGACGACGTCGATGATCGCGGTCGTGCTCGAACAGGCGGGACTCGATCCGACGGCGGTCGTCGGCGGGCGGTTGAGCGCGTTCGGCAGCAATGCGCGTCTCGGGCGCGGCGAGTACCTGGTGGCGGAAGCGGATGAAAGCGATCGGTCGTTCCTCATGCTCTGGCCGACCATCGCGGTGATGACCAACATCGATCACGAGCACATGGAGAGCTACGGGAGCTTCGCCGACTTGCAGCAGGCCTTCACGGACTTCGCCAACAAGGTGCCGTTCTACGGCGCCGTCGTTGCCTGTGCCGACGACGCGGCGCTTGCGTCCGTGCTGCCGCGCGTGAAGCGTCGCGTCGTGACATATGGATTGAGCGATTCCGTCGCGCCTGTTCACATCGAGGGAACCGACGTCGAGCTCGGATCGTTTGGCGGACGCTGCGTCGTGCATCGCAAACAGGACGCGAAGCGTGATCGGATCGGCGAATTGAAGCTGTCGATACCCGGCCGCCACAACCTGCAGAACGCCCTTGCGGCGGTGGCCGTGGCGGATCGCCTCGGGGTCGAGTTCAGCGATGTTGCGGCGGCGCTCGCGAATTTTCATGGCGCCGAGCGGCGCTTCGAGCGTCACGGCGAAACAGGCGGCGTGCTCGTCGTGGACGACTACGGTCATCACCCGACGGAAATCGCGGCCGTGCTCGAGGCCGCGCGCGCGACGCTCGGCCGGCGCCTGATCGTGGCGTTTCAGCCGCATCGCTACACACGGACGCAGCAGTTGATGGGCGCCTTCGGGCCGGCGCTGCGCGAGGCAGACGAGATCGTCTTGACCGACATCTACGCGGCAGGCGAAGACGCGATTCACGGCGTGACGCTCGAGGCGCTGGCCGACGCCGTGCGCAGCGGCTCCGGTCGTCCCGTGCACGTGGCGAAGGGGCTGGAGGACGTGATTCCCGCGATCCTGAACGTCGCGCGTCCGGGCGACGCGGTGATCACGCTTGGCGCAGGCTCGATCGGATCGCTGGCGAAGCCGCTCATCGAGGCGCTCGGGCAGCGCGGAGGAGCGCGCTGATGCCGGTTGCCGCGCCTGCCGACAAGCGCTTCCGCCGCGCCCACGTGGCTCCCGCCCGCAGGACGCGGTTCTTCGCGTTCTCGTGGCGCAACGCGTGGCGCGCGGCGGTGCTTCTGGCGCTCATCCTCTACGCGGGCTACCGCCTGACGTTGCTCGTCCTCTCGGCCGAAGCGCTCACGATCACACGCATCAACGTGAGCGGCAACTCCCGCCTGTCGCGCGGCGAGGTTGTCGCGCTGCTCGATGGGCTGCGCGGGACCAACATGGTGACGGTCGATCTCGAGGCGTGGCGCCAGAAGCTTCTGAGCTCGCCGTGGGTGGCGGACGCGGCCATTCGCCGCGTGCTGCCCGGAATGGTGGCCGTCGCGATCTCCGAGCGGCAGCCGATGGGCATCGGGCGGGTCGGCGACGACCTCTATCTGATCGACGACCGCGGCGGCATCATCGACCAGTTCGGCCCCAACTACGCCGAGTTCGACCTGCCGATCATCGACGGTCTGGCGGCGCCGCCGCGCGACAACGGCCCGCTCATCGACGACGCGAGGGCCGGGCTCGCGTCGCGCGTACTCGCCGCGCTGCAGACGAGACCCGACCTCGCGAAACGCATCTCCCAGATCGATGTCAGCGACGTGCGCGATGCGGTGCTGCTGCTCAAGGGGGACACCGCGCTCGTACGCGTCGGCAACGACCAGTTCGCCGAGCGGCTGCAGTCGTACCTCGATCTCGTCCCGGCGCTGCGTGAACGGATTCCGGCGATTGACTATGTGGACCTGCGGTTTGATGAACGGGTGTACGTCCGGCCGCAGCGAAAGTAATGCGGCGGGTCGGCCTTCGGCCGGACCCGCCCCACGTACGTAGGCCGGGTGCCGCGAAGCGGACCCGGCGAACGGAGGACTAAGTGGCGCGAAGGGAGCGATATCTGGTGGGTCTCGACGTGGGCACGTCGCGCGTCACGGCCGTCGTGGGCGAGAGCCTCGATGACGGCACCCTCGACATCGTGGGGATCGGCGTCGCCGAGTCGCGCGGCATCAAGCGCGGCGTCGTCGTGAACGTCGATGCCGCGGTTGATTCGATCAAGACGGCGATCGAGGAAGCCGAGCTGATGGCAGGCGTCGAGATCGACTCGGTGCACCTCGCGCTGTCGGGCCCGCACATCAAGGGCTTCAACAGCCGCGGCGTGATCGCGGTCGCCGGCAAGAACCGCGAGATCACCCGCGACGATGTGCGGCGCGCGATCGATGCGGCCAAGGCCGTGGCGCTTCCGACGGGACGCGAGATCCTGCACGTGCTGCCGCAGGACTTCGTGGTCGACGAGCAGGACGGCATCGGCGCCCCGGTGAGCATGACGGGCGCGCGCCTCGAGGTCAACGTCCACATCGTCACCGGCGCGGTCTCGTCGACACAGAACCTGATCGCGTGCGTCAACCGCGCGGGCGTCAACGTGGCCGACACGGTCATCGAGCAGCTCGCGGCGTCCGAGTCGGTGCTCACGCGGGACGAGAAGGAGCTCGGAGTGGCGCTCGTCGACATCGGCGGCGGGACCGCCGACCTGGCGATCTTCGAGCGCGGCAGCCTCTGGCACACCGGGGTCGTTGCCGTCGGCGGCGATCACTTCACCAGCGACATCGCGGTGGGCCTGCGCACGCCGATCCCCGATGCGGAGAAGGTCAAACGGAAGAACGGGTGCGCGTTGTCATCGATGGTCGACGAGGACGAGACCATCGAGGTGGCCAGCGTCGGCGGCCGCAAGCCGCGGCTGATGGCGCGCCGGATCCTCTCGGAGATTCTCCAGCCGCGCGCGGAAGAGATCTTCCATCTCGTCTGGGACGAGATCCGCCGCGCGGGCTATGAGAAGGCGCTCAACTCCGGCATCGTGCTCACCGGCGGCGGCTCGATCCTTGAAGGTATGCCGGAAATCGCGGAACAGATTTTCGATCTTCCAATTCGACGCGGGTCGCCGATGGATATCGGCGGGCTGGCCGATCACGTGAACAGCCCGACGTTCGCAACGCCGGTGGGGCTCGTGCTCTATGCGCATCGCAACCGCGAGCCGGACGCGGCGCGGGTCGGCGCCGGCGCATTCGGCAGGATGGCCGGCAGGCTTCGGGGAATCTTCAAAGAATTTTTCTGAACAGGCAGGAGGCCACGTATGAGGCAACCCGATGCGGGCGACGCACAGGAGCTGCGGTTGACGCTCGATCCCGGAGCGAGGCGAGGCGCGAAGATCAAGGTGATCGGTGTCGGCGGCGGCGGCAGCAATGCCGTGAACCGCATGGTCGAGGTCGGCCTCAGCGGCGTCGAGTTCATCGTCGCGAACACCGATGCCCAGGCACTGGACCACAGCAGGGCGGAGGTCAAGCTTCAGCTCGGAAAGAAGCTGACGAAGGGGCTTGGCGCGGGCGCGGATCCGAACATCGGGCGGCAGGCGGCGCTCGAGGACACCGACATGATCATCCACGCGCTCTCCGGCGCCGACATGGTCTTCGTCACGACCGGCCTCGGCGGCGGCACCGGCACAGGCGCCGCGCCGGTCATCGCCAGCCTTGCCAGCGAGCTCGGCGCGCTCACGATTGGTGTTGTCACGAAGCCGTTCAAGTTCGAGGGCAGGCAGCGCGCGATGCACGCGGAAAACGGCCTCGACGCGCTGCGCGAGTGCGTCGACACGATCATCACGATCCCCAACGAGCGCCTGCTGGCGGTCGTCGACCGGCGGACGACGATGACCGAGGCGTTCGAGATGGCGGACGACGTGCTGCGCCAGGCCATCCAGGGGATCTCGGATCTGATCCTGGTGCCCGGGCTGATCAACCTGGACTTCGCCGACGTGAAGACGATCATGTCCGGCATGGGCGTGGCGATGATGGGCACCGGCGTCGCGGACGGCGAGGGCCGCGCGATGCAGGCGGCGCAGCGAGCGGTGTCGAGCCCGCTGCTCGAAGACAATTCCGTCAACGGCGCGCGCGGCGTGATCATCAACGTGACCGGTGGTCCCGACATGTCGCTGATGGAGGTCAACGAAGCCTCGTGCGTGATCCAGGAGTCGGCGCACGAGGATGCGAACATCATCTTCGGCGCCGTGATCGATCCGAACCTCACGGGCAGGGTGAAGATCACCGTGATCGCGACCGGCTTCGATCGCAAGGGCAGCACGCGGACGGTTCCCGCGGCGGCGCTGCCGACACCGGTGGATCTCGCCAGCTACACCACGCATCTGGCGCGTGCCGAGGGCTCGCAGGCGGAGCCGGTGATGCAGATGGCTCCTGCCCAACCGTCGAGCGGCATCATGCTGCCGCCGCTCACGGTGAACCGCCGGCCTGCGCTCGAGCTGTCGCTGCCGCTGGCACACGGGGCGACCGGGCCGGTCCCGGCCGATGAGGGCGGCCTCGATCTCTCGTCGCCATTCGACGTGCCCGCGTTTCTGCGCAGGCAGAATTAGGCCGGTCCGCCTCCGCCAAGGCTTCGGCGGAGAGGTATCGCGGTGTGCGGCGCGAACCCTTGGGGTTCGCGCGGATGCCGTAGACTAAGTAGACGCCCGGAACCCGCGAACGCCTCCGGCGGAGCTCGACGACACGTACGAGCTCCCGCGCGTCAATCATTTCCATGACAATGTGGCAGCAGCGTGAGCGCGCCCGGCAGATCCTCTCGAAGGAGGTGGGCTACGTGTCGAAGCCGCACGGCGGCCGCCTGCGCGTGGCGCTCGCGTTTCCGAACACGTATTTCGTCGCGATGTCGAACCTCGGCTTCCAGACGGTCTACACGCTGTTCAACGCCGAAGACGACATCGTCTGCGAGCGGGTGTTCCTGCCCCCGAAGACGGAGCTGGCCGCGCAGCTGGCGAGCGGCACGCCGTTGCTGACGCTCGAATCGCAGACGCCGGTCGGCGACTTCGATGTCTTCGCGTTTTCGGTGTCGTTCGAGTGGGACTACACGAACGTCCTCACGCTGCTGCGGCTCGCCGGCCTCAAGCCGCGCGCGGAGACGCGCACGCACCGCGATCCGCTGGTGATGATCGGCGGGGCCGTGACATTCGTGAATCCAGAGCCGCTCGCGCTGTTTGCCGACGTCATCGCGGCAGGCGAAGGCGAGGCGCTGATTCCGCCGCTCGTCACCGCCTTCAAGGCCGCGTCCGATCGCGGGGACCTGCTTCGACGCCTGTCGGCGGTGCGCGGATTCTACGTGCCGTCCTTCTACGAGGTGCGGTACCGCGAAGACGGGACGATCGACGCCTTCGTTCCGAAGCCCGGCACCGACGCGCCCGCGACGGTCAAAAAGGCGGCGCTGCGCACGACGGATGCCGTTGATCCACCCGCCACCACGATCTTCACGCCCGAGACGGAGTTCGGCTCGCGCTTCCTGGTGGAAATCGTCCGCGGCTGCGCGAACCTGTGCCGCTTCTGCTGGGCGGGCTACAACTACCTGCCGGTACGCGCGTTTCCGAAGGACCGCATCCTGCAGCTCGCGGAGAACGCGCGGCGCCACTCGGATCGCGTCGGGCTGGTCTCGATTGCGCTGTGCGATCACCCCGAGATCGAAGAGATCCTGACGCGGCTCGTCGAGATGGGCTACTCGATCAGCCCCGCGTCGCTGCGGCTCGACGATCTCACGCCGACGATCCTGCGGCTGCTGCGCGAGAGCGGCGAGCGCACGATCACGATTGCGCCCGAAACCGGATCCGATCGGCTGCGCCGCGTGATCAACAAGACGATCACCAACGAGGAAATCCTCGCGGCCGCGGAGATGATCTTCGCGACCGGGTTCGAGAACCTGAAGCTGTACTACATGATCGCGCTGCCGACCGAGACCGATGACGACCTGGTCGCCATCCGCGATCTCACGCTGCAGCTGCGCGAGACGATGATGCGCCACGCGAAGGGGCGGGGGCACGTCGGACGGATCGTGGGGAGCGTGAACCCGCTCGTACCCAAGCCCGGCACCGCCTACCAGTGGCTGCCGATGGAAGACGACAAGTCGATCGAGCGGAAGATCCAGCGGATGCGCAGCCTGACCGCCGGCATCGACAACGTGTACTTCAACATCAAGTCGGAGAGGCATTCGTTCTACCAGGCGCTGCTGTCGCTCGGCGATCGGCGCGTGGCTCCCGCGATCGAAGCGGCGGAGCGCAACGGCGGCAACTGGCGCGCGGCCGTAGCCGAGGTCGGCGTCGACGCGCACTTCTTCGTCTTCCGCGACCGCTCCGCTGACACCGTGCTGCCCTGGGACATCATCGACGGCGGCCTCAAGGACAGCTTCTTCCGCGCCGAGTTCGACAAGTCGCTCCGCGAGGAGTCGACGCTGCCCCCGAAACGGCAGAAGGAGAACGCCCGCCTGCTGCCGGTGCTGCAGTAGTGCTTCCCGCGCGCCTGCTGGTCGGGGTGGGCACCTGCGCTTTCCTCCTCCTGATCGTCGTCTCCGTCACCGGCGGCTTCACCGTTCATGCGGGACCGCTGTACTTCGCCGCGCACAACTGGCGCGGACCTCTCGTCGCTGCGCTCGCCGCGTTCGGCGTGGCGGCACTGTCCGGCCGCGCGGCGCTTCTTGACACGGCGCTTCTCGACGCCTTCTCGTCAACCTGGCGGTTCGTCGATGACCATGCGCCGGCGCTCGCGATCGTGATCGCCGCCGCAACGGCCGGCATCGGCATCGCGAACGGCACCTACGCCGCATCCGGCTCGGACGCGTCCGGGTACATCAGCGAGGCGCGGCTCCTCGCGTCGGCGCGCATCACGGACGATGAGCCGCTGGCGCGGCGCGTGGAGTGGCCGAACGCCACGTGGGCGTTCACGCCGCTTGGCTATCGACCGGGCAGCACGCCCGGTGAGCTGGCGCCGACCTATCCAGCCGGTCTGCCGCTGTCGATCGCGCCGTTCCGCCTGGTGTTCGGCGAGCTGGCCGCGTACCTGGTCGTGCCGTTCCTGGGCGCGCTGGCCGTGTTGTGCACCTACGCGCTCGGGACGCGGCTTCACGCGCGCCCGAGCGGAGTGATTGCCGCGGCGCTCCTCGCGACGAGCCCGATCTTTCTGTTTCAGCTCGTCCAGCCGATGAGCGACGTCGCCGTCACGGCGTGGTGGGCGCTGGCGTTCGTCTTTGCGCTGTCGCCCGTGCCCGGGTCGCCGCTTGCGGCCGGCGCCGCCAGCGGACTGGCGATGCTGACCCGCCCGAACCTCGCGCCGGTCGCCGCCATCGTCGCGCTCGCGGTGATCGGCTGGCCACGCGACGATCGCCGGCGTCTTCGACCGCAGAATCTTCTTGCGTTCGCCGCCGGCATCATGCCGGCCCTCGGCGCGATCGTGCTGATGCAGTGGCGTCTCTACGGAAACCCGCTGCGCTCCGGTTACGGCTCCGTGGGCGAGTTGTTCGCGTCCAGCAACATCACGCCGAACTTTGTCGGATACGGCGCGCGGCTGCTCCACGGCGAAGCGCCGTCACTTGGCGTCGCGGCGATCGCGCTGCTCATCGTGATCGCGCGCCGCGGCCGGGATGACACACCGCCGGCGCGCCGCGCGCTCTTCCTGGCGCTGCTTGTTGCCGCGATCGTCACCGCGTCCTACCTTCCATACGCGGTATTTGCCGAGTGGTCGTACCTCCGTTTCCTGATGCCGGCGTTCCCGCTGTTGTTCGTGGTCGTCGGCGCCCTCCTTGTGAAGGCGGCAATGCGCTTGCCACCCACGCTTCGCGGTGTCGTCGTGCTGGCGATCCTTACCCTCGCCTGCTCGCTCAACACGTCTCGCGCGCGGCAGGAGCAGGCGTTCAACCTCCGGCGATACGAGTCGCGCTACCGCATGGCCGGCCAGTACCTCGAAAGCGCGTTGCCGCCAGGCGCGGTGATCGTCGCGGTGCAGGAGAGCGGGAGCGCCCGCTACTACGCGCGCGTGCCGATCCTGCGCTGGGATCAGCTCGGCGTCGATCTCGACACCGCGCTCGCGGCGATGCAGGCGATCGGGCGGCATCCCTTCCTGCTGGTCGAGGATTGGGAAGCGCCCGATCTGCGGGTGAAGTTCCCTGCATCACCGGTCGCGCGGCTCGACTGGCCGGTGCGCGCCGAATTCGGCGACGAGACGCGCGTGCGCCTGTTCGATCCCGCGGACCGCGACACGCCTCGAGCATGGGCCGCGGATCGCGTCCATTAAAGGCGGCCCGTAAAGGGCCGCCCCACGATGCGACGGCCGCCCCACGATGCGACGGCCGCCCTACGATGCGACGGCGGCCTTCTCCTCGAACTCCGCGTACGCCTCGAGAATCAGCTCGCGAACGCGGTCCTGCGCCGTGGCGTCTCCAATCGGACGGAGCAGCGAGAAGCTTCGCCGCTCGCCGTTGACCGAGTAGGTGCGCGCGGGAAACGTGACGTTACGGCCGCCCCCGGTCCGCCGCTCCCAGATCGCGAAGCCAATCAGCTTCAGGCCGTCGAGGACGCCCTCGGTGAAATGCAGTTCTGCTTCGGCAAGTTTGCCGGGTGGATTGCTCTTGTCGTTCGGGTGGATTTTAACGACCACGGCGTCCTCCATCTGTGCGCTGGCGCGCAAAGACAAGGCAAGCCGGGGGCCGGAAGTAGACAGCACGTGTCGTCGGTGGAAATGATTGATGCGCTGGACGTTCAGGGATGGCGCGTGAATTGTGCCGGGTCGCTGCGGCGCTACCTGTTAACCGCAGTTGTCGCGCGAATCACGCCCGCAATACGGCCAGCCTGCTCTCTTTCAGCGCGATATGACGTCAGGGTGTCCAGGTGCATTGCCGTGCAGAGTCCGGCGACGTGGATGTTGCCTTCGAACACACCCGCAAGCACGAGTTGATCGCGGTTGGCGCCGGGCAGATCCAGCCGCAGCCTGGGCCCTTCGACTTCGCTCAGGGCGGGCCCCTCGAGTCCGCTCAGGGCGGGCCCTTCGACTTCGTTCAGGGCAGGCCGGAAGCTTCCGCGCGGCGGCGGGGGCGCCAGAAACCAGCGATCGATGAGATAGCGCTCGTGCCCCGCCGCGGCAAAGGCCTCGGCCGGCTTCGTCCCCACCTCCTAGCAGCACGCGCCGATCGCAGGGCCAATCGCGACGACCAGATCGGCGGGCCGGCTTCCACATTCACGCCTCGCGGCCACGGCGGCGCGCGCCGCCGTACCGCGCCAGCCGACGTGCACGGCGGCCACCACGCCGGTGCGCCGGTCTGCCATGAACACCGGAAGACAATCCGCCACGCGAATAACCAGTGCCACGTCGGGCGCGCCCGACACGAAACCGTCCGCGTCGGGACGATGGTCCTGCAGCGACCGCAGCGCGCGGGGCTCGATGCCGCGATGGATTGCGACGATCTCTCGCCCATGAACCTGGTTGAGCGTCAGGAACCTGTCCGTCTCGACCCCCAGCGACGGCGCGAGCGTCTGCCAGGCTTCGGCGGACGGTAACTGCAGTTGTCGCGTCGTAAACAGGTGTTGCGCGATCGCCTCGAGCGGCCGGCACCGGAGCGCCGCGCCCCACGGCTCGCGCGTCCAACAGACGCTGGCTGGAACCGGCGAAAGCGTCATGTAGGATCGGGGCCGGTCCACTGGATGCAGATTATAGGGGTGGGGCTCGACGCGACCGAGATCGCGCGTGTCGCAGACATGATCGAGCGGTACGGCGACCGGTTCCTGCACCGCGTCTTCACCGAAGGCGAGATCGCGTATTGCAACGCCCGGCGCGATTTCGCCTCGTCATTCGCCGCGCGCTTCGCGGCGAAAGAAGCCGTGATGAAGGCGCTTGGGACCGGCCACTCCCGCGGCGTGTTCTGGAAGGGTATCGAGGTTGTCCGGCACCATGGCCCGCCGCAGATCCGCTTCCACGAAGGCGCGGCGGCACGATTTCAGTCGATGGGCGGGACCGGCTCGCTGCTCACGCTGACGCATTCGCGGGAGCTCGCCATCGCGCACGTCATGCTATTGAAGGAGTGAAGGGCCGGCCAAAAGCCGGCCCCTACGTACGAAATCTGCATCTACAGTGTCTCCACGAGCGCGGCGATCCCCTGGCCGCCGCCGATGCACGCCGCCGCGATCCCGCGCTTCGCGCCACGCCGGCGCAGCTCCAACGTCAGTGTCAGGAGCAGCCGCGCGCCGGTCGCGCCAAGCGGATGGCCGAGCGCGATCGCGCCGCCGTTGACGTTCACCTTGCTGCGATCCAGGCCGAGATCTTTTTCAACGGCGAGGTACTGGGCCGCGAACGCCTCGTTGATCTCGAACAGATCGATGTCACCGAGCGACAACTGTGCGCGCTCGAGCACCTTGCGAATCGCCGGCGCCGGTCCCATGCCCATGATGCTCGGATCGACCCCGACCGTCGCCCACGCGGTGAGCTTCGCGATCGGCTTCAGGCCTTTCGCCGTGATGCCGCTCTCTGACGCGAGAATCACGGCCGCGCCGCCGTCGACGATCCCGCTGGCGTTGCCTGCCGTGACGGTGCCTTCCTTCGAGAACGCGGCGGGCAGCTTCGCGAGCCCTTCAAGCGTCGTGTCGGGCCGCATGTGATCGTCGCGATCGACCAGCGTCATGCCGCGGCGTGTCGTGACCTCCACGGGCACGACTTCATCGGCAAAGCGGCCTACGCGCCACGCCTCGTCGGCGAGCCGCTGGCTGCGGATCGCGTACTCGTCCTGCGTCTGGCGCGTGATGCTGTACTGCGCCGCACACTTCTCCGCGGTCTGCGCCATGAACATGTTGCACATCGAGTCGCGCAGCCCTTCGTAGAGCGAGTCTTCCAGAGCGCCCTGCCCGAGCTTGAGGCCGCTGCGCAGCCCGCGAATCACGTGGGGTGCCTGGCTCATACTCTCGACGCCGCCGGTCAGCACGATGGCCGCTTCGCCGAGCTGCAAGTACTGCGCGCCGGTGATCGCCGCCTGGATCCCCGAGCCGCATAGTCGATTCACGGTCAGCGCCGGCACCTCGATCGGCACGCACGCCTTCAGCGCGATGTGGCGGGCGCCGTAGATCGCATCGGCGCTCGTCTGCATCACGTTGCCGAAGATCGCGTGGTCGATCCATTCGGGCTTCGCGCCGGTCTTCTGCAGCGCGCCGCGCGATGCGATCGCGCCGAGCTCGATCGCCGACACATCCTTCAGCGCGCCGACGTACTCGGTCATCGGCGTTCGCGCGCCGCCCACAATAAACACGTCTGTCATAGGTCCTCTCAGGCCGACCTGAAGGTCGGCCTCTACGGTTGCTGAAGGTCGGCCTCTACGGTTGCTGAAGGTCGGCCTCTACGGTTGCTGAAGGTCGGCCTCTACGGTTGCCAAGGTCGGCCTCTACGACTGCTTCAGCGTCCTGCGCAGAATCTTTCCGGAAGGCGTCCTCGGAATCGCATCCGTGAATTGCCAGTGACGAATCGCCTTGTAGCCCGCCAGGCGCGACGAGAAGAACACCGTCAACGATTCCGCATCGAGCGTACATCCCTTTCGTGGCACAACAAAAGCCTTCGGGACTTCTCCTGCCTCGTCATCCGGGACGCCGATCACGGCACAGTCGACGATGTCCGGATGCTCGAGCAGCGCCGCCTCGAGCTCGGCGGGGGCGATGCTGAACGCCTTGCACTTGATCATCTCCTTCTTGCGATCGACGATAAAGGCGTAGCCCCGATCGTCGATCCATCCGATGTCGCCGGTGTGAAGCCAGCCGTTGCGAATCGTGCGCGCGGTGTCTTCCGGGGCGTTCCAATAGCCTTTCATCACTTGCGGGCCGCGCACGATGATCTCGCCGGTCTCTCCCGCCGACAGCGTGATGTTGCCGGTTTCGAGATCGACGACGCGCTGCTCGGTGTCCGCCACCGGCACGCCGACGCTTTCCAGCTTGATGCGATCCGGATCGAGCGGGCTGAGATGCGTGTCGGGGGACGCCTCAGTGAGACCGTAGGCCTGAATCACGCGGAAGCCCAGACGCTGCTCGACACGGCGCGCGACGTCGGGCGCGAGCGGCGCCGCGGCGTTCAGCGCGAACTTCACGGTGCGGAACTGCGATGCGTCCAGGCCGGGTGCATTCGCGAGGGCGAGCAGCACCGGGGGCACCACGTGCAGCCACGTGGCGTCGTGCTCCTGGACGATCTTCACGAGTGCCTCCAGATCGAAGCGCTCCATGATGATCTGGTGCGCTCCCGACCACATCGCCAGTCCCATCAGCGCCACGCCGTAGATGTGCGACAACGGCAGGTACACCGGATACACATCGTCCGCCTGGAGGCGGCTCGCGGAGCCAAACTGCATGTGATTGCAGACGAGGTTGCGGTGCGTGAGCATCACGCCCTTCGGCAGCCCGGTGGTACCGCTCGAGTACGGCAGCGCGACGAGCTGCGACGGGTCAACGCGCACGGAAGGCGCATTCGACGACGCGCCGCCGATGATCTCGTCGTACGCCACGACCCGGTCAGCGCGTGGTGACTCGCCGACCACGACGAACCGCTCGACATTCCCAAGCTGCGCCCGGCACGCGTCGACGAACGGCCACAGGCTCGCGTGCGTCACCATGACCTTCGAGCCGGCGTCATTCACCTGGTACCTGATCTCGCGCTCGCGGTATGAAGGATTCATCGGGCACGCGATCGCGCCAAGCTTGCTGGCCGCGTAGAACGCCAGCTCGTACTGAGGGCCGTTGGGCAGATACAGCGATATGCGATCCGCGGAGGAGAGCCCGACCGCCAGTCCGTTCGCGAGCCGGTTCGATTCACGATCGAACTGCGCGAAGGTGATCGTGTCGCCCTTGAAGGTGATCGCCGGACGATCCGGGTAGCGCGCGGCGGTCGCACGCATGACGTCGTGCAGCGGCACGTCTGGATACTCGAGCGTCGACATTCGTTGAACCGATTATCGTCCGGCGTGCGAGAATGCGCCCGCATGCCGGCACACCAGGGCGGAATGACGAAGGCCGCATGGCGGATGATTCTGCTCGCCAGCCTCGGCGGCACGCTCGAGTACTACGACTTCGTCATCTTCGGCATCTTCGCCCGAGAGATCGGCCAGGCGGTCTTCCCGAGCCAGGACCCGCTCGTCTCGCTGATCGTCACCTTCACGACGTTCGCCATCGGCTATCTGGCGCGCCCGCTCGGCGGCATCATCCTCGGCCGCCTCGGTGACAAGTTCGGACGGCGCGGCGTGTTCCTCGCATCGATCTTCGTGACGTCCGCCGCCACGCTCGGCATCGGCCTTGTACCGACCTACGCGTCATGGGGAATCGCCGCGAGCATTCTCGTCGTCGCGCTCCGATTGACGCAGGGGTTCTGTCTTGGCGGCGAGCTTCCAGGCGCGATCACCTATGTCGTCGAGTCGGCGCCCCGCAAGGCGCCGTTTGTCTGCGGCGTCGTCTTCGCGTGCGTCACCACGGGCGTGGCGCTCGGGACGATGATCGCGCTCGTCGTCGGGCGCGTGTTGAGCCCGGCGGACGCGACGCTGTACGGCTGGCGCGTCGCCTTCATCATCGGCGGCGTCATGGGGCTGGGCAGCTTCTGGCTGCGCCGCGCGTTTGAAGAGTCGCCCGAGTTCCTGGAGTTGAAGCGCCTCGCCGCCGCGTCACAAGAGCCGATCGGCGAGCTCGTGCGCACGCATCCGACGCAGCTTGTGGCCGGCATCGCCGGCCAGGCGGTCACAGCATGCTTCGCGGGATTGTTCTTCGCGCACATGCCGGCCTACTTGACGAGCGTGCTCAAGTACGACCCGGCCACCGCGGTGTTCGCGCAGACCTACGGAGTGATCCTTCACGCCGTGCTGATTCTCGGCGCGGGCTGGCTCGCCAACCGGTACGCGCCTCATGTGCTGCTGCGCGTCGGCGCGCTCGCGCTGGCGGCCGGCGCGTATCCGTTCTATGCCGCGCTCAGCGATCACAGCGTGAACATCATCACGCTGATGACGCTGGGCGCGATGGCCGGCGCGCTCGTCAACGGGACATTTGCGTTCGTCACCGCCGATCTATTCCCGACGCGTATCCGCTTCAGCGGCGTCGCCGTGGTGCAGAACATCAGCCAGACGGCGTTCGGTGGGACGGCGCCGCTGATTGCGACAGCGCTGATCAGGAACCTGCAGACGCCGGTGGCGCCGGCGGACTTCGTGATCGCGTGTGGCGCGGTCACGTTCCTCGGCAGCTTTGCGGTGGCGCGCTACGGCGGTCAGGTGCGGGGAGAAGCCGCGGCCTCATCCATCGCCTGATTGGCCAGGCGATCGGCATCCTTGTTGAGCTCGCGGCGCACGTGCTCGAACTTGACGTTGCCGATCTGCCGCACGAGGGCGCGCGCCTGCTCGAAGAGCGGCTGAAGGCCCGGGCTCTTCACGCGGTACTCCCCGCGCAGCTGCTTCACGAGCAGGTCCGAGTCGGCACGGACGTGCAGCCGTGAGACGCCATGCTGCACCGCCCATGCGAGCGCGGCGATGAGCCCGCTGTACTCCGCGACGTTGTTCGTCGCGATCCCCACCGATCCCTTCAGTTCGATCACACGGCCGTCTTCCTGCTCGATGCGAACGCCGTAGCCGGCGGGCCCGGGATTGCCGCGCGATCCGCCGTCAATGTTCGCGCGCGCGGATCCGCCGCTCTGCGGCGGCCCGAACAGCGACGGCTGCGTCATCCCTCGACTCAGCTCGCCCTTCGGCTCTGCTCAGGGCGTCCTGAGCAACGGTCGAAGGACGGGATGACGGTGAGCGGAAGTCGAACCGTCACGAGGCGTGCGTGACGGCCGGCTCAACCGGCGGCGGGGGAGGAATGTAGTAGAGGATACGGTTGCAGCTGAAGCACTGGATGATCTGATCGTTGCGGCGCACTTCCTGGAAGGCCTGCGGCCGCAGCCGGACGTGGCAGGCGGAGCAGAGGCCATCGCGCGTCGCGCTGCAGAGCGCGACGCCCTTGCGCGCGCGCGCGACGTTCTCGAAGAGCGCGACAAGCTGCGGCTCCAACGCCGCGATCACCGCACCGCGCTGCTCGGTCGCCTGCGTCAGCGCCACTTCAGCCGCGGCACGCTCCTCGGCCAGGGCCTTCTTTTCCGCGTCGACCTCTTTCTGCAGCGCCACGAGCGCCTGCTCGGCCTTCTTGATTTCCGCGGTCAGCGCATCACTTTCCATCATCCGCTCGAGAACCTTCTCCTCGACGGCGCCGAGCCCCTTCTGCGCGGTCTCGATCTCGACCTGCATGGCCTGGTATTCACGGTTGGTTTTGACGGCGGAGAGTTGATCCTTGAACTTGGAGAGGCGGGTCTGGTAGGCCGTGGCTTCTTTTTCCCGTTCGCGGCGCGATTCCTGGCTTTCCTTCAGCCGCTGTTTCGCCCCGTCGACCACGTCCTTTGCGCGGGCGAGGCGCGCATCGGCATCCTCCACCCGCTGCGGGTGCGCCGCTATCCGGCGGCGGGAATCCTCGATGGCGGTTTCGAGATTCTGGAGCCGGACGAGGCGTTCGAGATCAGGAGACATCACTCAAATCCCAAATCCCAAAACCCAAATCCCAAAACCCAAACCCCCAAGGTCACGATGCTGTCTGGGCGTTGGGATTTGGTCATTGGGATCTGGGATTTCCTTTGAGTGGGCCCGCCAGGATTCGAACCTGGGACCAACCGATTATGAGCCGGCCGCTCTAACCGCTGAGCTACGGGCCCGTAGTGTTGGCGGGTCCGCTTCGCGGAACCCGTTGGCGGGTCCGCTTCGCGGCACCCGCCCTACGAACTACGTGCGACCCTCCAGGAACGCCTTCAGCTTCCGGCTCCGCGAGGGATGCCGCAGCTTGCGCAGCGCCTTGGCCTCGATCTGCCGGATGCGCTCGCGGGTGACCGCGAAGTTCTGGCCCACCTCTTCGAGCGTGTGCTCGCTGCCGTCGCCCACGCCGAACCGCATCTTGATCACCTTCTCCTCGCGCGGCGTCAGCGTCTTGAGCACCGACTCGGTCTGCTCCTTGAGGTTCAGGTTGATCACGGCTTCGGCCGGCGAGACGATGTTGCGGTCCTCGATGAAGTCGCCAAGATGCGAATCTTCCTCTTCGCCGATCGGCGTCTCGAGAGAGATCGGCTCCTGCGCGATCTTCAGCACTTTGCGCACTTTCGCCACCGGGATGTCCATCCGCTTGGCGATCTCTTCGGAGGTCGGCTCGCGCCCGAGCTCCTGCACCAGCGCGCGCGAGGTCCGAATCAGCTTGTTGATCGTCTCGATCATGTGGACCGGGATGCGGATCGTCCGCGCCTGGTCCGCGATGGCGCGGGTGATCGCCTGGCGGATCCACCACGTCGCGTACGTCGAGAACTTGTAGCCGCGGCGGTACTCGAACTTGTCGACCGCCTTCATCAGGCCGATGTTGCCTTCCTGGATCAGGTCGAGGAACTGGAGGCCGCGGTTCGTGTACTTCTTCGCGATCGAGACGACGAGGCGGAGGTTGGCTTCCACCAGCTCCTTCTTCGCCTGCTCGGCCTGCGCTTCGCCGCGCTGGATGACCTCGATCGTCCGGCGGAGGCGCTCCGGCGTCTCCTCGAGGTCGTCGATCATCCCCTTGACATGCGTCTTGATGTCCTTCTGCCGCTTGAGGAGGTTCTTCTTCTCCTCCTCCTTCAGCCTCGGGCTCCTGGCCTTGATCTTCGGATTGATCTGGCGCTCGAGGACGTCGACCTCGCGCTGCACGCGCTGCACCGAGTCGACCGCGTCCTTGACCTCGTCGATCAGCCGGCGCTTCATCGTCTCGGTGAACTCGATGCGGCGGATGGCGCGCGAGACCTCGATGCGGGCGCGCAGCGACCGCACGCGCGCGCGGCGGTACCTGCGCTTGTCCTTCTTCAGGATCCCGTCCATCTTCTCGGCGAGCTTCACGTAGTTGGCGCGCGCCTTCCGGACCTCTTCGATCTGGCCGAGAATCTCGACCTTGCGATCCTCGATCACCTCGTCGGTGATCTCCTCGTCGCTGAAGATGACCAGCTCGCGGATCGTGCGCTCGCCCGCGCGAAGCTGGTCTCCGATGACGAGGATGCGCTTGGCGATCGTCGGGGTGCGTGAAATCGACTTGATGACCGCGAGCTTCCCGCGCTCGATGCGCTTGGCAATCGCGACCTCGCCTTCGCGCGTGAGGAGCGGCACCGTGCCCATCTCGCGCAGGTACATGCGGACGGGATCGTTCGTCTTGTCGAGCGCGCCAGGGGTGAGGTCGAGCTCCGGTCCTTCTTCCGAGCCGTCGCGATCGAAGTCCTTGTCGCCGCGGTACGCCTTGTCGGAATCGACGACCTCGATGCCTGCGCTGCCGAACGCGTTGAACAGGTCGTCGAGCTCTTCCGACGAGGTGATCTCCGAGGGAAGAAGCTCGTTCACCTCGTCGTACAGCAGGTAGCCCTTTTCCTTGCCGACTTGAATCAGCTGGCGTACTTCGTCGTATTTTTCTTCAATCGACAAGGTGGATCCTCCGCACGCTACATAAGGTCTTCCAGTTGGCGACGCAGATCGCGCTTCCGTATCGACAACGAGTCCATCTCTTTGCCGTTTTGCGTCTCGCCTAACTGTTGTAGCCGATCAATTTCACGCTGGAGAGCCGCGCTCTCCCGTTCAAACCTGAGTCGTCGAATAATGCGCACACAGCCGTCGGCATCTGTGACGTGAGGCTCGCTTTCACTCGCTATCCCGGTTACGAGCTGAGCCTCTACCGTGTTTAGACGCTCGAGAAAGGCTGATGGTGAGAATCCCTTATCTTCGTCTAGTTTCCGGGCGAGATCCAGCACCGACCGGGAAGCGAGTCCCTCAATATCGGCTGTTTCCAGTGTCGAAAGAGCGACCAAGGCGACCTCCGACTGGTGAATCAACAGCCAAATCAGCCCTTTTTCAGCCTTGGTGACCTGCCCGAGTGCCGGGAGCTGGCTGCTGCTGAGCCCAGCCTGCCGCTCGGTCGTAACCTTTTTCACCCGGGCCCATATGACATCCTCTGAAACGGAGGCGCGAGCCGAAACCTCGCGAACGAACAATTCCTGCCTGACTCGGTCCGGAATCCGGTTCACCACCGGTAACACTGCGCTGACAAATCGGGCCTTGCCCTCGGGTGTCTTGAGCGCGTGGGCGGTCGCAGCCCGGTCAAGGAGGTATTCCAGATAAGGGCGCGACTGCTGCAGCCGATCGGCGTATCCGTGGTGTCCGTGCTTCCTGATAAACGTATCGGGATCTTCGCCGGCAGGCAGTATGGCGACATTCACCTCAAACCCTTCAGCTACCAGCATTTCGCAGGATTTCGCGGTCGCGCCCTGGCCCGCGGCATCGGGGTCGAAACTCAAGACAACCTTGCCGGTAAAGCGACGAAGCTGCTGCGCCTGCTGAGGGGTCAGCGCCGTCCCGCAGGAGGCGACCACCGCCTGGAAGCCGGCCTGATAGACCTGCGCCCAGTCGAAATAGCCTTCCACTAAGACGACGAATTTGCGCTCACGGATCGCGTTCTTGCTGAGATTCAAGCCGTAGAGCGTGCGGCTCTTCGAATAGATCGGCGTCTCCGGCGAATTGAGGTACTTCGGCTGTTGATCGGCATCCACGGCCCGTCCGCCGAACGCGATAACGGAGCCGGTGTCCCTGCAGATCGGAATCATCAGCCGGTTGCGGAACCGATCGATCACCGAGCCGTCATCTCGCTGGACGAGGAGACCGGCGCGAAGAAGCAGGCCCTGTGAGTAGCCCTGTTTGAGCAGCGCGCCTTTCAACCCCTCGCGCGCCGGAGGCGCGAAGCCGAGGCCGAGCGCCTGGGCCGTCCCGTCGCTGACGCCGCGGTCGGCAATCTGCCGCCGAATGCGGGCCCCCGCGTTCGACGCGAGCTGTTCGCGGAACCACGCGGCCGCCGACTCGTGCACCTTGAGCAGCGTCTCGCGCTCGGCGGCGCTGGCGCGCTGCTCGTCGCTCTGCTCCATCTCGGGCAGCGACAGGCCGAAGCGCTGCGCGAGCAGCTTCACCGCGTCCGCGAATCCGACCTTGTCGTGCAGCTCGAGGAACTTGAAGACGTCGCCGCCGACGCCGCACCCGAAGCAATGAAAGAAACCCTTGTCTCGATTGACGTGGAAAGATGGCGTCTTCTCGCCGTGAAACGGGCACAGGCCCTTGTACGTCGCGCCCGTCTTCTTCAGTGACACGTAGTCCTGGATCACGACGACGATGTCGGCGTGATGCTTCAGGTCGTCGATGAACTGCTGTGGGAATAAACCCATTCGTGCATTTCAGTCTCTTAACTCCACTATTGTCGCGCCGCCGCCCCCTTGATCCTGGGGCGCCAGATGGAAGCGGGCGACGAGCGGATGGTTCTTCAGGAACTCGGCGATCGCGCGCCGCAGCTGGCCCGTGCCGTGCCCATGAATGATCCGGATCGTATGCTGATCCGTCATCGTCGTCTCGTCGAGAAATTTTTCCGCGCGGGTGAGCGCCTCGTCGACCGTGCAGCCGATGACGTTCAGCTCCGAGAGTGAGCCCTGACGCGGTTGAAGGTCGACGTTCACGCTGACCTTTGCGGCCGGCGGCGGGCCATCGATAACCCGCAGATCGCGGATCGGCGCGCGCAGCCGTTTGCCTCGCACATCAACCTCGGCCTGCTTGCCGTGCAGCTCGACGACGGAGCCTTCCAGGCCGAGCGCGCCGACGATGACCCGGGCGCCCGGTTCGATCGCGGTGGATGAGGGGCCGGCTTTCGTGTCCGACGACTTGTCCGACGAAGCGCGCGGCGCGAAGTCGGAAGCCGGCCCTTCTGCTGGCCCGCCTCCGACCCGCCCAACGATCTCCTCAACAGCTGCGCGCGCGTCTGATCGTACCGCCCCCATCTGCCCCGTGTTGACCAGGCGTGGCGCGCTCGCCTTCAGATTCTCGATGACCTTGTCGATCTCGCGCCGCGCGTCGCGCAGCTGGTCGTCAAGCTTCGTGTCGAGCCGCCGACGGAAGGTCTCCTCGCGCTCGCGCAGCTTCTTCTCCGACTCCGAGACGGCCAGGCGCTGTTGCGACACCTGGCGCCGCTCCTGCTCGAGCAGGCGCAGGTCGTTGTCGACGCGCGCGAGGTGGTCGGCGAGCTGCTTCTGCTCCTCGGTCAGGTTGTCGCGGGCAAAGGCGATGACGGAGCCCGGCAGTCCGAGACGCGCCGCAATCTCGATCGCCAGGCTGCGTCCCGGGGATCCATACACGAGGCAGTAGGTCGGGGCGAACGATTCGGGATCGAAGCCGAACGCCGCGCTGGCGACTCCCTCCGTGGTGGAGGCGTACGACTTCAAGGAGTCGTAGTGCGTGGTCGCGATCAGGTGAGCGCCGCGGTTGCGGAAATGATCGATGACCGCGATGCCGAGGGCTCCGCCTTCAACCGGATCGGTCCCGGCGCCCACCTCGTCGAGCAGCACGAGCGCAGGCAACTCCAGGTTGCGATCCATCGAGACGACATTCGCGATGTGCGCCGAGAACGTGCTGAGGCTGGCCGAAATCGACTGCTCGTCGCCGATGTCGGCGAAGAGCGACCGGAACACCGGCAGTCGCGATCCGGTCTCGGCCGGCACGTGCAGCCCCGCCTGCGCCATCGCGGCAAGCAGCCCCGCCGTCTTCAGCGCGACGGTTTTGCCGCCGGTGTTGGGGCCGGTGATTACCATCACGCGAGTCGGAGGAACGAGGAGGATGTCGACTGGGACGACATGGGGTCGGGAGTCATTACGAGAATCGAAATCTCGAGCTGATGAGGCGCTCCATTTCGATTCTCGTAATGACTCCCGACCCCTTAGCACCAGCAGCGGATGGCGCGCGCCCCGCAACTCGAACGTGCCGTCCCTCGAGATGATCGGCTCGACTCCGTCCACCATCTGCGAGAAACGCGCGCGCGCCTGGATCACATCGAGTTCGGTTGCCACGTCGATCGTGCGGCGCAGATCGTCGGGACGCCCGCGGAAAGTGTCGGTGAGCGCCAGGAGGATCCGGCGCACTTCCTCCGCCTCCTGCTCCTCGAGCGCGACGATGTCGTTGTTAATCTCAACAGTGGTCAGCGGCTCGAGAAACAGGCTTGCGCCGCTGGCCGACGCGCCGTGGATGATGCCGGGAATCGCGGAGCGATGCTCGGACCGGACGAGGAGCACATACCGGCCGTTGCGGTCGGTGACGACCTGCTCCTGCAGATACTTCGAGGTGTCGCGCCCCCGCAGGAACGACTCGAGCGTCGTCCGCAGCTTGCCGCGCTGCCTCCGAAGACGATCGCGGATGCTGGCAAGCGCCGGGCTCGCGTTGTCCACGACCTCGCCGGACGGATCGATCTTGCGCCGGACGTCCGCGATCTCGCCCTTGAAGGAGGCGATCCGCTCGACGAGATCTTCGAGGATGGGGAAATTGCCGGTAGCGTTCCTGATCGCGCTCCGCGAGTGCTCGATTGACTCGAGATAGTCCGCAAGGCCGAGCAGCCGAAGCGGCTCGAGCGCGCGCCCTTCCACGCCGAGCGCCTCGATGATCGCCTCGAGGTCCGACGGCGCGCGAAGCGGAAACCCGGGATGGTCCACGAGGAACCGCGTCCCCTCGGTGGTGGCTTTCTGCACGCCGCCGACGGCGCCGGCGTCGGTGAGCGGATGCAGCTCCGCCAGCACGTCCTGGCCGGTTGGCGTGACCGCCAGGCCGGCGACGACGGAGACAATGCGGTCGAACTCTAACGCGCGGAGCGCGCCCGGGTTCATGGAATTACAGATGATTGATCAAGCTGGCCATTGCGGCAGCGCCGTATCCGTTGTCGATGTTCACCACCGCCACGCCATCGGCGCAGCTGTTGAGCATTCCGAGAAGCGCGGCCACGCCGCCGAAGCTCGCGCCGTAGCCGACACTCGTCGGAACGGCGATCACCGGCACCTTCACCAGGCCCGCGACGACGCTCGGGAGCGCGCCTTCCATTCCGGCCACGACGATGATGACGCGGGCACTTTGGATTCTGCTCTGTTCGCTCAACAAACGATGGATGCCGGCAACGCCGACGTCGCACAGCCGGTCGACGGTATTCCCCATCAGCTCGGCGGTGACAGCCGCCTCTTCGACGACTGGCCTGTCCGACGTTCCCGCGCACGCGATGAGAATGGTCCCGCGCCCGCGCGGGATCTCGCCTTGTACCAACGTGATCGCGCGCGCCTCGACGTGATAGGTCGCATCGGGCACCACCTCGCGGACCGCGTCGTACGCGTCCGGTTGCGCGCGCGTGACGAGCAGCGGGTGGCCGCGCGCAACGATGCGCGACGCGATGGCGGCGATCTGTGCGGGCGTCTTGCCGATGCCGAGAATCACCTCGGGAAACCCCTGGCGGAGCTCCCGGTGGGTGTCGACGCGCGCAAACCCGAGATCCTCGAACGGGGCCGCGCGCATCGCCTCGACAATCCGGCCGGAGGCCGTTGCCGGGTCGATCGCCCCAGCGCGGACCGAATCGAGCAGTTTTTGTAGCTCCACGCTGGTCATATTTACGTTTTCGTGGCTTTCCCGAACTCGACGGTATCCGTATAATTGTCGCTTGTGTTGGTTGAGAGTTTCCTCCCCCTATGAGCCCTGTTGAAACGCTGGTTCTCGGGACCTATTTCTTCGTCCTGGTCATTCTGGCCGTGTACGGATGGCACCGCTATTACCTGGTCTATCTGTACATGAAGAACAAGGACAAGGTGCCGGTGCCCTTCGACTCGCGCTCAGGGCACCCCGAGCATGGTCGAGGGGTGCTGGCGACGCCGCTCGCGCAGCTGCCGGCCGTCACGATCCAGCTTCCGATCTACAACGAGATGTACGTGGCCGACCGGCTAATTGACGCCGTCTGCCAGATTGATTATCCGCGCGAGCTGCTCGAGATTCAGGTCCTGGACGATTCGACCGACGAAACGACGAGCGTGGCCGAGCGCGCGGTCCGGCGCCACGCGGCGCAGGGGATCGACATCACGTACCTGCACCGCGCCGATCGCACCGGCTACAAGGCAGGCGCGCTCGAGGCGGGGCTCGAGGCGGCGAAAGGCGAGTTCATCGCGATCTTCGACGCCGACTTCATCCCGACCGCCGACTTCCTCCGCCGCACGGTGCCGTTCTTCGGCGATCCGAAGATCGCGATGGTGCAGGCGAGGTGGGGCCACATCAACTCGGAGTACTCGCTGCTCACGAAGGTGCAGTCGATCCTGCTCGACGCGCACTTCGTCCTCGAGCATGGCGGGCGCAACCGCTCGGGCCTGTTCTTCAACTTCAACGGCACCGCGGGCATCTGGCGCCGCGAGGCGATTACCGATGCCGGCGGCTGGCAGCACGACACGCTCACCGAGGATCTCGACCTCAGCTACCGCGCGCAGCTCAGGGGCTGGAATTTCATCTTCCTGCCTGGGCTGATCGCGCCGGCGGAAGTGCCGGTCGAGATGAACGCGTTCAAGTCGCAGCAGCATCGGTGGGCGAAGGGGTCGATCCAGACGTGCCGCAAGCTGCTGCCGCGCATCCTGCGGTCGAACCTGCCGCTCCGCGTGAAGGCGGAAGCCTTCTTCCACCTGTCGGCGAACTTCAACTACCCGCTCATGTGCGTCCTGTCGGTGCTGATGGCGCCGTCGATGGTGATTCGCTACAACATGGGCTGGTACGAGATGCTGCTCATCGACGTGCCGCTGTTCTTCGCGGCGACGGCATCGGTGGCGAACTTCTACATGGTCTGCCAGCGCGAGCTGCACGACGACTGGATCACACGCGCGAAGTACCTGCCGATCCTGATGTCGATCGGCATCGGCCTGACCGTGAACAACACCAAGGCCGTCTTCGAGGCGCTCTTCAACCAGCAGAGCGAGTTCGCGCGCACGCCGAAATACCGCATCGAAGCCAGCGCCGACGAATGGATCGGCAAGAAGTATCGCCAGACTTTCATCGTCCAGCCGATGATCGAGCTCGCGCTCGGCCTGTACTTCACGGCGACCGTCTTCTACGCGCTCGCCAACGGGATCTACGGCACGCTGCCGTTCCTCGTCCTCTTCCAGATCGGCTTCCTCTACACCGGGCTGCTCTCGATCGTCCAGCAGTACGCGGGCGACAGCGTGGTGCTGGAGCCGGCCACGGAAGAAAAAGCGTAAGAATTAGCCGTGCTTCGTGGTTATAAGATTTCCGTATGACCACAGCAGAAAAACCGAAGGGTGGGCTCGAAGACGTCGTCGCGACGTCCTCCGCGATCTGTTACCTGGATGGCGATCGCGGCGTGCTCGCCTATTGCGGGCACGACATCCACGACCTGGCGAAGTCGGCGACGTTCGAGGAAGTCTGCTACCTGCTGTGGCACCGCCGGTTGCCGACGCGGGCGGAGCTGGGCGACCTGCAGTCGCAGCTTGCCGCGGCGCGCCCATTGCCGGAGTCGATCATCCGGCTGATGCGCTCGCTGCCGCCGGTCAACGGGATGGATGCGCTGCGCACGATCACCTCGGCCCTCGGCCACTACGACGCGGAGGCAGACGACAGCTCGCCGCAGGCGCAGTACCGGAAGGCGGTCCGCCTGACCGCGCAGACCGGAACCGTCGTGGCGACGTGGGGCCGGTTGAGGGCCGGCGGCGGTCCGATTGCGCCCGATCCGGTGATGAGGCACGCGGCGAACTTCCTCTACTTGCTCACCGGAGAGCGCCCGAACGCGACCTCGATCCGCGCGTTCGATTGTGCGCTGGTCCTTCACGCCGACCACGAGCTGAACGCGTCGACGTTCGCGGCGCGCGTGGCCGCGGCGACGCTCACCGACATGTACTCCGCGGTCGTCGCAGGGATCTGCGCGTTGAAGGGGCCGCTTCATGGCGGGGCGAACGCGGAAGTGATGAAGATGCTGCTCGACTTCGGCCAGCATGCCACGGCCGAGCGCGTCGACGAGGCGATTCGCGCGAAGTTCGCGCGCAAGGAAAAGATTCCGGGCTTCGGTCACCGCGTGTATCACACCGAGGATCCGCGCGCGACGCACCTGCGCCAGATGTCGCTCGAGCTCGGCAAGCGCGCCGGCAACACGTCGTGGTACGACCTGTCGCAGCGCATCGAAGCGCTCGTCAAATCCGAGAAGAAGCTCAACGCGAACGTCGACTTCTATTCGGCCTCCACGTACTACACGCTGGGGATCCCGATCGATCTGTACACGCCGATCTTCGCGGTCAGCCGCATGTCGGGATGGACGGCGCACGTGCTCGAGCAGTACGCGAACAACCGGCTGATTCGCCCCCGCGCCGACTACACCGGGCCCGAGTATCCGCAGCGCTTCATACCGCTCGACCAGCGCTAACCGTGCTCACGTACGTCGCGATCGCGATCGTCATCGTTGTCTACGCGGTGGCGTTCAGAATCCCGCTCCGTCGGCGGAAGACGGTGGAGCAGCGCTCCACGCAATCGCGGATCGGGATGATCGTGGCGGGTATCGGGTTCGCCGCGCTGTTCGCGGGCCGCCCGCGACAGATCCAGCTGTTCGTCGGGGGGTGGCACGCTGCGCCGGAAGTGGTCGCGGCGATTGCGTCCGCATGCGCGGTGGCGGGCGCCGTGTTCATCGTCTGGTCGCAGCGGACGCTCGGCAAGCAGTGGAGTCTTGCGGCGCGGGTCGTTGAGGGGCATCAGCTGGTGACGCACGGGCCGTACTCCGTCGTCCGCAATCCGATCTACGCGTCGCTGACGCTGCTCCTGCTCGCGCTCGGCCTCACGTTCGCCACGCCGCTGCGCGTCGCGATCGCGCTCGTGGTGTACCTCGCGGGGACGCTCATGCGCGTACGCGCGGAGGAAGAGCTGATGCGCGGCGCGTTCGGCGACGAGTGGGAGGCGTATCGCCGGCGCGTGCCGGCGCTGATTCCAGGCCTGTAGGGTTCCGGTTGACCGCGGTCGGCCATGCGTGGTTAACTTGAGTTAACCTTTCAGGATGGTGGGGGGCTCATGAACGTCTCGATCAATGCCAAGCGGCTCCGCGCGACGCTGCCCGACGTCGTGGAGCGTGTGCGGAAAGGCGCCCGCTTTACGGTCATCTATCGCAGCCGGCCGGCCTTTCAGATCGTCCCCGTCAATGACGAGGCACATCTCTCCGGGGAGCTTGTGGACGACCCCTTGTACTGCGCCCGTCCTGTTGGGCGGTCGAGCGACAGACGGACCGCGATGGATCACGACGCTGTGTTGTACCCCCGGTGAAAGCGCTATTCGTCGATACGGCGGGCTGGATGGCCTGTGCCGACAGCGCCGATCCGACGCACGCCCGATGCTGCGCCGCGCGCGACGCCGCGCTCGAAGCCGGCCAGAGGCTGGTGACCACTGATTTCGTCGTCGACGAAACCCTTACGTTGCTCCGCGTGCGTCTCGGCCTCGAGGCGGCGGAGGCCTGGTGGCAGCAGGTGGATGGCAGCCCGCGACTTCAATGGGAGCGTATCGACGGCGACCGCTTCGAGAAGGCGCGCCATCTCTTCTTCCGATACCGTGACAAGGATTTCTCGTTCACCGATTGCACCAGCTTCGTGGTCATGCGCGAGATGCGATTGACGCACGTGATCACGACCGACCGTCATTTTGGCCAGATGGGCTTGCAGGTACTGCCCGGAGCGCGGAGTCGCACGCGGCGAACGCCGCGCCGGCCGCAGGCGGGCGGCTAAGCTCCGATCCCTGATCCCCGATCCTCGATCCCCGATCCCCGATCCCCGCACGGTATACTTTCGTGTCGCCCCTGAATGGATCCCGCCCACATCCGCAATTTTTCCATCATCGCCCACATCGATCACGGCAAGTCGACGCTGGCCGATCGCTTTCTCGAGCTGACCGGCGCGCTGCAGGCCCGCGAGATGGAAGCGCAGGTGCTCGACGCCATGGATCTCGAGCGCGAGCGCGGCATCACGATCAAGGCGCATCCGGTCCGGCTGAACTACACCGCGAAAAACGGCGAGCAGTACGTGCTCAACCTCATCGACACGCCGGGGCACGTCGACTTCAGCTAAGAAGTCACCCGCTCGCTCGCCGCGTGCGAAGGCGCGCTGCTGCTGGTCGACGCGTCGCAGGGCGTCGAGGCGCAGACGCTCGCCAACGCGTACCTGGCCGTCGAGGACAACCTCGAGATCATTCCGGTCATCAACAAGATCGATCTGCCGAGCGCCCAGCCAGAGGAGTGCAAGCGGCAGATCGAGGACATCATCGGTCTCGACAGCTCGGGCGCCATCCTGGCCAGCGCGAAGGAAGGGACCGGCACGCGCGACATTCTCGAAGCGATCATCGAGCGATTTCATCCGCCGACCGGTGTTCCGGACGCACCGCTCAAGGCGCTGATCTTCGACTCCTGGTTCGATCCCTACCGCGGCGTCGTCATCGTCGTGCGCGTCATCGACGGCGTGCTGCGGACGAAGCAGAAGATCCGCCTGATGGCGGCCGAGCAGGATTACGAGGTGGACAACCTCGGCGTGTTCTCGCCGAAGGCGATACCGGTCGAGGAGCTGGGCGTCGGCGAGGTCGGCTTCGTGGTCGCCAACATCAAGCGGGCGGCGGACGCCAGGATTGGCGACACGGTGACCGAAACCGCGCGTCCGACCACCGAGCCGTTCCCGGGGTTCAAGAAGCTGAAGCCGATGGTCTTCGCCGGCTTGTACCCGGTGGAGAGCCATCAGTACGCGGAGCTGCGCGACGCGCTCGAGAAGCTGCGCCTCAACGACGCGTCGTTTTTCTACGAGCCGGAAACGTCGGCCGCGCTCGGGTTCGGCTTCCGCTGCGGATTCCTCGGCCTGCTGCACATGGAGATCGTCCAGGAGCGGCTCGAGCGCGAATACAACATGGACCTGGTCACGACGGCGCCGGGCGTGCTGTACCGCGTGACGACCACCGATGGGGACGTCCAGGAGATCGACAGCCCGGCGAAGCTTCCTGATCCGGGTCGTATCACGAAAATCGAGGAGCCGGTGATCACCGCGATGATCCTGACGCCGTCCGAGTTCGTCGGCCCCATTCTCAAGCTCTGCCAGGACAAGCGGGGGATCCAGAAGAAGCTCGAGTACCTGAAGTCCGACCGCGTGCTCATCACGTACGATCTCCCGTTCAACGAGGTCGTGATGGACTTCTACGACCGGCTGAAGACGATCTCGCGCGGCTACGGCTCGCTCGATTACCACGTGACGGGCTATTGGGAATCGCCGCTCGTCAAGATGGACATCCTGGTGAACGGCGAGCCGGTGGACGCGCTGTCGATCATCGTTCATCGGGATGCGGCGTACGATCGGGGCCGCGCGCTGGCCTCGAAGATGCGCGAGCTCATCCCGCGCCAGATGTTCGAGATCGCCATCCAGGCGTCGATCGGCAACCGC
The DNA here is from genome assembly GCA_023265015.1 of Acidobacteriota bacterium. Lineage (GTDB taxonomy): Bacteria > Acidobacteriota > Vicinamibacteria > Vicinamibacterales > UBA2999 > Gp6-AA40. Next base: position 15,243 of record JAHFUO010000004.1, on the reverse strand, counting down.
GTGATCGCGCGGGAATCGGTCAAGGCGCTGCGCAAGAACGTGCTCGCCAAGTGCTACGGCGGCGACATCACGCGGAAGCGCAAGCTCCTCGAGAAGCAGAAGGAAGGGAAGAAGCGGATGAAGCGCGTCGGGCGCGTCGAAATTCCGCAGGAAGCGTTTCTGGCGGTGCTGAAGGTGGGGACGGAGAACTAGCCGGCAGCCGGCAGCGAGCAGCTGGCAGGACGTTCTTTACTGCCCGCTGCCTGCTGCCTGCTACAGTTATGGAGATGACCAGACCCGCGACCAGCCAACCGGAAGCCGAGACGGCGGTCGGCTACCGCAAGTCGACCGCGCGCGAGTACTTCGAGTCGATCTGCGTCGCGGTGATCCTGGCGCTCTTCGTCCGCACCTTCATCGTCCAGGCGTTCAAGATCCCGACGGGCTCGATGGAGAACAACCTGCTCATCGGCGACCACCTGCTGGTGAACAAGTTCGTGTTCGGCCCGACGCTGAGCCCGATCGAGCAGAAGGTGCTGCCGATCGATTCGATCAAGCGCGGCGACGTCATCGTCTTCAAGTATCCCGAGGATCCGGAGCGCGACTTCATCAAGCGCACGGTCGGGCTGCCGGGCGACACGATCGAGCTTCGGAACAAGAAGGTCTACGTCAACGGCAAGCCGCTCGACGAGCCGTACGTCCGCTTCCTGTTTCCGCCGCCGGGCGACACGCCCGAAGAGGACTTCGACGTCCGCGTGCATTACGGCCCGGTCACCGTGCCGGCCAGTCACTACTTCATGATGGGCGACAACCGCGACAACTCCGAGGACAGCCGCTACTGGGGCTTCCTGCCGCGCGAGTACGTGAAGGGGAAGGCGGCGTTCGTCTACTGGTCGTTCGAGGACACCGAGGAGGGGCAGCCGTCGGGCGGGCTTGCGCGGTTTTTCACGACCATCCGCTGGAGCCGCCTGTTCCACCAGATCCATTGACGACCCGGGGACGGGTCTAATGACCCGTCCCTACACTGTCCCTACAGAGTCCCTACGGATTCCGGGTCGACGGACCGACATCTTCAATGTAGGGGCGGGCCTTTAGACCCGCCCGGGAAACTCATGAAAAACATCATCAAGATCGCGATCGCGGTAGTGATTCTGAACGGCGCCGCGCGCGCCGGCATGGCCGAGGCCAATTACTACGAGTTGAAGGACGCGGCACAGCAGTACGTGACCTTCGGCGCCCAGGCGTCGGTCGGCGAGATTCAGAACCAGATTCTGGCGAAGGCACAGGAGCTCAACCTTCCGATCCAGGCAGGCGATATCGACGTGCAGCGCCAGGCCCTCCACACCGTCGCAATAGCCTCATACACCCAACCGGTCGAGGTCTTTCCGAGCTACATCTACCCGATCAACTTCCGCTTTTCGGTTGACGCCTTGTCGATGGCGGGGCTCGGCCCGACCAGGCCGTAGTCAGAGCAGCGCTCGCGCCGCATCCTGATGATTGATTCCGCTGACGGACACGCGTTTCAGCCGCGAACGCTCGCCGGAGACGATCGTCACTGAGCGTCGCGGCACATCAAGCACGTCCGCGATGACTTCGATCAGCTCTGAGTTGGCGGCGCCTTCGACGGGAGGAGCGTTGAGCCGGACGAGCAGCGCGCCGTCGCGCATGCCGGCGATTCCTGGTTTACTGGCGCGCGGGACGACGCGGATGGTGAGGATGACGCCTCCAGGCGTCGATTCAATCACGCGGGACGGCTGGCGACGCCGATCTGCGGCCGATGGGGCACCACGCGCTGCTCGCGCTCGCGGCGATCCTGCTCGCGGATGAAGTCGAGCGTGTTGTGCAGCGCCGCGATGGTCGACTCGAGGTTCATTTCCGCCTCGCGCCGCTTGATGCGCAGCCCGTCGATCTCGCGTTCGATGTCCTCGGTGCGCGCCTGCGCCTTCTGGAGCATCAGGTCCGCGCGCCCTTCCGCCTCGCGCACGAGGCGCGCGGCTTCCTGCAGCGCGTTCTCGCGCATGTCGTCGCCGACCTTCTGCGCGCTCATGAGCGTGCTCTTGAGGCTGCCCTCGAGCTCGCGGAACTGGTTGAGCGACGCCTCGAGGCGGACGACCTCGTGCCGCAGCCGCTCGTTCTCGCGCAGCGCGTGCTCGAAGCCCTCCGCCGCCTCCTCGAGGAAGGTCGTGACTTCGGCCTTGTCGAATCCACGCATCGCCATGGCGAACCGCGCCTGCCGCAGATCGAGCGGCGAAACGCTCATGTGGCGATCGGGCGAGGGAAGACGCCGGGCGTCGGGTGACTGCGAAAGAGCGTCAGACTTCGGCATGTCGGCTCCCGAAAATCGCTGTCCCGACCCGCACCATCGTGGCGCCCTCCTGGATGGCGACCTCGAAGTCGCCGCTCATGCCCATCGACAGCTCGCGGAGCATCGGGGCGGGAACGCCGGAAGCCAGCCATTCGTCACGCAGGCCGCGCAACCGCCTGAACCAGGGTCGCGCGTCCTCGGGCGTGTCAGGTACGGGTGGCAGCGTCATCAGCCCGGTGAGCCTGGCGGCGCGGCACGCGGCCGCGGCTTCGAGCAACCGAGGCACCTCGCCGGGCGGCACGCCGAACTTCGTCGCTTCGCCCGCGAGGTCCACCTGGATCAGCAACTCCGGCGCGCGTCCCGCGTCCGCGGCCGCCGCATCGATCTTCTGAAGAAGCTCAACGCTGTCGACCGACTGGATCGCGGCGAACGCCGGCCCCGCCTTCCGGGCCTTGTTCGTCTGCAGGTGGCCGAGGAGATGCCACCTGATCTCTAGGTCGGCTGCAGACGCGATTTTCTGTAGGGCTTCCTGGACGCGGTTCTCGCCGAAGTCGCGTTGTCCCGCGGCGTAAGCCTCGCGGATGGAGTCGATTGGGAAGGTCTTGGAGACGGCGACGAGTCGAACCGAAGACGGATCCCGGCCGGCGGACCGGGCCGCGGCGGCGATGCGCCCGCGGATCCCGGCCAGCCGGTCGGCGATGGTAATCATCGGTCGCGGGGGCTGAAGCCCCCGCGCTACCGGCGCGCGCGGTGGCTTTCGCTGCGCGCCTACTTGGGCAACATCTGCTGGAGCGCGGGGATCGACGGCTGCACCTGCGCAGCCTTCGGATCGTTCGGCGCCAGCTTCAGGAACGTCTGCAGCGCTGCGAGCGCATCAGGAATCTGCCCGAGGTTCAGCGACGTCATGCCGAGCTGGTAGAAGGCGTTCGCGTTGTTCGGATCGGCCTTGGTGGCCGCCTCGAACTGCACCTTCGCTTCGGGGTACTTGCCCGCGTTGAACAGCACCACTCCCTGGTTGTAGATCGATTCCGCGTTGCCGCCGCCGCCCCCGCCCGTCGTGGCCGACAGCTCGCTCGCCTTCTGGTTCATCGCCAGCGCGTCGTCGAACTTCTTCTGCGCGTTGTAGACGTTGGCGAGGCCATTGTACGGATCCGGGTTGGCCGGCTTCAGCTCGATCGCCTTCTTCAGCGCCTCTTCCGCCTCGGGCCACTGCTGCTTGTGCGTGTAGGCGATCCCGAGGTTGTAGTAGCAGTCGCTGCAGTTCGGGATCTTGACGACGACCTCATTCAGCTTCGCAATCGCCTCGTCATCACGTCCGGCGCGGAGCGCCTCGATGGCCGCCCCCGCTGCCTCCTGCACCGCCTTCTGCTCGGGGCTGAGGCCGCTTGTCTGCGTCAGCGTGAAGTTCGCTTCAGCCGGCACGCCCTGCGTCACGCGCACCTTGGTCGCCTGCTGGCCTACCTTGTCCTTACTCGCGATGATGGTGTATTCGCCGGATTGGAGACCCACCTGGACGAATTCGCCCTTGTTGTTGGTTTTCGTCTCGGCGTTTCGCGCCGCGCCGGTGATCGTGATCTTGGCGTCCGCGACGGGCTGCCCCTTGTCGTCGGTGACCTTGCCCTTGACGATGCCCTGGGCGAACGCCGGGGCCGAAAACACCAGCGCGACAACGAGCGCCAGGACACCCCGGTACAGATTGGTCCGCATGCTGATCCTCACTTTGCCTGAAAAAGGGTCGATCCGCGGCCATTTCGGCCCAGTCAACCGGTACCCCGCCTAGAGTTTACATGAAGAAACGTTCGACGGCAGCCAGGTCCTGGGTCACCGGGGCCGGCGGAAGAGACTCCAGAAATCTACGCCCATAACCCATTGTGCGCAACCGGGGGTCGAGAATCGCCAGCACGCCGCGGTCGGTGCGATGGCGAATGAGCCGGCCGAGGCCCTGCTGCAGCGCCAGGATCGCCAGCGGAACCTGGTAATCGGCGAACGCGTCGCCGCCGCGCGCCTTGATCGATTCGATGCGCGCCGCCGTAATCGGATCCCCGGGCGATGCGAACGGCAGCTTGTCGATGATGACGCAGCTCAGCGCCTCCCCGACGACATCCACGCCGTGCCAGAAGCTTGCCGTCGCGAGCAGCACGGCGTTGGGGGTCGATCGGAACTGCTCGATGAGCGCCGATCGGGGCGCGGTGCCCTGGACCAGGATCGGAAACGGCACCGACATCTCGACGAACTGCTGCACCGCGCGGAGCATGGCGTAGCTGGTGAAGAGCACGAATGCGCGCCCGCGCGACCGCTTGAGGATCTCGATCACCTCGCGCGCGGCCGCGGCGCTGAAGGTCGGCGCCTTCGGCGCCGGAATGCGCCGAGGCAGGTAGAGGAGCGCCTGGCGCGCGTAATCGAACTCCGACGGGACGCGCACTTCCGCCGCAGCGCGGATGCCGAGCCGGCTCCTGACGTACTCGAACGATCCGTCGACCGCGAGCGTGGCGGACGTGAGCACGGTCGTGCGCATCCGATCGAAGAGCGCCTCCTTCGCGATGCGCGAGACGTCGATGGGCGAGGCGCGAAGAAAGATCCCTCGGCCGCGCATCTCCAGGTAGTAGACGAAGTCCGCGTCGTTGGCGCGAAGCAGGAATCGGAGGTCGTTCTTGAGATCGCCCGCGCGGCGCGCGAGCGCGGCCATCGCTTCGTCAGCGTCAGTATCGCCGCCGCCGTAGGGCGGGCCTTCGCCGCTGCTGTAGGGCGGGCCCTTGCGGCCCGCCAAAACCAGCGTCGCTTCCAGCCCTTCGAGCGCGCCCGCGAGCATCATGCCCTCTTCGAAGTGATCGACCAGCGCCTCCGACGTGTAGCGCGCCTTCGACTCGGCTCCCGCCTTCGCGCTTCGCGCTTCGTTGGACACGTCGGTGGGCAAGCCCGACTGCATCCGAGCCAGGGACAGTCCGCCGAAGAAGATGCGCGACCGCTCGGCGACACGCGTGACCGCACGTGAGGTGTCGTCGCCCTGGCGGGGCGTAAAGCCCCGCCCTACGGGTGTAAAGCCCCGCCCTACGGGTGTAAAGCCCCGCCCTACGGGGCGCGTTTCCTCCACGGGGCCCATTTCCCCGGCTTCGTAGGGCGCCCCTTTACGGGGCGCCATGACGCGCTCGACGTCACGAATGAGATCTTCAATCCTGAAATTGCTGACGGCGACGCCGAAGTATTGCGTCGCGACGTCCTCGAGCTGGTGTGCCTCGTCCACGACGAGCGTCGCGCAGGCGGGAATCACCTCGCCATAGGCGCTCTTGCGCACCGCCGCGTCCGCGCACAGCAGGTGGTGATTCACGATGACGACGTCGGATTCGGCGGCGCGCTGGCGCATCAGCGTGACGAAGCAGTCGCCGTAGCGAGGGCACTCGGCGCCGAGGCAGGTCTCGGCGGACGCCTCGATGTCCTTCCAAAGCGGCAAGTCCTCCGGGAGATCGCGCAGCTCCGCGCGATCGCCGGTCGTCGTGCCCTTGACCCACTGATCGATAACCGGCAGCAGCACCCGGTCGCCGCTTTCAATCAATCGTCCCGCGGCGGAGGTGTTTCCTTCGACGCCGTCGCGGTACATCTCCCAGCGATGGAGGCACAGATAATTCGATCGCCCCTTCATCAGCGTTGCGGTGAATGGGACATTCAGCGCCTCCCGCAGCGAAGGGAGATCCTTGAAGAAGATTTGTTCCTGGAGATTCTTCGTGCCGGTGGACACGAGCACGCGCTGTCGGCTGAGGATCGCGGGAATCAGGTACGCCAGCGTCTTGCCGGTGCCGGTGCCCGCTTCCGCGATGAGCATGCCGCCGTTCTCGATGCAGTCGGCGACCGCCGCCGCCATCGCCATTTGGCCCGCTCGCGCTTCGAAGCCTTGAACGGCGCGGGCAACTCCGCCGTCAGCCGAGAACGCGTGTTCGACGACGGTTCTCAGGTGCTCGGGTGCTTGGGTGCTCAGGTTCTGGTTCATGGGTGCATGGGTTCAACGATGTGTCCGGCCGTTCATCGGGTTCACGGGTGGTTCATGGTTCACACCTGCGAACCAGTGAACCGCGAACCCGCGAACCACCTGTGAACCATTGAACTCGCGAACCCCATGAACCGGAACCCAAGCACCTGTGCACCTGAGCACCTGAGCACCCGAGAACCTATTGCAGTTCCGGATAGAGCGGAAATCGATTGCAGAGTCGCTGCACTTCGTCCTTGATCATGCCGAGCGCGCGATCGTCTTCCGGCGACGACAGGGTTCGCGCGATCAGAGCGCCGATCTGATCCATCTCCGCCTCGCGCATGCCGCGCGTGGTAATCGCCGGCGTGCCGACGCGGATGCCGCTGGCCACCATCGGCGGGTTCTGGTCGAACGGAATCGCGTTCTTGTTGACCGTGATCCCCGCCTTGCCGAGCGCGGCCTCGGCGACCTTCCCCGTGATGCCTTTCGAGAAGACGTCGACGAGCATCAGGTGAGTGTCGGTGCCGCCGCTGACGAGCCTGAAGCCGTGGCCGGTGAGCGAGGACGCCAGCCGCACCGCGTTCGCGACGATCTGCCGCTGGTAGGCGGCAAACGTCGGCTCCATCGCTTCCTTGAAGCACACCGCCTTGGCGGCGACGATGTGCATGAGCGGCCCGCCCTGGACGCCGGGGAAGAGCGCGCGATCGAGATCCTTCGCGTACTTCTCGCGCGAGAGCACGAGCCCGGACCGCGGGCCGCGCAGCGTCTTGTGCGTGGTCGACGTGACGAAGTCCGCGTGCGGGACCGGGCTTGGATGCACGCCGCCGGCGACAAGCCCGGCGATGTGCGCCATGTCGACCACCATCGGCGCGCCGACTGCCTGCGCGACCGCGCCGATGCGCGCGAAATCGATCACGCGAGGATACGCGCTGGCGCCGACCATGATCATCTTCGGCCTGTGCTCGTGCGCGAGCTTCTCGAGCTCCTCGTAGTCGATTCGCTCATCGTCTCTGCGGACGCCGTACGGAACGATCGTGTACAGCTTGCCGGAGAAGTTGAGCGGGTGGCCGTGCGTGAGGTGCCCGCCGTGGGCGAGGTTCATGCCGAGCACCGTATCGCCCGGCTTGAGCAGCGTGAAGTACACCGCCATGTTCGCCTGCGCGCCCGAGTGCGGCTGGACGTTGGCGTGCTCGGCGCCGAAGAGCTGCTTCGCGCGCGCGATCGCGAGCGATTCGGCGACGTCGACGAACTCGCACCCGCCGTAGTACCGCTTCCCCGGGTAGCCCTCGGCGTACTTGTTGGTCATCACCGAGCCGGCGGCCTCGAGCACCGCGGTGCTGACGAAGTTCTCGGACGCGATCAGCTCGAGCCCGTCGGCCTGGCGGCGCGCTTCGTTCGTGATCGCCTTCGCGATGTCGGGATCGGTCTCGGCAAGCGTGCGCTGCATGGATGAGAGCGTGGAAGCAGAGGCGGGCATGACGTGAGATTGTACTATGGGCTCACGGCTCAAGACTCAGGGCTCGAGCGCCTGAGGCCCCCGGAGCCTTGAGTCCTGAGCCTTGAGCCACCCGCGAGTCCCGAGCCATGTCATCGACAGTCGTCATCTCCGCACGGGGTGAGCAGCGTGTCCGCAGCGGACATCCGTGGGTCTATCGCGCGGATGTCGTTGACGTTCACGCCGAAGGGGGCGATATCGTCGAGGTGATCGGGCCGCGGCGTCGCAGAATCGGCCACGCGCTGTTCAGCGATCGATCGCAGATTCCGATCAGGATGCTGACCGTTGGCGAGAAGCTGGCAGGCGAATCGTCCGCCGCCGCTCTTCGAGCTTCGGCGGACAAGCTGATTCGCACGCGCATCGCGGCCGCGATCCGGTTTCGCGAATCGCTGCAGCTCGACGCGACGGCCTACCGTCTCGTGCACGCGGAAGCCGATCTGCTGCCGTCCCTGGTCGTCGATCGGTACGGCGATTACCTCGCCGTACAGACGCTCTCGCAGGGTACGGATCGCCTGCTTCCGGCAGTCACCTCGATCCTCGTCGACCTGTTGGAGCCCGCCGGAATCCTGGCGCGCAACGATCCCAAGGTCCGCGCGCTCGAAGGGCTCGAGCAGACGATCGAGGTGCTGCACGGCGACGTGCCTGAGTCGGTGTTCGTGCGCGAGGGATCGATTGAGTACGACGTCGACTTGCGCAAGGGGCAGAAGACCGGATTGTTTCTCGACCAGCGCGAGAATCGCGAAGCGGCGGAGCGCTACGCGCGCGGCCGGCTGCTCGATTGCTTCAGCTACAGCGGCGGCTTCGCGCTGCGGCTGGCGCGGAAGTGCCCGGACGTCGAGGCGCTCGACATCTCCGCGGATGCCGTCGAGCGCATTCGCGCGAACGCAATCCGCAACGGCGTTCCGCACGTGCAGGCGCGCGAGGTCAACGTCTTCGACGAGCTGCGCCGCCTCGAACGATCGGGCGCGCGCTACGACACGATCGTCCTCGATCCGCCCGCCTTCGCGAAGAACAAAGCGTCGATTCCGAACGCCATGGCCGGCTACAAAGAAATCAACCTGCGCGCGATGCGCCTGCTGTCACCGGGCGGCTACCTCGTCACGTGCAGCTGCTCGTACAACGTGAACGAGGAGATGTTCGCCGCGATCGTGCACGAAGCCTCGATCGACAGCCACACGCCGGTGACGATGGTCGAGAAGCGGATGCAAGGACGCGATCATCCCGTGCTCGTCGGAGTGCCGGAGACGTACTACTTGAAATGCTTCATCCTTCGACGGGTGGAATAAGGCACCTATTGGTGCTCAGGTGCTCAGGTGCTCAGGTGCTCAGGTGCTCGGGTTCCGGTTCATGGGTTCCTTGGTTTCACGGTTCACGTCGAATTGAAGCACTTCGAGCGCTTCATCTTCGGCCTGGGGACTGAAAACAACGCGCCGCACCACGTTCAGCCCGGCAGTTTCTTGCGGACTTCAGACCAAGGTACTGCCGACGCCGGATTGGCAACGTGTTCCGCCCACCGCCGGTCGAGTTCAGCACACTGATCGTCGGTAAGCGCGAGTTCGCCATCCCGTTCGGCATCGGTGAGGCTTTCCCACAGCGCCATGGCCAATTCGGCCCGATCACCCGCCGGAAGCTTGAGGAGCTGCGAGAGAGGACCAGGCAGCATCAGCCATGCAAATCAACGTCGTGCTCAACTGGGTCGAAGAGCTGAAGCGCCGCGTGAAGTAGGATCCCCGCAACCCTGACGTTGTCATGCGTAGAGGCGGACCTTCCCGCCTTCGCCGAGGCTTCGGCGGGGCAAGCAGGTCCGCCTGCGGAATGATGCTTCGAAGGAGAACGTTCATGTCACGGGTGATCCAGTGCAAGCTCACGGCAATTGCCGCCACCATGATCCTCGCGACGCTGACAGTCGTCGCTCAATCGCCGGGACGATGGCTGACGCAGAAGTTTGCGCCGTCGCCCGAACCGGAAGAGGAGTACTGGAACGCGACCGCCAACGGCAAGCTGTACATGATGGGCGGCAACCAGGGCGGAAAAAACGATCGCGTGCTCGAGTACGACCTGGCGACCGACAAGTGGACGACGAAGAAGCCGGCGCCATGGTCCGCGAACCACATGGCGCTCATCGACTATCGAGGAAAGATTTATGTCGCCGGCGGCGCCACGGTAGAGAGCCAGCCCAACGCGCTTCAGACGTGGGAATACGATCCCGCCGCGGATTCGTGGAAGGCGCTCGCGGCGATGCCGAGCAAGCGCACGGCCTCGGTTGCGGTGGAGGCCGGCGGCAAGATCTACGTCATCGGCGGGAGCGATGAAGGCGGCCTGTCGGTGGCCACGAACGAAGCCTACGACGTCGCCACGAACAAATGGGAAACGCGCCGCCCGATGCCGACCGCCCGCAACCATCCAGCCGGAGGAGCGGTCGGCGGAAAGATATATGTCATCGGCGGGCGGCTCACCGCCGCCAACGTCGGCAACATGCTCTCCAGCGCCACCGACATCGTCGAAGAGTACGACCCCGCCACCGACAAGTGGAAGTCGATGACGAAGATGCCGTTCGCGACGAGCGGCCAGGGATGGACGACGTTCCAGAATCGAATCTATGTCGCGGGCGGCGAGCTGCGCGACAGCCATCTGGACGCCGTCTTCCGGGACTTCGTCGTCTTCGATCCTGCGATCAACGACTGGTATCGGCTCCCCTCGATGCCGACCGCGCGGCATGGGGTCGTGCTCGCCGCGCTCGGCAATCGGCTGCACGCGATCGGAGGGCACATCGCCTTCAACGGTAATGGAGCCGCCGCGATGCACACCACCGTCAACGAAGTATTCGATCTCACCCCGCGCTAGCCGGCTGCGCGACAGCCGTCGTCCCGCGGGCGTATTGGTTTGAGACGCGCGGACGCGTTCAGTTCTTCACATACTTGTAAACGGATTTGGCCTGCACTGCCGCCGTATAGATCGTCCCGTGGGAGTCGACGGCGATACCTTCCGGCGGCGGGAGGTTCGGGGCGGACACCGGTGGCGGCGGAATATAGTAGTCGACCTTTCCCGTCTTCACGCTGCCGACACGCACGCCGCGCCTGCAGCCGGGATTGTGCGTGTCCTTGCCCGGCGCATCTTCGGATTCGGAATCGGCCACGTAGAGAATGTCGTTCTTATCGATCCAGATGCCGCTCGGCCGGCCGAACTGTTTCCACGCGGCGAGAAATTTGCCGTCCCGATCGAAAATGTCGACGCGGCTGTTGCTGCGGTCGGCGACGAAGAGGCGCCCCTGCGAATCGAAGGCGAGCACATGGGGACCCTTGAATTCGCCGTCGCCAGAACCCAGATGGCCGAAGGTCGCGATGAATTTTCCGTTCTTGTCGAACTTCATGATGCGCGAGTTGCCGAAGGTCGGCGCATGGCCTTCGGAGACGAAGATATCGCCGTTGGGCGCGATGGCCACCGACGTCGGCTGATCGAATACGTCCAGGCCCTTGCCGCCTTCACCGGCCTTGCCGAGCGTCATCAGCACCTTGCCGTCCGGCGAAAACTTCGTCACCTGATTGCCTTTGCCGTCCCTGGCCTGGCCATCGACCACCCAGATATTGCCGTCCCGGTCGGGCACGACAGCGTGCGGGAACACGAACCCGGAGCCGAAATTCTTCATCACCTTGCCGTCGGGCGACAGTTCCCAGATCGGTGCAACCGTGGATCCGGCGCAGCCGCCGTCCTGGCAGCGGTCGAACACCCACACATTGTCCTTGGGGTCGACAAAGACGTTGTTCGTCTGTGCCCAGGGACGCGGTGTGTGGGCCCAATCGCTCACCATGTGATAGGGGTTGGGTACGTCATTGACGCAAGCCGCCGTCTGGGCCTGTGCCGCCGCCGCGAAAGCGGTCGTGACCGAGAGGGCGACGGTAAGTCTTGTCAGTTCTGTGCGCATCTCATTCCTCCTGATCGTGATTGGAACTATCGCTTCGGCTCCGGCGCTACTTTGACTCCGGCTACGTTCGCCCGATCGAGCGACGCCTTCACGAAGCCCGAGGCGCGGACGTCGGCGAGAAAGCGATTGATGTCGGCGAGCCGGGTGGCGTTTCCCTTCTGGACGACGATCGCCTGGCTCGTCACCATGTAATCGTCGGGAAGGACCCGCAGGCCCGAGACCTCGCGCGCGAGCTCCTCCATGCGCGTGCGGTTGGCCGCGAACGCGTCGACCTTGCCGTCGAGCAGCATCTTGCCCATGACGGTGTTGGGCGGCACCGCCGGCAGGGATTCGACCCGCGCGTTCTTCACGTGCTCGCGAACGTAGACCTCGGGGGCCTGCCCGGTGATTGCGCCGATCGTGACGCCCGCGCGATCGACGTCGCCGGACTTCTGGAACGTGGAGTTCGCCCGTACGGCGTACGCCGCTCCCGAATTCGAGTACGCGTCCGAGAAATCCACCTGCGAGGCTCGCTCCGGATCGAGCGCCAGGAAACCGATGTCCACCGTTCCGCTCTTCACACTCTCGAGGACCGCGCCCGCATCCGGCAGCGGAGTCACGACGTACGGAACACCAAGCCGGCGCGCCAGCTCGCGCACGAGATCCGTCGCGGGGCCCGTCGTCGCGCCGGTCCGGGGATCGACGCGGCCCTGCACCGGATTAGTGGCGATGAAGGAGGCTCGCAGCGTACCGGTTGGCGCGAGAACCGTACGTTGGGCCGGCTGCGCGAGGGCGAGGGCGAGGAATGCGACGAGAAGGGGCATCACACGACAGTCTAACCCCCTTGGCGTATCATTCGTGGCGAAAGGAACACATTATGATTCGACTCCTGGTCGTTTGCGCCGCCGCTTTCGCCCTCGCCGGAATCGCCACCGCTCAGGCCCCCACCGTGCAGCGGCCCGACCCTCGCAGCCTCCGGCTGCGTGGCGACCGGTTCAAGCCGCTCACCTACGATGAGATGACGCCGGCACAGAAGACGATGATCGAGCATCTGTTGGCGGGCCCGCGCGCCGGCGCCAATGGTCCTTTCAATGTCCTGCTGCGCAGCCCGGAGATGGGCGACCTGGCGCAGCAGTTCGGCGCGTCGACGCGCTTCACCTCTTCGCTGCCCCAGAGGCTGTACGAGCTGGCCATTCTCGTCACCGCGCGCCACTGGACCTCGCAGTACGAATGGCAGGCGCACCATCGGTCGGCGCTTCAGGCGGGCCTGAGCCCGGCGATCGCGGACGCCATCGCGCAAGGCACGCGTCCTGCGGTCATGCAGAAGGACGAAGAAGCCGTCTACAACTTTTCTTCTGAGTTGCTGAACACCAAGCAGGTGAGCGACGCGACGTTCAACGCCGCCAAGAATGCTTTCGGCGAACGAGGGGTGGTGGATCTGATCGGCGTGATCGGGTGGTACAACACCGTCTCGATGCTGCTGAACACCGACCGCTATCCCGTCGCGGACGGTACTCAGCCGGAGCTGAAGCCGCTCAAGTAAGAACAGCGTTCAACCCGTTCATTGCTGACCGCGAGCGCAATCTAATCCCGGAGCTCACTTGGGTTGACAATCCGCAACGGGACTGCAGCTTCGATCCGAGCGTCTGCGTGGCCGGGTCGGGCCCCGTTGCGCCTTGTCAACCCAAGTGAGCTCCGGGCGTAGGCCGCGCGATCGCGAAAAGAGGTCGTGAGCCATGCTTCTGTCGGAACCGCGTCCACATCCCGGCGAGAGCCGTGGTCATCATTACGAGGCGCGACCGAGAGCGGTAGAGCGTGCCGCCGACCCAAGTGCTCAATGAGATCACCGAGAGCCACAAACAGTCGCCCAGAAGGCGTTCGCAACTGATCATCCGCCGCGTCAAAAGCTGGCCGTCGGGCTGGCGAAGGCGAACACGTAAACCGCGCCGGCGCCGTCGACAGACCTGTCCCTCGAGTTGCCGTTGACGCCTTTCGCGCCGCCAGCCTCGAGACGCGCACCTACCACCAACGTTGTGCCGTCCCTGCTCAGCGCCAGCGAGCTGCCGAACTCATCACGTCTCACCGTGTTCGAGCCCTTCATGTAGGCGCGCTGCGCCCACATCCCGCCGCTGCGGCTGAACAACCAGGCGGCGCCCGCTTCGTCGGCAGATCCGCTTCGCTCGTTGCCGTTGATACCCTGGGCGGCGTTGTCCTCGAGCGGCGCGCCAATCAGCGCGACGTTGCCGTCGCCGCTCAACGCCAGGCGGTTGCCGAACCAGTCGCCTCGGTGAATGGTGGACGGCTTGATGTATGCCTGCTGGGCCCAGGTGCTTCCGCTGCGAACGAAGACATACGCGGCACCAGTGGAAGCGTCGGAAGGCTGGTCGTTGCCGCCCACGTCCGTTGGCCTGTGAATGATGCCTGTGCAGAGACAGTCTTCGTCGAGCGAGCCGATCAGGATCGTATTGGCATCGTCGCTCATCACAACTGACACGCCGAACGAGTCCCCGTTCTCTGCATTCGACGCCTTCAGATAGTTGGTTTGCTTCCACTCACCCGCGGTGCGCGCGAAGATGTACACAGCGCCCCTTCCGTTGCTGCCCGCAAAGCCTCCACGCGCGTTTGGGTTGGGGGTACTGCTCGGCTCCTGCGGCCCATCGACGACCTTGGAGCCTCCATTCTCGTCGTAGCTGCCAACCGCGAGGACGCTGCCGAGGGCATTCAAAGACAGTGAATAGCCGAACTGAGAGCCAGGAGTCGTATTCGAAGCCTTGACATAGGCCTGCTGCGACCAGGTTGTACCCGCGCGCGCGAACAGATAAACCGCGCCCGCCGACATCATCGAATTGTCGCTCTGGTTGCCATTGATCCCCCTGGCATTACTGTCTTCAGTGACGGCGCCGACGGCGAGCGTATTCCCGTCCTTGCTCAGCGACATCGCAAAGCCGAACTGATCGCCGTCGCCGTAGGCCTCGCCGGGTGCCGGCCCCTCGCCGGCGTTCGACGCCTTGATATAGGCCTGCTGCGTCCACCGGTTGTTCTGGCGCGTGAAGACGTACGCCGCACCAGCCTGTGGCACCGAGCGATCGTTCTGATTGCCGTTGATGCCCCTGGCGCCGCTCGATTCCCAGATTGCCGCGACCGCCAGCGTGTTGCCGTCCGCGCTCAATGCGACGACGTGTCCGAACTCCGCGCCGGTGTCGGGATTGGACGGCTTGATGTAGGCCTGCTGTTCCCAGGCATTTCCCCTCCGGATGAACACATACACGGCTCCGGAGTCGTAGAGCGACGTGTCGTTCTGATTGCCGTTGATACCCTTCGCGCGGCTGCTTTCATGCGGCGCGCCGACGACGATCGTGTTGCCGTCCTCGCTGATCGCGACGCCGATGCCTGCGTGACCGTCGAGCGCTCCGCCGCAGCCGAAGTGGGCGCCGACCTGCGGGTTGGAGGCCTTGAGGTATGCAACCTGCCTCACGGACGGGGGCGCCGGGGGCGACTGCGCCCGCAGATGGGCGACCATGCCGAGGATCGCCAGGGACAGTCCAGCGACGATCGAAATTCGTCTCGCGCTCATGAGGCCTCCAGGAAGCGCGCAGATTATAGTC
>JAHFUO010000053.1:10260-19577 GCA_023265015.1 Acidobacteriota bacterium | reverse complement strand
TACACAATCTGCCTCCGCCCGAGCGTGTGGAGCTTGCATCGCGTGCAGTCGCCCAGGTCCTCGCGGATGGCCTTCAGCGCCTGCGCCGAAGAAGTAAAGAGCGGAACGTGTTGATCATGCGGGGCGGACCCTTCGGGTCCGCCAGGCGAGCCTGAAAGGCTCGCCCCGCTCGCCGGCTGTGTCCGGCTTCGCCATTCGGGTTCTCGCCGAACGCCGTCGACGCCCAGCTCCTCGAAAAACTCGAGGTGGGCGTTTAGATCTTGGATCATGAGATTGTCGGATTTACGAATTTACGAATTGAGGAATTTCAGCTGGGCCAATTCCAACCCGCAAATTCGTACATTCGTAATTTCGTAGATTTCATCGTGCGGCCGTTGTGGCGTGCCGCACGCGAATGACCTGCTCGACCCGGTCGAGAATCGCCTCGGCGATCCGCGCCTTGCTCTGCAGCGACAGCGTCTGTTCTCCATCGGCGCCGATGATGGTCACGGCGTTGGTCGTTGCGTCGAATCCGGCGCCCGGCACCGACACGTCATTCGCGACGATGAGATCGACGTTCTTGCGGACGCGCTTCTCGCGCGCGTTGGCGAGCAGGTCGATGGTCTCCGCCGCGAAACCGACCAGGATCGGCGCGCTCGGTCGCCGCGCCGCCGCGCGGCCCAGATCCGCCAGAATGTCGGGCGTGCGCTGCAGCGTCAGCGTCATCGGCCCGTCGGACTTCGCAATCTTCTCCTGGGCCGTCTGCGCCGGCGCATAGTCGGCGACCGCCGCCGCCATGATCACCAGGTCCGCCTGTTCGGACACCTGCATGACTGCGGCATGCATCTCCGCCGCGCTGCGCACGCGGATCAGCGCATCGGTCGCCGGCGGCTCCACGTCCGTCGGGCCCGCCACGAGCGTGACCTTCGCGCCGCGCGCTTCCGCGGCGGCTGCCAGCGCAAATCCCATGCGGCCGCTCGACCGGTTGCCGACGTACCGGACCGGGTCGATATCCTCGTAGGTCGGACCCGCGGTGACGACCACTCGCCGGCCGCGCAGCAGCGAATCACGCCGCGCCAGCATGCGATCGGCGGCCGCAACGATCTCGTCCGGCTCGGCGAGCCGTCCCTTGCCGATCCAGCCGCACGCCAGGTACCCCTCGCCGGGGTCGACGAAGCGCACGCCGCGCGCGGCAAGCGCCTGCAGATTCCGCTGCACCGCCTCGTGCGACAGCATGTTGGTGTTCATCGCCGGCGCGATCAGCGTCGGCGCCTTCGTCGCGAGATAGAGGGACGTGAGGAAGTCGTCTGCGATGCCGTTGGCGAACTTGCCGATCACGTTCGCGGTACACGGCGCCACGAGCAGCAGCCCGATCTCGTCGGCGATCGCGATGTGCTCGATGTCCGCATTGGCGCCCGGCTTCCACTGCGACGTGATGACCGGGCGGCGGGTGATCGCTTCAAACGTCACGGGGCCGACAAACCGCGTGGCCGCGCGGGTCATGACCGCCACGACGTCGTGCCCGCGCTTCTGGAGGCCGCGGCACACCTCGACGGCCTTGTAGGCGCCGATGCCGCCGGTGACTCCAAGCGCGATCAAGGCCATGTCAGTGCCTTCCAAGGCCGACCTGCCCTTCGACTTCGCTCAGGGCATCCCGAGCATAGCCGAGGGATGAAGGTCGGCCTCTACGTTGTAAACGACTGAAGACCCGCCCCTACCCTGCAGATTCATAGACCTGCCCAGTTAAGACGTCTTCTGCTCATCAAACGTCCCGATGATAGTTTCGGCCGTGCCGCGCATCGCCTTCACGCGCGCCCGTTCAGCCAGCACGATCGCACGCAGGCGCTCGACGGCCCCGTCCAGCTCGTCGTTGACCACCACGTATTCATAGGTGGCACACTCGCTGACCTCCCGGCGGGCGACCTCGAGGCGCTTCCGGATCTCCTCTTCTGAATCCTTGCTGCGGCCGCGCAGCCGCTGCTCGAGGATGGCGGCCGAGGGGGGCAGCACGAACACGCCGATCGACTCGATCCCGCTGCTGCGCACCTGGCGGGCCCCCTGCACGTCGATCACGAGCACCAGGTCCTGGCCGTTGGCCAGGCACCGCTCCGTGTCGGCCGCGCCAGTCCCGTAGTAATTGCCGAAGACGTCGGCCCACTCGAGGAAGTCGCCGGCGCGAACCATCTGCTCGAAGCGGGCGCGGCTGATGAAATTATAGTCAACGCCGTCCCGCTCACCCGGCCGCGCCGACCGCGACGTGTACGAGCGCGACATGCAGAGGTTCGGGACCACGTGCACCAGCCGCTCGACGAGCGTGGTCTTGCCGGCGCCGGACGGCGCCGACACGATGAACAGCAGCCCGCGCTTGCCCCGAGCGGAGTCGAGGGGCTCACTCGACATTCTGCACCTGCTCGCGCATCTTCTCGAGCTCCGCCTTCGCGTTGATGATCAGCTCCGACACGCCGAGGCCGTCCGCCTTGGAGCCGATTGTGTTCACCTCGCGGTTCATCTCCTGCAGCAGGAAATCCAGCTTGCGGCCGCACGCCTCGTCGCTCTCGGAGAGCGCCTCCCAGTGCGCCAGGTGCGCGCGGAAGCGCGTCACCTCCTCGCTGATGTCCGATCGCTGCGCGACCCGCACGATTTCCTGCGCGATCATCGCCTCGTCGACCGGCAGATCGAGGCTGATCTCGCGGACACGCTCCTGCAGGCGCGCCTCCACCGTCGACCGGCCCTCGTCGGCGGCGCCGGCAAGCCGCTCGATCAGGCTGCCGAGCAGATATCTGCGCGAGTCCAGGTCCGCGCGGAGGTGGCTGCCCTCTCTCATCCGCATCGCATCCAGATCGGCAAGCGCCTGCTCGACCGCCGCCTCCACGCTCGCGGCCATCTGCGCCTCCACTTCGGGATCCGCCTCCGCCGCGCGATCGCGGATGCTGATCGCCTGCGGCAGGCGCAGCAGGTCTCCCGGGGTCAAGGCCCCCGCCACGAGGCCGCGCTCCCGCGCGCGGTCGATCGCCGCCGACAGTGCGTTCGCGAACTCCTCGTTCAATTCGACGGACGGCGTGGCGATCGTGCGGAACTGCACTGAAATCTGCAGCTCGACCCGGCCCCGCGACAGCCGCTTCTGCAGCAGCGCGCGCACGCGCGGCTCCACCTCGCCAAGCGACTGCGGAATCCGGAGCTGAACGTCGAGAAAGCGGTGATTGACGGCCCGCACGGTCACGCCGATCGTGGCACGCTCATCCTCGTGCGTCAGCGAGGCGAACCCCGTCATGGACTTGATCATCTGATCCGAACCCGATCAACCACGAAGACCACGAAAATCATGAAGGACACGACAATAGATTTTTCTTTCGTGATCTTCGCGACCTTCGAGTCTTCGTGGTTTATACACGTTCCGGCTCGTCGGCCGGCTCTTCCTGCAATTGCAACTCGTAGAGTTTCGCATACGCGCCGCCCCGCGCGAGCAGCTCTTCGTGGCGACCCGTCTCGACGATACGGCCCCGCTCGAGCACGACGATCGCGTCGGCCCGGCGGACAGTCGACAGCCGATGCGCGATCACGAACGACGTGCGGTTCAACATCAGCGTGGAGAGCGCATCCTGCACCAGCATCTCCGACTCCGCGTCGAGGGACGAGGTGGCCTCGTCGAGGATCAGCATGGGCGAATCGCGCAGAATCGCGCGCGCAATTGCAATCCGCTGCCGCTGGCCGCCGGAGATCCGCTGGCCGCGCTCGCCAATCATCGTCTCGTAGCCGTGGTCGAGCGCCGTGATGAATTCGTGGGCGTGCGCCGCACGCGCCGCGGCCTCGATTGCAGCCAGCCCGGCTCCGGGCCGTCCGTACGCGATGTTTGCCGCGATCGTGTCGTCGAACAGCACCGTCTCCTGGGTCACAATCGCGATCTGACCGCGCAGCGATGCCAGCGTCACGTCGCGCAGGTCGTGCCCGTCGATCGAGATCCACCCCTGCGTGACGTCGTAGAAGCGCGGGATCAGATTCACCAGCGTCGTCTTGCCGGCGCCGCTTTTGCCGACGATGGCCAGCGTTTGACCGCCGCGCACGCTGAACGACACGCCTCGCAGCGTCGCGTCATCGGCGCCGGCATACGAGAATTGCACGTCGCGGAACTCGATGACATCGCGGAACGGCGGCAGCTCGCCCGCGTGCTCCCGCTCCCGCACCTCGCTGTGCGTGTCGAGCATCTCAAAAATCCGCTCGGCTGCAGCCATGGCCTGCTGCAGGTTGGCGTTCACGCGACTCAGCTTCTTCGCCGGCCCGTACATCATGAAGAGGGCTGCGATGAACCCGACGAACTCGCCGGTCGTCAAGCGCCCCGCGCCGATCTCCTGGCTGCCGTACCAGAGCGCAACCGCGAACGCCACGCCGCCGATGAACTCCATGAGCGGCGGCAGCACGGAGAGCGCGCTCGTCACCGTCATGCTCATGCGGTAGAGACGCTGCGACGCGCCCTCGAACTTCGCCGTCTCCCGCTGCTCCGCCCCGAACGCCTTGACGATGCGATGACCGGTGAACGCCTCGGCGGCCACGTGCGTGATCTGCTCCAGCGCCTCCTGGCTGCGCCGGCTGGTGCGGCGGACGCGTTGCCCGAGGCGCACGAGCGGGTAGACGACGAGCGGCGCGCCCGTCAGGCAGACGATCGCCAGCCGCGCGTCGTAGTAGAACAGCAGCACGGCGAAGCCGACGAGCGACAGCGATTCGCGCGCGAGATCGCCGAGCGTCTCGGACACAGCCTGCTGAACCTGTCCAACGTCGTTGGTGATCCGCGACAGCAGCTTCCCGCTGGTCTGCGCCGAGAAGAACGCCGCCGATTGCCCCAGGATGTGCGTGAAAAGGATGTTGCGGAGGTCGCGCACCACGCGCTGCCCGACGTCGGTCATCAGGTACGCCGACACGTACGCGCCGGCGCCTTTGATCAGGTACAGGGCGACGATCCCCGCGACGACCAGGCCGAGGTCCTGGCGGCTCGGGAGCACCTTGTCGAGAATCGGCTGGATGAGCGCGGCGATGCCGGCCGACGCCGCGCCATAGGTGATCATCGCGACCATGGCGATGGCCAGCCTCGCGCGGTACGGGCGCGCGTACGCGATCAGCCGGAGGAATGCGCTCATTCGCTGAACCGGTATCGAATCAAGACCCACAGCGCGACGATCCCGTCGCGCCACCCGATCTTCTTCCCTTCGTCGTAGCCGCGGCCATCGTAGGTGATTGGGATCTCGTACACGCGATAACCGCGCTTGAAAATCTTCGCCGTCAGCTCGGGCTCGATGCCAAAGCCGTTCGACCGCAGCGTCATCGCGCGGAGCACCTCGGTCCTCATCACCTTGTAACAAGTCTCCATGTCCGTGAGCATGGTGTTGTAGAGAACGTTGGTCAGGAGCGTGAGCAGCCGGTTGCCCAGGTAGTGCGTGAACAGGAAGACACGGTGCCGGCCGAGAAACCGCGAGCCGTAGACGACATCCGCGCGTCCGTCACAGATCAATTCGATGAGCGCCGGAAATTCCTCTGGAGAGTATTCGAGATCCGCGTCCTGGATCGCCACCACGTCGCCGCGGACCGCCTCGAATCCGGCGCGCAGCGCCGCCCCTTTGCCGCGGTTGCGCGGCTGCAGCAGCAGCGTGAATCCCAGCTCGCGCTGGAGGCGCGCCAGCGCGTCGCGCGTCCCGTCGGTCGAGCCATCGTCGACGACGATGAGCTGGGTCCGCAGGGGCACCGCCACGACGCGCCGGATGATTTCTTCGATGGTCGCTGCCTCGTTGAAGACGGGCATGACGACCGAGAGCAGCGGATCGGTCAGCGTGCCGCGAAGCTTCGACATCAGCCCGCGAACTGCCTCGAGGTCCTGAACCCGTGCGGATGCGTGGAGTGCCACCGCCACGCGTCGCCGACGATCGTGTCGAGCTCCGGCCGCTGCGCCACCCAGCCGAGATCCTCGCGGATCCGCTGCGCCGACGCGAAGAGGATCGCCGGATCGCCCGGCCGCCGCGCCGCGGGGCGGCGCGCCACCGTGCGCCCCGTCAGACGCTCCACTGAAGCGATGACGTCACGCACGGACGAGGGCCGCTCGGTGCCGACGTTGTAGGTTGCCGACGCGCCCTCCTGTTCGAGCCGCCGCAGCGAGCGGATGTGCGCATCGGCCAGGTCGAGCACGTGGATATAGTCACGCAGGCACGTGCCGTCCGGGGTTGAATAGTCCTCGCCGAAGACGTCCAGCGGCGGGCCGCCGGACGCCGCCTCGAAGGCGCGCGGGATCACGTGAATCTCGGGCGAATGGTCTTCGCCCAGCTCGCCGTCGGGATCCGATCCCGCGGCGTTGAAGTAGCGGAGACGGATCGAGCGGATGCCGTAGGCCCGCTCGAAATGCGGCAGCGCATGCTCGACCGCCAGCTTCGTCTGGCCGTACGCGTTGATGGGCGCCGTCGGGTGCGTCTCGCGGATTGGCGTGTCAATCGGTTCCCCGTACACCGCGCACGTGGATGAGAACACGAAATGCCGGCACTGCTCCGCCGCCATCGCCTCGAGCGTGGCGAGCGCGCCCACCACGTTGTTCCGATAGTAGCCAATCGGATCGCGCACCGAATCAGCCACCGCCAGCCACGCGGCAAAGTGCATCACCGCCGTGGCGCCGCTCTCGCGCAGAGCGCGCCGGACGGCGTCGACATCGCGGACGTCGCCCTCGACGAGCGGCGCGCCGAGCGCCGCCTCGCGGTGCCCAGCCGCGAGATTGTCGTAGATCACCACGCGGTAGCCGGCCTGCCGGAGCGCCTTGGCGGTGTGACTGCCGATGTAACCGGCGCCGCCGGTGACGAGCACGGTCGAAGGATTAGTGGCGCCCAATGGAGTAGTAGGTGAATCCGTTCTGCTTCATCTGCTCAGGCGTGAACAGGTTGCGCCCGTCGAAGACCACCGGAGCCCGCATCAGCTTGCGCATGCGGGCGAAGTCGGGCCGCCGGAACTCGTTCCACTCGGTCACGATGGCCAGGCAATCCGCCCCCTTGAGCGCGTCGTAATTCTTGCCCGCAAACGTGACGCGGGTCCCGAAGATCCCTTTCGCGATCTTCGTGGCCTCCGGGTCGTACGCCTGGACCGTCGCGCCTGCCGACAGGAGCGCCTCGATGAGCGGAATGGCCGGGGCGTCGCGCATGTCGTCGGTGCGCGGCTTGAACGCCAGCCCCCACACCGCCACCGTCTTCCCCTTCAGGCTTCCCAGCTGCGCCTTCATCTTGGCGACGAGCCTCGTCTTCTGCGCCGAGTTCACCGCCTCGACTGCCTTCAGGATCTTGAAGTCGTACTCCTTCTCGGCGGCGAAGTGGACCATCGCCTTCACGTCTTTCGGAAAGCAGCTCCCGCCGTAGCCGACGCCCGGGAAGAGAAACGACGAGCCGATCCGCTTGTCGGAGCCGATCGCCCGCCGGACCTCGTCGACGTCGGCGCCGACCAGCTCGCAGACATTCGCCACCTCGTTCATGAACGAGATGCGCGTGGCCAGCATCGCGTTGGCCGCATACTTCGCGAGCTCGGCGCTCGCACAGTCCATCACCATGATGGGCGCGCCTGTCCGCATGAACGGCGCGTAGAGCTCCAGCATCATCTCCCTCGCGCGCGGATCCTCGGCGCCGATGACGACGCGATCGGGCTTCATGAAGTCCTCGATCGCCGCCCCCTGCTTCAGAAACTCGGGGTTGCTCACCACGCTGAACGGGTGCGTCGTCTCGCGGCGGATCACCTCGCGGACTTTCGCGCTCGTGCCCACCGGCACGGTGCTCTTGTCGACGATGACCTTGTAGCCGTTCATCGCGCGGGCGACATCGCGCGCCACGTCGAGGACGTGCTGCAGATCCGCGGAGCCGTCATCACCCTGCGGCGTGCCGACGGCGATGAAGATGATCGCCGAATCGCGCACCGCCTTCGGCAGCGTCGTCGTGAACGCCAGGCGGTTCTCGTGGCGGTTGCGCCGCACGAGCTCTTCGAGCCCGGGCTCGTAGATCGGCATCTTGCCCCGGCGCAGCGTGCGGATCTTCGCCTCGTCATTGTCCACGCAGACGACGTCGTTGCCGCTTTCCGCGAAACAGGCGCCGGCCACGAGGCCGACATAGCCCGTCCCGATAACCGCGATTTTCATCCGTCTCCTGTCGGTCGACGCGCGAGGCGGTCGAAACCGTTGACGGTAGCATATCGCGGCTGAATCGCCGTGCTACGCTCTCGCCGTGCGCATCCTCGTCGACTACCGGCCCGCCCTGCGGCAGCGTACCGGGGTTGGCGAATACATCCACCAGCTCGTGCGTGCGTTTACGGCGATGAGCGGGGACGAGGTCATCGCGTTCACCAGCTCGTGGAAGGACCGACCGTCACCGGGGCTCGAATCCGAGCTCGGCGCGCGGGTGGTCGACCGACGCATTCCGGTTCGCGTCCTGAATTATCTGTGGCACCGCCGTGAATGGCCTCCGGTGGAGATGCTTGCAGGCACTGTCGACGTCGCGCACTCGGCCCATCCTTTGTTGATGCCGGCGCGCAAGGCGGCGCAGGTCGTCACCATCCACGATCTCTTTTTTCTGTCGAGTCCAGGGCAGACTGGCGCGGAGATCCAGCGCGATTACCCCGCGCGTGCCGAGCGTCACGCGCGCCGCGCAGATGCCGTGATCACCTCCACGGAGTACGGGAAGCGACAGATCACGGACCGGCTCGGCGTGACTGGGGATCGGATCTACGTCTGCCCTCCTGGCGCGCCATCATGGCGGACGCTCGGCCGCGAGCCGAACGTGCCGCCGGATGGGTGTGTGTTGTTCGTCGGCACGCTCGAGCCGCGGAAGAACGTCGGCACGCTGCTCGACGCGTATGCGAGCCTCCTGAGCAGGCGCGCGTCCACGCCGCGGATGGTGCTCGCCGGCCGCGCCACGGCCGAGGCGTCCGAATGGCTTGCGCGCATCAGCCGTCCGCCGCTTGCGGGTCATGTCACGCACCTCGGGTACGTGCCTGCTGACGAGCGCGAGGCGCTCTACAAGTCCGCGCGCCTCCTCGTCATGCCGTCGCTCGACGAAGGCTTCGGCCTGCCGGCGCTCGAGGCCATGTCGGCCGGTGTGCCGGTCGTCGTGTCGTCGCGAGGCTCGCTTCCCGAGGTTGTCGATCGTGCGGGCGCGCTCATTGATCCGACCGATGCCGGATCGCTCGCCGATGCGATGGAACGCGGGATCCGCGACGATGCGTGGGCGCTCGAAGCGGCCCGTGCCGGGCTCGAGCGCGCGCGCCGCTTTACCTGGGCCGGTTCGGCTGCGACGCTCCGCCGCGCGTACTCCGACGCGATCGAGCGGCGGCGTCTCCGC
>JAHFUO010000053.1:1972-10160 GCA_023265015.1 Acidobacteriota bacterium | reverse complement strand
TCTCCGCGCCGTAGGGGGGCCGTTTACGGGCCGCCAGACCAAAGAATGAAAATCGCGATCGATGCCCGGGAGCTCCGGGGCATGCCAACCGGCGTGGGCCGTTTCCTTGCGCAGATCCTGGCGGCGTGGAAGCAGATGCCCGACGCGGCGGCGCACGAGATCATCCTCCTCGCGCCCGAATCGGGTGGCGGCACGCTCTGGGAACAACTGCACCTCCCGCGGCTCGTGCGATCGGCAGGAGCCGACGTGCTCTTTGCTCCAGGGTACAGCGGCCCGCTGTTCTGCCCGGTGCCGATGGTGGTGGCGATTCACGACATGTCGTTTGCCGCGCACCCGGAATGGTTTTCCTGGCGGGAAGGGGCGCGGCGGCGAACCTGCGTGCGGCTCGCGGCACGAGCGGCCGCGCGCGTCGTGACGATCTCGGAGTTCTCGAAACGGGAAATCGTGACGCGCCTTGGCATCGACAGCTCGAAGATTGTCGTGGCGTATCCCGGTATTTCCGATGTGGGGCGAGCCTCGCAGGCTCGCCCGGCGGACCCAAAGGGTCCGCCCCGCATGCCAAATGATCCAGCCTCGAGCTTGTCTCGTGCGGCGCGGACCTTCCAGGTCCGCGAGACACAAACCATCCTCTTCGCCGGATCAATCTTCAACCGCCGCCACGTGCCCGAGCTGATCGCCGGATTCGCCCGTCTTGCGCGCGCGCGTCCGGATGTGCGCCTGGAGATCGTCGGCGACAACCGCACGTGGCCGCATATCGACCTTGACGAGGCGGTTCGCGCGACGGGAGTCGCCGACCGCATTCACGTCCGGTCCTACGTGACGGACGAAGAGCTTCGCGCGCTCTATGCGACCGCTTCCGCGTTTGTCTTTCTGTCCGAGTACGAAGGGTTCGGCCTGACGCCCCTCGAGGCGCTGGCCGGGGGGCTGCCCGTCCTGCTGCTCGATACGCCGGTCGCGCGAGAGGTCTGCGGCAGCGCCGCGAGCTATGTGCCGCGCCCGGATCCCGGGCTCATCGAAGCGGCGCTGCGGACGCTGCTCTTCGACGAATCGGAGCGCACGCGGATCCTCGCAGCCGCCGAGCGCGTGCTCGCGCGGTATTCATGGGAAGACTGTGCAAGGCGTGTTCTTGATGTTCTGCTGTCGTGTAAATAACATGCCCCGCCTCTCGATCATCATCGTCACCTTCAACTCGCGGGAGGAGATCGACCAGTGCCTTCGCTCGGTCGTCGACCATCCTCCGTCGGCCGACCACGAGATCGTCGTTGTCGACAATGCGTCGACAGACGGCACGGCGGCCGCGGTCCGCGCGCGGTGGACCGGCGTCCGCGTCATCGACGCCGGACGAAACCTCGGCTTCGCGCGGGCGAACAACCTCGGCATCCGGCAGTCGTCTGGAGAGCTGATCCTGCTCTTGAACCCCGACACGATCGTCCCGGCCGGCGCGATCGACGCGTTGATCGGAGCGCTCGACGCGCGGCGCGACGCGGCCGTCGCCGGCCCGCGGCTCGTTGACGGCCGCGGCCGCGCGGAGTTGTCGTTCGGCGCCATGATGTCGCCGATCGCCGAGCTGCGCCAGAAAGCGATCGTGCGCGGCAACGACCGTGGCCTCGGCGCGATCACGGCGTACGTGGAGCGCGTCACGCGCCGCCCGAAGGAGGTCGACTGGGTGAGCGGCGCCTGCATGCTCGTGCGACGCGCCGACGCCGAGGCGGCGGGCCTGATGGACGAGCGCTACTTCATGTACCTCGAGGACGTCGACTTCTGCGCCGCCGTTCGTGCGCGGGGACGACATGTGTTATTCGCGCCGTCGGCGGAGGTCGTGCACCTCCGCGGCAAGTCGCGGGCGTCAGCGTCGTCTGCGACCGAACAGGCGTATCGCCGCAGTCACATTGCGCTCTACGAAAAGCATCATCCTGCGTGGGCGTCGGTCCTCCGCTTGTACCTGAACCTCAGGGGGAGACTGCCCGATACATCGGTCGGGGGTCGGGAGTGATTTTCCGACCCCTTCAGAGGAAACATCACTCCCGACCCCTTGAGCAGCGACGAACAAATTGCGTGGACGTGCCCTTCCTGCCGACGACGTGTGCCGCCGCGGGTCGAGGCATGCCGATGCGGATACGAGAAGCAGGCTGCAAGTCAGCCAGCCCGGCCCGCCTTTCCTTCCTCCTTGCTGCTCATCCTCGGCACGGCCCTCGGAATCGGCATCGCGGTGCTCGTCGTCCGATCGCAGAACGACAAGCCGGAGGCTCCGGCGACGCTGACGCTCTCGGCTGCGCCCGATCAGCCGCCGGCCTCTGCAACCGCCGATCCTGCGTCCACGGACACGTTCGTACCGCCGTTCACGGGCAGCATCGTGCTCACGCGACCGGCCACGGCCACGGTGACCGACAACCCTGGTCCTTCTTCGAGCACCACCGCCTCGATCGAGGACATCGTCAGCGCCGCCCTGCCGGCCGTGGCGTCAATCGATGCGGGGAACGCGCGCGGCAGCGGCTTCTTTATTCGTCCGGACACCGTTCTGACCAACGCGCACGTGGTCGAAGGTCAGTCATCGGTCCGCCTCCAGGCGGGCGGTGCGACGTACTCCGCTCGCGTCATCACCTCGTCTGCGGGGATCGATGTCGCGGTCCTGCAGGTGTTCAGCCCCAACCCGAACCAGGCGACGCTGCGGCTCGGCTCGGCTGCCACCGCGCGCGCTGGAGAGGAAGTCATCGCCATTGGATTCGCGCTCGGCGCGCTCTCCAACACGGTGACGCGGGGGATCGTCAGCGCGATTCGCCAGGCCGGCAACGTCACATTGATCCAGACCGACGCCGCCATCAATCCAGGCAACAGCGGAGGACCCTTGATCGACCGGAGTGGCCAGGTGATCGGGATCAACTCGATGGGCATCTCGAAACAAGTTGGCGAAGGTCTTGGCTTCGCGATCGCCATCGATCACGCTGCCGCCCTCCTTCAAGGCCAGAGCACTCCCTCGGCGACGACGCCGCTTGCCGGCTTGAATCAGGCCATGGGCGGGCCCTCCGAAGGCGATCAGCGGAGGGCGGCCGGCAAAGATGGACTCGAGAAAGCGTTCGACCGGGCGTCGAAGAACGGCGACCAGCTCGATGGCAGCTGGGACAAATTCACTCATGCCTGCGTGGCCCGCACATCGCGCGGCGGCGATCGCGCGTGGTTTGCCCTGCTCGAGGCGAGCGGCGTCACGCTCGCCGAACGCAACAGCACGTACGACTGCGGCAGCTGGATGAACGACCTGAAGAACAACGCGCAACAGATCCGCGACGCCATGGACAAGGCCACCGAGCGTGCGCGCCGCGACGGCGTCTATCCAGGAGAGATTCGCGACCTGCGGCGACGGTACCGGCTCGAGTGGGGCGGCTGGCAGCAGTAGACGGAATCGCACCCGTATAATTACGTGCAGTGAAGGTCGCGATCGACGCCCGAAAGCTCCACGACTTCGGCATCGGCACGTACATCCGGAACCTGCTTCGGCATCTCGCGCGAATCGATCGCGAGACTGAGTACGTGCTGCTCTGCCACGAGCCGGACATGGGCGTGGCCGATCAGCTCGCTCCCAATTTCCGGACGGTCCTCGAGCCTTCCGCCAACTACTCGCTGCGCGAACAGTTCCACGTTCCATGGCTCCTGATGCGCGAGAAGCCGGACGTGTTCCACGCGCCGCACTACGTGCTGCCTACGGCGGTCCGCTGCCGCTCGGTCGTGACCATCCACGACTGCATCCACCTGATGTTTCCGCAGTACCTGCCGAACCGCGCCGCGTACGTGTTCGCGCGCGCGGCCATGTGGAGCGCCACGCGGAGCTCCGATCGGATCCTCACGGTGTCGGAAGCCTCCAAGCGAGACATCCTGCACTTCTTCAACGTGCCTCCGGAGAAGATCTCGGTGGTCTACAACGCCATCGATGAGCGGTTCTGGGTCGAGCCGAACGCCGAGGTGGTGGCCCGCGTGCGCGAGCGCTACCAGCTCGATCACGGGTTCGTCCTCTACGCGGGCACGATCAAGCCGCACAAGAACCTCGTGCGGCTGATTGAAGCGTTCGCCGAGCTGCGCACGGGCGCTTTCGAAGAGCTGAAGCTGCTGATTATCGGCGACGAGATCTCCAAGCTCCCGGCGCTGCGGCGGGCCGTGCACAAGCACAAGCTGCACAAGCACGTGCGTTTCCTCGGCTTCCTCCCCGACGACACGCTGGCCGTGCTCTACCGCCTGGCGGCCGTGTTCGTCTTTCCGTCGCTCTACGAGGGTTTCGGGCTCCCGCCGCTCGAAGCGATGGCCAGCGGCGCACCGGTGGTCACGTCGAACGTCTCATCACTACCCGAGATCACCGGCGATGCCGCGGTACTCGTCGACCCGTACGACGTCGAGTCGATCGTCGACGGCGTGCGACGGGTGCTCACCGATCCCGGGCTTGCCGGTGACATGCGCAGGAAGGGACTTGCGCGCGCCCGTGACTTCTCATGGGAGCGCTCGGTCTCGCGCACGCTCGAGATCTACCGTTTAGTGGGCAGCTGCAATTGATGACCACAATCGGTCCCCTGCCCCTGCCCCCTTCGCACTGCCCTCTGCCCCCTGGCCCCTGGCCCCTGCCCCCTGGTTTGTGATGAAGGTCGCGCTCGCCCACGACTGGCTGACCGGCATGCGCGGCGGCGAAAAGGTGCTCGAGGTGCTCTGCGAGCTCTATCCCGACGCCGACATCTTCACGCTGTTCCACGCGCGCGGCTCGGTGTCCGACACGATCGAGCGGCACCACGTCTCGACGTCGATCCTGCAGTCGCTCCCGTTCGCGCGGTCGCACTACCGCCGCTATCTCCCCCTCTTCCCGATGGCGATCGAGCAGTTCGATCTCGATCCGTACGACCTGGTGATCAGCTCGAGCCACTGCGCGGCGAAAGCGGTCGTCGCCGCCGGACGCGCCCGGCACATCTGTTATTGCCATTCGCCGATGCGCTACGCGTGGGATCAGTTCGACGCCTACTTCGGACCGGACCGCGTGGGGGCGGTCGCGAGCCACTGGCTCTACCGTCCGCTGCTCGCGCGGCTGGCGCGCTGGGACGCGTCCACGGCGTCGCGCGTGGGACGCTTTCTCGCGAACTCTCAACACGTTGCGGGGAGGATTCGCCGATACTATAATCGCGTGGCGACGATCGTGTATCCACCCGTCGACACGATCTTCTACCACCCAGACACGACAGCCCCTGGCAGCCACTTTCTGATCGTGTCCGCCATCGTGCCGTACAAAAGGATCGATCTGGCGATCGCAGCGTGTCGCCGCGCCGGCGCGCGTCTTCGCATCGTCGGCGACGGACCGGATCGCGCGCGGCTCGAACGGCAGGCGGACGGACGCGTCGAGTTCACGGGACGCCTGACGGACGAACAGATCCGCGACGAGTACCGGGGCGCGCGCGCCGTCCTGCTGCCCGGCGAAGAGGACTTCGGCATCGTGCCGGTGGAAGCGCAGGCCTGCGGACGGCCGGTGGTGGCGCTGGCGCGCGGCGGCGCACTCGAGACGGTGATCGACGGCGAGACCGGCGTGCTCTTCGCCGAGCCGACCGTTGAGTCCCTGGCAGCCGCACTGGAGCAGATGTCACACGTGGTGTTTGATTCGGAGCGCATCCGGCGGCACGCGCAGCAGTTCTCGCGCGAGCGCCATGTCGAACAGATGCGCGGCGTGATCGAGGACACCGTGAGCGCCCCCGCGGGCACGCGATGGTAAGACGCTACAACCGCCTCCTCGTCGCGTTCTACATCGTCACCGATGTCTTGCTGGCCAGCTGGGCGTTCGTGCTGGCGTATGCCATCCGCTTCGAGAGCGGTCTCATCCCGGTCACCAAGGGCTACCCCCCGCTCGAGCAGTACCTTCATGTGCTGCCGTTTGTCGCGGTGCTGACGCCGCTCGCGTTCCAGCTCCAGGGCATCTACCGGCTGCGCCGCGGCCGGTCGCGCGTCGACGACTTCTTCGCGGTGCTGATCGGCAGCATCCTGACGGTCGTGTTCGGCATCGGCTTGACCTTGTTCGTCCAGGCGTACTACGTCTCCGAAGAGGACAAGGCGCGCGGCGCATACGAGGTCTCCCAGCTCGTGTGGGGACTCTTCCTCGGGCTCAACGTCCTGCTGACGTACGCCTCGCGCGAGGCGATCCGGGAGTTGCTCGAGCGGCGGTGGCGCGCCGGGGTCGGGCTGAAACGGATCCTCATTGCCGGCTCGGGTGACCTCGGCCGGATGGTCGCCGACCGGATCCTGCAGCATCGGGAGTTCGGCCTGCAGGTCGTGGGGTTCGTCGACGACAGGGCCGGCGGCGATCACATCGGCTACCGCGGCCTGCCGCTGCTGGGCACGCTCGCCGAGCTTGGCGAAGTCGCGCAGCGCGAGCGCGTCGACCATCTCTACGTGGCGCTGCCGCTCGAGGAGCATTCGAAGCTGCTCGACCTGGTCGAGGTCACCAGCCGCGAGTGCATCGACGTCAAGGTCGTTCCCGACCTGCTGCAGTTCATCGCGCTGCGCGCGCGCCTCGAAGATCTCGACGGCCTGCCGATCATCAACCTCAATGACGTGCCGCTCCAGGGCTTCAACGCCTGGCTGAAGCGCGTCTCCGACATCGTCTTGTCGACCGCGGCGCTCCTCGTCATGGCTGTGCCGCTGGCGATCATCTCGTCGATCGTGAAGCTGACGTCCAGCGGATCGATCTTCTACACGCAGGAACGGATGGGGCTCGACGGCAAGGCGTTCACCGTCTACAAGTTCCGATCGATGTACGAAGACGCCGAGGACGGCACGGGGCCCATCTGGGCGCGCGAGGACGACCCGCGTGCGACGCCAGTGGGACGCTGGCTCCGCCGGCTGGACCTCGATGAGCTGCCGCAGTTCTGGAACGTCCTCAGGGGCGATATGTCGATCGTCGGCCCGCGGCCCGAGCGCCCCTTCTTCGTGGAACAGTTCAAGCACCGCATTCCCCAGTACATGCTGCGCCACAAGGTCAAGGCGGGCATCACCGGCTGGGCGCAGGTCAACGGCTGGCGCGGCAACACCTCGCTCGAAAAGAGAATCGAGTACGACCTCTATTACATCGAGAACTGGTCGGTGACGCTCGATCTGAAGATCATGTGGCTGACGGTCTTCCGCGGCCTCCTGCAGCGCTCCTGATCCTGCATGCGCACCGTTGTCACCGGGGCCGCGGGGTTCATCGGCTCGCACCTCTGCGAAGCGCTTCTCGACCGCGGACATTCGGTCATCGCCATCGACAACCTGCTCACCGGCGATCTGTCGAACATCGCCCACCTGCGGAGCCGCGACCTCGAGCTCATCCGGCACGACGTGACGCGCCACATCGACATCGATGGGCCGGTCGACTTCGTGCTGCACTGGGCCAGCCCGGCGAGCCCGGTCGACTACCTCGAGCTGCCGATCCAGACGCTCAAGGTCGGGTCGCTCGGCACGCACAACGCGCTCGGTCTCGCGATGGCCAAGAAGGCGCGCTTCGTCCTCGCGTCGACGTCAGAGGTCTACGGCGATCCGCTCGAGCATCCGCAAAAGGAATCCTACTGGGGGAACGTCAACCCGATTGGCCCGCGCGGCGTCTACGACGAAGCGAAGCGGTTTGCCGAAGCGATGACGCTTGCCTATCACCGGTACCACGGCGTGGACACGAGGATCGTCCGCATCTTCAACACCTACGGTCCCCGCATGCGGCTGCGGGACGGCCGCGCGGTGCCGGCGTTCATGTCACAGGCGCTCGAGGGCGAAGACGTCACGGTGTTCGGCGACGGGACGCAGACGCGCAGCTTCACATATGTCACCGACCTGGTGGATGGAATCCTGCGGCTGATGGACGCTGATACCAACGATCCCGTGAACATCGGCAACCCGCACGAAGTGACGATCGAGCAGATCGCGCGGACGATCATCACGCTGACGGGATCGCGCAGCCGGATTGTCTACCGTCCGCTCCCGGTCGATGACCCGAAGCAGCGCCGCCCCGACATCACGCGCGCCCGGACGCTCCTTGGCTGGGAGCCGAAGGTGGGACTCGAGGAAGGCCTGATGAAGACAATCGACTATTTCAAAAGGAAACTGTCTTAGGTGATCGGTGCGATGGCACTGATGTCGCTCGTGCGATCCGACTTCGTTTGTCGGTGCGATCGGTCTTCGATTGTTGGTGCGATGGACTTACTGC
>JAHFUO010000053.1:0-1872 GCA_023265015.1 Acidobacteriota bacterium | reverse complement strand
GAGTCGATCGCACCGACCACCGTCACGCCGGTGGTTCGTTGATCAGCCGCCGCAGCCGGAAGAAGTAGTCGCCGCTCGACACCAGCGTCAGCGCCAGCGCGGTCCAGACCGCGACATCCACCACGGGCGACGTCTCCATCCGCCAGTTGTAATACATGAACACCACGCTCGTGAGAATGAACGTCGCCGTCGCGAGCTTACCCAAGAGAGACGGGCGGAACGTGCGCGGCCCCACCGCGAGGCTCACGATCGCCACGACCCCGACGATCACGATGTCGCGGCTGATCAGCAGGACGGTCAGCCACAGGGGAACATGGTTCGTCAGCTCGACCTGTGGCAGCGTCAGGACGATGAAGGTGGTGACGAGCAGGAGCTTGTCGGCCATCGGATCGAGCCACGCGCCGAGGCTGGTCGGCTGGCTCGTCACCCGGGCAATCAAGCCGTCGAGCGCGTCGGTGACGCCGGCAATCAGGAACACGAGCAGCGCCGCGCCGAGATAGCCGTAGACCATCAACAGGACGAGCGCCGGGATCAGCATGATCCGGAGAATCGTGAGCTGGTTGGCGAGCGTGAGGTAGCGCACGGCGTCAGCGCGATTCGAGGGCCCGAAGACGGTCGATGGCCGCGACGGCCTCGGCGCCGGACACGGGGCGTTCCATGTCGAAGCGGTTGCCGTCGAGCAGCGGCACCACGCCAGACGACGCCGCGGCTGCGACCGCCGGGTAGCTGAGATGCGACGGGCTCATGTCGGCAATCTGCGGCCGCTGCGTGAGCTGCGCCTGCAGATCGGGATGACTCCTGGCCATCAGCGCGAGGAGTGCGCTCGCCGCCTGCGCGAGATCGACGCGGCGCAGCCGCGCGCGCGGCTGGAACGTGTGGTTGTCGAACGCCTCCATCACGCCCGCTTCGACCACCTGCGCAATCCAGGGCGCCGCCCAGTGCCCGCGCGTGTCGGTGGTGACGACCTGCCCGTGCGGCGCCGCGCGAAGCGTCCCCTCGAGACGGACGCCGATGAGCGCCGCCAGCTCGCCGCGCGTGATCTGCGCCGCGCCGGGAATCGCATGGAATTCCGCCGGCAACCGCGCCTCGCGTGCCTGTGTGGCGGCTGTCTCCGCCTTCGCGTCAAACCCGGCGCCGGGCTCGATCGCGGCGGCCTTCCGATACTCGACCTCGGCCCCCGCGTATTCCTGCCGTTCCTCGAGCAGCTCCGCCATCTGTGCGTGCGCTGCGGCGTCGGTCGGATCGAGTTCCGCTGCCCGCTTGAAGTCCTCGAGAGCGGCCGGCGCGTCCCCCCGCCTTCGCTGCACGCCTCCGAGCTCGCGGTACAGGACGGCACTGTCCGGCGACACCGCCAGCGCGCGCTGATAGGCCGCGCGCGCCTCGTCGAGGCGCCCCGCCGCGCCCGCCTGGCGCGCCGCCGCGATCATGTCCTGGAGATCACGGAATCTCAGGACGTCGATGCGCCGGCCGAGATCCGGCAGCGTCGGGTCGGCCCGGAGCGCCGCCTCGAACGCCGCCAGCGCCTCGTCATCGCGCGTCAACGAGAGCAGCGCCTGGCCCTTGCCGGCGAGCGCAGGCGCGTACGCCGGGACGCTTCGCAGTGCGGCGTCAAAGGCCTCGATCGCGCGGCCGTCGTCCTGCCGCGCCAGCGCCACGTATCCCTCCCCCGTTTGCGCGGGATGGAAACCGGGCTGGCGCTTCAACGCCTCGGCGAACTCGCGCTCCGCGTTCGCGAGGTCGTCGTTCTGAAGAAAGCGCCATCCGCGATCGACTGCCGCCGCCTGCGGCACGGACGCGGGTACCGCGATCGGATAGACGAAGTCGGGGTACTTGAGCGCCGGCGGCAGCGGCGGCGCGGTCTTCACTGCGCAG
>JAHFUO010000146.1 GCA_023265015.1 Acidobacteriota bacterium | reverse complement strand
CTGCAGGAGGTTGTCCTGCTGCTGCAGCCGATGGAAACCGCGGCGGTAGTACGCGATGCTGGCGGACATCCCGCTCGTCAACTGACGCTGAAAGGCGCCCGAGTATTCGATGTTGTACTCCCGCTTGATGTGCGGATCGGGGTTGCGCGACTGCCGGATCCCAAATGCATTGTTATTGCTCGGCCCGATCTCGCTGTCCTGCGCGATGTCATCTCGATTGACGTCGTTCCACGTGCGGCTGTCGCTCGCAAGGAACATCGGGTTGTAGCTGTTGACGACATCGGTGGCGAACTGGCTGACGTACTTGCTGACGCTCCCCTTGATCGCCGTCTTCCCGTCGCCGAAGAGGTCGTACGACACGCCGAAGCGCGGCGACAGGTCCTTGAACGACGGCATGTGCACCTCGTCGAAGTGCCGCGCAGGCACGAACCGCCCCGCGGGGGCATCCTGCTTCTCGATGTACGAGTTGAAGTATTCCCACCGCAGCCCGTAATTCAGCGTCATCCGCCGCAGCGTCCAGGAATCCTGGCCGTAGACGCCGAGGTCGGCCTTCATGTACGGCTCCGAATCCACCGGTGTGTTCTGCACGAGGACCGACGAGGGCACGCCGTTGCGGTACACCTGAATCAGGTCGGCGTTGGCGTCGCGCAGCTGCTCGTACGGTCCGAACCCCCACTGGTATCCCCACTTGAACGCGTGCGAGCCGGTCACGTACGCGAGCGACGAGGTGAGCGTATTGCGGATCGGAATGTTGTAATTCTCCACCGGGCCCGCGACGTGGCGGGTGCTGAGCAGCGTGTCCTGCCGTGACGCCTTGGCGTACCACGCCGGCGTGAACCGCGGCTCCTTCACCCCCGGCTGGTACACGACGTTGAACTTCGTGACGTTCCGCGAGAAGCCGGATTCGATGAGCAGCCGCGGGCTCAACGTACCCGTCCATTTGGCCTGCAGGTTCGAGTAGTGCACCGGCGGACGCCGGTTGGCCGCGACTTCGTCAACACCGGCCGCGAGGCCGTCGTGCCCGCGGAACTTCTTGGTCAGCTCGTAGAAGTAGGAGAGCTTGTGATTCGTGTTCGCCCGCCATGTCAGCCGGCCGAGACCCTGCCTGAGGGTGTTGTCGTCCACGGCCTGCCGTCCGTCCGCGTAGAACGCCCCCGCCACGGAGTTGTGGCTGAGCAGATAGCGGTATGACGTAAAGAACCAGAGCCTGTCTTTCGCGATCGGCCCGCCGAGCGACTGGTTCAACTCGCGCGTCTTGAGCACGGCCGGCTGCGTCGTCAGGCCGCGCCGGATGATGTTCTCGTCGAGATTGCTGCTGGAGAAGTGGCGGTTCGGAATCATGCCGAAGAACGTGTCGCCACGGAACTGGTTGCCGCCTTCCTTCGGGATGATGTTCACGCGCACGCCGCCGGCCGACGTCTCGGCGCCCATCGCGCTTGTTTGAAACGTCATTTCCTGCGCCATGCCGTCGTTGAAGTACGGCACGGCGCTGCCGTTGGCGCCCATGGTGTTCAGTTCCATCCCATCGACCTGCGTCACGGTCTGAAAGGCGTCCGAGCCGTGCGCCGTGATCCTGATCTGCTGGATGCCGGCCGCTCCGCCGACGTCCTGTCCGCTCGCGACGATGCCGGGGAGTGAGGTGCCGATGTTCCACATCTGCCGGCCGCTCGGCAGCTGGTCGAGGAGCTCGCGGTTGACGATCTGCTGCAGCACCGAGCTCTGCACGTCGACCAGCGGCGCCTCGCCCGTGACGGTGATGGTCTCTTCGAGGGCACCAACCTTCATCTCGCCGTTGACGGTGGCCACCGTACTGGCTTGCAGCGTGATGCCGTCGCGCTTGAACGTGCTGAAACCCTGCAGGGAAAACGTGACCGTGTACACGCCCGGACGCAGGTCGACGATCTTGAACTGACCCTCACCGTCGCTCACGACCGATCGCGTCTTTTCGATCAGCGCGGGGCTGGCCGCCTCGACGGTCACGCCGGGGAGCACCGCCCCACTGTCGTCCTTGACGACGCCGGCGATGGAACTTTGGGCGAATGACATCGCCGGTAGCAGGACGAGCAGCGAAACCGCAGCCCCGAAGCTCGTGAGCGCGCCGAGGGTCGAACGCATGATACGCACCTCCAAGAGAAGACGGAATACCGCAACGCCTGAGAGGAAGTCGCCTGAGAGGAAAGCGCGCGAATTATACATGCAGACTGGCCTGCGCTTGTTGTATAACGAACGCATTCCGGACGGCTAACCATGAGCAACCCGATCAGAGTTCTGCCTCTTGCTTTCCTGTTATCCGTGGCCGCTGCGGCGCAGGTGCCGCAGTCAATTCCCAACGGCCTCCCTACCTGGGCGTACAACATCCCGGACAAGGTCCAGCCACCCACCGTGGCAGCGACCGGCGCGGTCCGGTTGCCTGGCAGCAGCCAGGAGTACGACGCGACGAGGGTGGCCAGCGGCTCAAATCCTCCCGACTGGTTTCCCGACGAACACGGCCCAGCGCCACGGGTCGTGAAAGGGGAAGCCGGCGTCGCGCTGCAGGCCTGCGGCGCCTGCCATCTCATGTCGGGACAGGGGCATCCCGAATCCGCCGATATCGCCGGCCTGCCCGTCGAGTACGTCGTGCGCCAGATGAAGTACTTCAAGGACGGCGCCCGAAAAGACGACACGCGTATGGGCCCGATTGCCAAAGCCACCTCCGAGGAGGACGTGCGGCAGGCGGCGGAGTATTTCGCGGCCATCAAGCCCATTCCCTGGGTGAAGGTGATCGAAACGAGCACGCCGCCGAAAACCTACGTCAGCGCCGCGGCGCGCCATCGCCTTGTGGTTCCGGGCGGCGGCACCGAGCCTATTGGCCATCGCATCATCGAAACGCCGGTCGATCCGGTCCGAACGGCGAATCGCGATCCACACTCCCCATTTCTGGCGTACGTTCCGCCCGGCAGCATCGCGAAGGGAGGGGCGCTCGTGAAGACCGGCAGCTCCGGCAAGACCATTCAATGCGCAATCTGTCACGGGGACGATCTGAAGGGTCTCGGGGACGTGCCCAGGATCGCTGGTCTGCAGCCGGTCTATATCGCCCGGCAACTCATCGGCATGCAGAACGGATCGAGCGCCGGCACTGCCGCGGCGCTGATGAAGAAAGTCGTATCCGGCCTTTCCGAGGACGACATTATCTCGATCTCGGCCTACCTGGGGTCGCTCTCACCGCAGTGAGCAGGAGGCGGCTGAACTCCATCAACTGAGAGCGTCGTTTCCGCATCTCACCCTGACACCCAGACAAGCGACCGCCCCGCGCGGTCAAGTCGAAGGAGGCGCACGACGCCAGCCGTTACGACGCCACAGGCTAAATAGCAGCGCGTGCGATTCGCGATGAACGGCCGTATGATTTCGACGCAACGATCACGGGGGGACATGGGCATGTCTACTGAACTTTCACGGCGCGAATTCGTTGCGGTGGCGGCGGCCGCGGCGGCCGCTGGATTTGCGCGTCACCCAGGCCAGGCGCGCTCGGCTATCGTCCGCACCGACCTCTCGACTCTCCCGCCCTACGGCAACGGCACGATCCCGGCGGGCATCCGGTCGCGCGAGGTCGCCAACGTCAACGGCCTGACCGTGCACATGTTGGAGGCCGGGTTCGAGAGGCCAGGCCGGCCGGCGGTCCTCCTTCTGCACGGCTTCCCGGAGCTCGCCTATAGCTGGCGCAAGGTGATGCTGCCCCTGGCGGCGGCGGGCTATCACGTCATCGCGCCCGACCAGCGCGGCTATGGGCGCACCGCGGGCTGGGACGATTCCTACGACGCCGATCCCGATCCCTTCCGCATCCTCAACATGGTGCGGGATGCGATCGGGCTCGTCTACGCGCTCGGCCACCGCACGGTCGCGATGGTGGTGGGGCACGACGCTGGCGCGCCGGTCGCGTCCTGGGCGGCCCTTATCCGGCCCGACATTTTCCGCGCGGTCACGATCATGAGCTCGCCGTTCGAAGGCGCGCCGTCGCTCCCGTTCGATACCGCGAACGGCGCCGCGGCCCCGCGTCGCGCCCCCACCGACGACGAGCTCGACGCGGAGCTGGCGAAGCTCAACCCGCCGCGGAAGTATTACCAGAACCATCAGCGCACGCGCGGGGCCAGCGACAACATGCTGCATGCGCCGCAGGGGCTGCACGCGTTCTTCCGCGCCTACTACCACTACAAGAGCGCCGATTGGAAAGGGAACAGGCCCCATCCCCTGAAGGCACGCACCGCCGAGCAGATGGCGCAAATCCCCACCTACTACGTGATGGAGAAGGACAAGGGCATGGCCGAGACGGTCGCGCCGTTCATGCCGTCGGCGGCCGAAATCGCGGCGTGCAAGTGGCTGACCGAGGCCGAAGTTGAAGTTTACGCGACCGAGTACGGCAGGACCGCGTTCACCGGCGCGCTTCAGGGCTATCGGGTGCGGCGTGGCTCGGACCCCAAGAGCGTCGCCGAGATGCTGACGTTCTCGGGCCGCACCATCGATGTTCCCTCCATGTACATCGCGGGCAAGAGCGACTGGGGCGTTTATCAGACGCCCGGCGCCGTGGAAAAGATGCAGACGAGCGCCTGCACACACATGGTGGGATTTCATCTCCTGGACGGAGCCGGGCACTGGGTGCAGCAGGAGCAGCCGGAACAGGTGAGCACGCGGCTCGTCGCGTTCCTGCGG
>JAHFUO010000052.1 GCA_023265015.1 Acidobacteriota bacterium | reverse complement strand
GTCGCCGGTCGCGCGTGCGTAGACCGGCC
Source organism: Acidobacteriota bacterium (assembly GCA_023265015.1). Taxonomy (GTDB): domain Bacteria; phylum Acidobacteriota; class Vicinamibacteria; order Vicinamibacterales; family UBA2999; genus Gp6-AA40. The sequence continues at coordinate 19,748 of JAHFUO010000052.1, read as the reverse complement.
ACGCGAGCGCCGCCAGCAAAGCCAGCGCCGCGACAGCGGCCGGCGCCGTCGTTGTGACCGGCAGCCGCCCTGTCTTGAGACGACGTTCGAGCAGTGCCAGCGCGCCGTCGGCGACGAGCGCAAGCGCCGCGGCAGGAACGGCGCCCGCGAGAATGGAGATCGGGTCGACCATCGACAGCCCGCGGAAGATGAGATCGCCAAGCCCTCCGGCGCCGATGGCTGCCGCGATGGTCGCGGTGCCGACGCCGATGACGGTTGCGATGCGAACACCCGCCACGATCGAGGGAACGGCGAGCGGCAATTGCACCATGAACAGGAGCTGGCGCGGCGTCATCCCCAGCGCGACGCCGGCTTCGATCACGGCGCGGTCGATGCTCCTCAGGCCGCTCACCGTCGTTCGGATGATCGGCAGCAGCGCGTACAGCGTGAGCGTCACGAGCGCCGTGCGCGGCCCGATCCCGCCGACGAACGGCAGCGGGAGCAGAAAACCAAACAACGCGAGGCTTGGCACGGTCTGCGCGGCGTTCGCGAGAAACAGGAGAGGCCCGCCAAGCCGTGGCCGGCGCGCGGCGAGGATGGCGGTTGGAACGCCGAGGGCGACGGCAATACTGGTCGATACGAGCACCAGCACGACATGCTGGGCGAGCATCCGGCCAACTTCGGGGCCGTGCGCGATCCAGAAGTTGACGAGCTTCATTACGCGACGCCGTGGGAAACGGGCGGACTGACGAGGCTGTCGACGAGGACGCGCACGCGCGCATCGCGCGACATCGCGATACGCGCGGGCGTGTCGCACGCAATCATCTGGCCGGCGTCGATGACGGCAATGCGATGGCCCAGCGCAAACGCTTCCGCCATGTCGTGCGTCACGAGAATGACCGTTGTGCCGATCGCCTCGCGGATGCGCACGAACTCGTGTCTCAGCTCCATCCGGGTCACGGGATCGAGCGCGCCGAATGGCTCGTCCATCAGCAGGATCGGCGGATCGACCGCGAGTGCCCGCGCGACGCCAAGCCGCTGGCGCTGCCCTCCGGATAACTCGTGGGGCCGCAGCCCGGCATACGCGGAAGAAGGCAGGCCGACCACCTCCAGCAGCTCCCGGACCCGCGACCTGGTTCGATCGTCGGGCCACCGCTCGAGCCGCGGGACCAGGCCGACGTTCTCCTCGATCGTCATGTGGGGAAACAGGCCGACGTCCTGAAGCACGTAGCCGATGCGGCGCCGGAGCTGGATCCCGTCCCACTCCCGTGTATCGCGGCCCTCGACGCGGACGCGGCCCGCAGAGGGGAGCAGCAGCCGGTTCACGAGCTTGAGGACCGTGGTCTTGCCAGCGCCGCTGCGTCCGACCACCGCCAGCACTTCTCCGCGCTCGACGGAAAACGTGACGCCGCGGAGAACCGGTGGACGTCCCGCGTAGCCGAACTCCACGCGATCGAATTCAACCACGTGGGCCGGCGCCATGCATCAGCGTCGTTCGATCGTCACGCTCTGAATGACGATGTCCTTGAGGGGGCGGTCGCGATCGCCGGTGGCCGTCTTGCCGATCCGGCTGACGATGTCCATGCCGTCGACGACCTCGCCAAACACCGTGTGCCGATCATCGAGGTGCGGCGTCGGCGCCAGCGTGATGAAGAACTGTCCGCCGTTCGTGTTCGGCCCCCGGTTCGCCATCGACAGAATGCCTGTCTTGTTGTGGCGACGCTTCGGATGAAACTCGTCCGGGAAGTTATAACCGGGACCGCCGATCCCCTGGCCCAGCGGATCCCCGCCTTGGATCATGAACCCGTCGATCACACGATGAAAGACGGTGCCGTCGTAATACGGCTTCTGCACTTTCTGATTCGAGCGGGGGTCGGTCCACTGCTTCGTCCCCTCCGCCAGCCCGACAAAATTCTCAACCGTTCGCGGTGCCTCCTGATCGAAGAGACGAATCGTGAAGGTCCCTTCGGAGGTGGCGAACCGTGCGTAGACTCCGAGCAAATGTGACTCCTTGTGTGCACTCGTGTGAATGAAGAGCTATGAATCCAAAAGGATACCATTGCCCGCGATACAATTCTGTCCATGAGCGGCGCGATCCGGACTGCTGAAGAAGACGCGCTCGACGCGATCGCGGCCGGGGCGGGCGACGATCCGTTCGCCGTGCTCGGCCCGCACGCCGGTACACGGAACGGCCGGCCGGCTCTCGTCATCCGAACGATGCAGCCGTCGGCGAGCGTCGTCGAGCTCATCGTGGGCGATCGCGTCCTCCCGATGGCCCGGCGTCATCCGGCCGGCCTGTTCGAGGCGATCGTCAATCTCGACACACGGGCGCCCGGGGACGCGTCGTACCGCTTCCGCATTCAGGAGGCCGGCGAGACCCGCGAGGTGATCGATCCCTACCGGTTCGGCCAGGTGCTGACCGATTTTGATCTCCATCTCTTCGCTGAGGGGACGCATTACAACGCCTGGGAGAAATTCGGCAGCCATCGCCTCACCGTTGATGGCGTCACCGGCGTGCACTTCGCCGTCTGGGCGCCGAACGCGCAGCGCGTCAGCGTGATTGGCGACTTCAACCGGTGGGACGGCCGCGTCCACCCGATGCGGAAACTTGTTCCGTCGGGCGTCTGGGAGATCTTCATTCCCGAGCTGCCCGACGGCGCCTGCTACAAGCTCGAGGTGCGCACGAGCGGCGGGCACCTGCTGCACAAGACAGACCCGTACGGCCGCCGCTTCGAGGTGCCGCCGGGCACCGCGACCGTGATCTGGACTGACAACTACGAGTGGCGGGACCAGGACTGGACGCGCGATCGCCCTTCGTTCGACGCCTGGCGCGAGCGGCCGATGTCGGTCTACGAAGTGCACTCCGGCTCGTGGCGCCGCGTGCCGGAAGAAGGCAACCGGTGCCTCACGTACCGGGAGCTGGCGGCCACGCTGGTGCCGTACGTGCGCGAGATGGGCTACACGCACATCGAGCTGATGCCGGTGATGGAGCATCCCTTTTCCGGCTCATGGGGCTACCAGGTGCTCGGCTTCTTCGCGCCAACCAGCCGCCACGGCTCACCAGACGACTTCCGGTATTTCGTCGACGAATGCCACCGCCACGGCCTTGGCGTGATCCTCGACTGGGTCCCCGGGCACTTCCCGAAAGACCGCCACGGGCTCGCGGAATTCGACGGCACCGCGCTGTACGAGCACGCGGATCCCCGCAAGGGCGAGCACCAGGACTGGGGCACGCTGATCTTCAACTATGGCCGCAACGAGGTGCGCACGTTCCTGCTCGGCAACGCCCTGTTCTGGCTCGAAGAGTTTCACGTCGACGGCCTCCGCGTGGACGCGGTCGCGTCGATGCTGTACCTCGATTACTCGCGCGAGGCGGGGCAGTGGATCCCGAATCAGTTCGGCGGGCGCGAGAACATCGAGGCGGTGGCGTTCCTGCAGCAGCTCAACACGCTGACGCACGGCCGTGTGGCGGGGACCATCACGGTCGCGGAAGAATCCACGGCGTGGCCCGCCGTGAGCAGGCCGGTGTACGTGGGCGGTCTCGGCTTCAGCTACAAATGGAACATGGGCTGGATGCACGACATCCTCGAGTACATCCAGCAGGATCCCGTGCACCGGCGCTGGCATCACGACAAGATCACGTTTTCGATGCTCTACGCGTTCACCGAGAACTTCGTGCTGCCGTTCTCGCACGACGAGGTCGTGCACGGCAAGCGCGCCATGCTCGACAAGATGCCGGGCGATCTCTGGCAGAAGCACGCCACCCTGCGCGCGCTGTACGGCTGCATGTTCGCCCATCCCGGCAAGAAGCTGATGTTCATGGGGAGCGAGATCGGGCAGTGGCGCGAGTGGAACTGCGACTCGAGCCTCGACTGGCACCTGCTGCAGTTCGAGGAGCACGAAGGGCTGCGGCGCTGGGTGCAGGATCTGAATCGCACCTACCAGCACGAGCCGTCGCTGCACGAGGTCGACTTCGAAAGCGCGGGGTTCAGCTGGATCGACTGCCGCGACAACGAGAACAGCGTCATCTCGCTGGTGCGCCTCGCGCGCAACCCGGACGACTTCACCGTCGTTGTGGCGAATTTCACGCCGGTGCCGCGCCCCGACTACCGCATCGGGGTGCCGGCGGGCGGCTGGTATCGCGAGCTCCTCAACAGCGACAGCGACCGCTACGGCGGGAGCAACGTGGGCAACGCCGGCGGCGTCTTCGCCGAGCCGCGGCCCATGCACGGCTTCGACTACTCAATGTCGCTGACGGTCCCGCCGCTCGGGTTCGTGCTGTTCAAGCGATAGAACCACGAAAACACGGAGGTCGCGAAGGTCACGAAACGTCTTTTCTTAAGGATTCGTGTCCTTCGTGATTTTCGTGGGCTTCGTGGTTAGGGCAGTGACTTCTGCCTCCGTAGGCACGCTGTTCATCGCGCCCGGCCGCGTGCAGCTGACCGCCGCGGCGGCGTTGGCGAAGCGCAGGATATCCACGGGCGCATCGCCGCGCAGCAGCGCGTATATGAACGCGCCGCGGAACACGTCGCCCGCCCCGGTCGTGTCGACCACCTTCACCTGGATCCCGGGCTCGTGATGGAGCGTCTCGCCCGCGAGCAGCATCGCCCCGCGCGAGCCGAGCGTCACGCACAGCATCGCGTGATGCGGGCGGCGGAGCGCCTTCAGCGCGCGATCCATATCTGATTCACCGGTCAGCGCCGCCGGCACATGCTCTGCGAAGATCGGGATGGTCACCGCGTTCACGAGCGCGCGCACGTGCTCGGTCGTCTGCTCGATATCGCTCGTCACCAGCATCCCTCGCTCGCGCGCGATTCGCGCCGCCTCGATCCCCGCCTCCGCATCCACATCGTCCACGTGCAGCAGGCGCCCTGATCGGATCGCGTCCGGGTCGATGTCGCGCGGCGCGAGCGCCACCTGCGGGTCGCGGCGCCAGAGGACGATGCGCTCCCCGTCCCGCTCGTCGAGCAGGATGACCGCGAATGGATTGGCGGCATCGCGAGTGACCGTGTGCGTGATGTTGATGCCGCGACGGCCGAGCTCATCGCGCATCCGACGGCCGTTCTCGTCCGATCCGATCGTGCCGATGTATGAAGCGCGAAGGCCCATGGCGACGCACGTGCTCAGCGCGGTTGTGACCTGGCCGCCGCAGGACACCAGGCAGTCGGTGATCGGCAGCTTCGCAAAAGCGCTGTCCCGACGCGGATAGGCAGGGAGCCGATACACGAAGTCGACCGAATTGGCGCCGACGCCGACAACGTCAAACATCAAACCAGTTCTCGGGTTGCTCTGGTGCTCGGGTGCTCAGGTTCTGGTTCGCAGGTGCTCGGGTTCGAGGTGCTTGGGCGGTTCGGCGTCATGCACCGGCAGCCGCGGCGCGCTCCCAGCCCTTGTACGTGCCCAGCACGCGCGTCCATTTCGCGAACTCCGCGAGGTGCATGAGGGCACGCGAGCACGCCATGTCGTCGCGCCGCGCCTCGACCTCGACGTAGAAGAGGTATTCCCACGGGCGCCCGCGGATCGGGCGGCTTTCGAGCTTGGTGAGGTTGATGTCGCGCAGCGCGAACACGCTCAGCGCCTTGAACAGCGCGCCCGGCGTGCTGGGCAGCGCGAACACGATGGTCGTCTTGTCGGCGTCCGGCCCGGCGACGCCGCCGATGATCGCGAAGCGCGTGATGTTGTACTCGTAGTCCTGCACCGCTTCCTGCAGCACCTGGAGGCCGAAGACGTCCGCCGCGCGGCTCGATGCGAGCGCCGCCGCGGTCTTCAGCTTCTGTTCGGCCACCAGCTTCGCTCCGCCCGCCGTGTCGTATACCGCTTCGACCGTGACGCCGAGATCCTTCAGGTACCGCTCGCACTGCGCCAGCGCCTGCGGATGCGAGTAGACCACGGTGATGTCGGAGATCGTCGTGCCGGGCAGCGCCTGCAGGCAGTGCACGACGTCGAGCTCCACCTCGCCCGTGATCATCAGGTCGTGTTCGAGGAGCAGGTCGTAGTTGCGGTGAATGGTGCCGCCGATCGAGTTCTCGAGGGGCACGACGCCGTGCGTGGAGCGCTTCTTCATGACCGCTTCGAACACCTCGTCGAAGCTCTTGCACGGCATCGTCTCGACCTGCGGGCCGCCGTACACGAGCGCGGCCGCTTCGCTGTAGGCGCCCGGTTCTCCCTGATACGCGAGTCTCACGAATCTGCTCCTCGTGATCCGGCGGTGTACGTGAGGCGGGCCATCATCATCAGCGGGGAGCCGAGGACGGCCGCCGCATCGCCCGGCTGCCGGGCGAGGGCGTTGAGCAGCGTCCCATCGAGCATCTGGATCGAGGCGCTCATGACCGCGACACCTGCGATCACCGCCACGAAACCGCGGATCACATTCATAGCTTCACCAGGAGGGAGCCGATAAGATACCCCGCCGCGGCCACGCCGAATCCGACCAGGAACATGTCGCGCCCGCTGGCCCACAGCCCCCGGCCGGTGAAGATGCTGCGCGCCGCGCCGACGCCGAAATGGGCCGCCATGCTGACCGACAGCGAGATCCAGATCGCCGGTCCCGGCCGCGCGAGCAGGAACGGGACGAGCGGGATGATGGCGCCGAACGCGGTGGAAGCGCCGGTCGCCAACCCGTCGGCCAGCGGTGTCACCGACGGAGGCGTGATGCCGAGCTCCTCCTGCACCTTGGTGTCGAGCGCGCGTTGCGGGTCGCGCATCATCGCTTCCGCCGACTCGGCCGCCCGCTCGGGCGACAGCCCCTTGGCTTCGAGAATCAGCGCGAGCTCCTTTTCCTCGAGGTCCGGCATCAGGCGCAGCTCGTCGCGCTCGATCGCGATCTGCCGTGCCGCCACCTCCGCTTCGCTCTTCGCGGCGAGATATCCGCTCGAGCCCATCGACAACGCGTCGGCCAGCGCGCCGGCCAGGCCGGTGACGAGGATGAGATGCGGCGCGATGTTGGCGCCGATCACCCCCGCCACGAGGCCGAAGTTCGCCGTGAGGCCGTCGTTGAAACCGTACACCACGCTGCGCAGATATCCGCCCGCCGCATGCCCGTGCCACGGCTCGCCCTCTCGGCCGATCGACGCCGAGAGATGCTGCGCGTGCTCGGCTGATTCGGTGGCAATCGCCACCGCGGTGTCATGCGTGGTCTTGTCCACCGCGCCGCGCGCGAGCCGCAGGTACGAACCGACCTCGCGTGATTCCTCGGCTACGATCAGCGGAAGCACGACGGAGGATCCAAACAGTCCCGCAACCCCTGCCAGCGCGCGCGTCCGCAGCGACGGCGAATGCTCCGGCGCCGTGCCGCCATGTTCGTGGAACAGGGCGCGCCATCGCTCGACGTGCTCGTCTTCGACCTTCGCGAGCTTCTCGAAGATGACGCGCCGCTGCGGGTTTGATTCCGTGCGGGCCAGCGCGCGGTACAGCCACGCGGCGTCCATCTCATCGCAGTAGTAATCCGTCCAGGCGGGCTCAACTGCCATTTCTAATCCCGAATCCCTGATCCCCGATCCCCAATCCCCAATCCCCGATCCCTACACAAACTGAAGTCCGTGGATCACGGACACGACGATGGAGACGACCGAGAGCACCAGGCAGACGACGGCGATGGCCAGGTGGTCACCGCGCTCGGGCGTGAGCGGATCGAGCAGGCGCGCGGCAAGGTAGCCGCCGCCGAAGCCGCCGGCGTGCGCATAGTTGTCGATGCCGGGCATCATGAATCCATAGATGACCAGCATCAGGACGTATCGCGACGCTTCGCTCCTGACGATCCCGCTCCCGCTCCGGCGCCCGTAATACATGAGCGCGCCGATCAGTCCCGAGATGGACGCCGACGCGCCCACCGTGATCGTGCTGCCCCGAAGTATGAACAGCGGCGGAATGTAGGCGCCGGCAAATGAGCTGAGCGCGAAGCCCGCGACCGAGCCGGCGGTATAGATGATCACCATGCGGCCGGGACCGTAGAGATCGGCCGTGGCGGGCGCGAGCTGCCTCACCGCCATCATGTTGAACAGGATGTGCAGCACGCCGGCATGCAGCCACGCGGCGCTCAGCACCGTCCACCACCGGCCTGCGACGAAGACCGGCACCGAGCCGCTTGCGCCAAACAGGAACAGCGCCTGCGTGCTCGGGCCGAGGAAGGAAAACACGCCGCCCTGGCTGATGTTTCCGCGCGAGGCGACCAGGGTGAGCACGTACACCACCGCGCACCCGCCGATGACGAACGGCACGAAGCCGAGGTCGTTGCCGAGCGAGCGGAGCAGCGGGCCGAACCCCCAGAGACCGGGGTTGCGGCGGCCGCAGTTGTAACACGTATCGTCGTTGACGCCGACCAGCACGCCGCACGACGTGCAGATCACCGACCCGGTCCGTTGACGCCGAAGCATTCCGTCGATAATACCTGTTGTGCAAATCCCAAATCCCAAGATCCAAACCCCAAATCAAAACGCGGGGTTTGGGACTCGGACTTTTGGGATTTGGGCTTTGGGATTTGGTTTTTGGGATTTGACATGCGTCTGATAGTCGCCATCACCGGCGCGACCGGCGTGATCTACGGCATCCGGCTGCTGGAGCGGCTGCGCGCGTCCGGCGTGGAGACGCACCTGGTCATCAGCCGTTGGGGCGCGCGCACGATGCTGCACGAGACGGCGTATACACGTGAGCAGGTCGACGCGCTGGCCAGCGAGGTCTACGCCCCGAACGACATGGGCGCAGCGATCGCAAGCGGATCGTTCCAGGCCTCCGGCATGATTATCGCCCCGTGCAGCGTGAAGACGCTGGGTGCGATCGCGCACGGTTACGGAGAGAGCCTGGTGCATCGCGCGGCCGACGTGACGCTCAAGGAGCGGCGCACGCTGCTGCTGTCGGTGCGCGAGGCGCCGCTCAGCGAGATTCACCTCGAGAACATGCTGAAGCTGGCGCGGATGGGCGCGATTATCCTGCCGCCGATGCCCGCGTTCTACATCAACCCGCGGACCCTCGACGAGGTGATCGATCACACCGTGTCGAGGATGCTCGATCAGTTCGGGATCGAGGTGCCGGGCGCGCACCGCTGGTCAGGCGAGATGGGCGTCGGACTTCCCTAAATTTCCTTCAACTCCTGGCGCGCCCGTGTCACCGCGCGCTCCGCATCGTCCATCGCCTGCGCGGCTTCCTCCGCCCGGCTTGCCACGCGCCGCGCTTCCTGCCGCGCCGCATCAGCCGCGGCTGACGCCTGCTCGAACCGCCCTTGGATCGCGGCCTTCGCCTTCTCGGTTTCCTTGGCGTGTGCGGCAGCCGTCTTCATCGCGGCGCGCGCCTGCCCCGCGGCACGCGTCGCGTCCCGCAACGCGCGCACGGCCCCGAGGAGGGCCTTTCGCGCGTCCGCTTCCTTCTTGCGCCGCTCGGCGTCGCGGCGGCGCGCGGCTTCTTCCGGGCTGACTTTGTGCGTGGCGTGTTTCTCGCGCGAGGGCTGATTGAACGGGATGACGCGCGGCGGTGTCCTGGGATCAGGGCCTCCCGATCGCCCGCGCGGCACGAGCGCCGCCAGCGCTTCAAAGCCCGGCGGATCGACGTCGGCGGTGAGCCGGCCTGCCGGCGGCGCGTCAGCGTGGCCCGCGTACGTCGCCAGCGCCTCCAGCGTCGTCAGGATGTGTCGCATGGTGTCGGGGCCGGCTGGATGGCCCGACCCGCGGAGGGTGGCGGCCGCGAGCGTCGCCAGGTGCGAGAGCGCCTCGCGGCGCGCTTCGAGCGGCGTGCGAAGGTCGGCGGCCTTGCCGGCGAGCTGCGTGGCCTGCGCGTTCCGGAACCGCTCGCCCGCGGCCAGCAGTTGATCGAACGGCGTGCGGTGCCGCCAATAGAGCTGATTGACGGCCCAGGCGGAGAGCGGCGGCTTCGGCAGGGCGCGGACCCGGTCGGCCTCTTCCGTGTCGCCGCTTTTCTTCAGCTTCGCGGCCAGCCCGTTGCGCGCCGCGGTGAATTCGGTCAGCGGCAGCTTGAAGAGCTCGTCCACGTCCGCCACGTGACCTAGTCTGTCACAGGGGCTTTGTAGGCTTGTAATTGACGAATTTACGAATCTACGAATTTACGAATTCGGATTGGCAATTGCCAAATTCAAATCCGGCAATTCGTAGATTCGTCGATTCGTCAACTACAAGGAGAGACGATGATGGCAGCTCAGGCACTTCAGCAGACGGACGACGGCCAACAACTGGCGCTGTACGACGGCTCGGCGCCGCAGGTTGCGGTGCGGTCGCCCGGTGGCCGAGGGAACGACGGCGCACGACTGTGCGCGGCCTGCCGCGCGCGCGAGGCGCGCTACGGCTTCCGCGACGAGGCTGCCGACGATCCGCTCTCGGGCCGCCCGCACACGCTGTGTTTCGACTGCTTCCGGGCGGAGATCGGCCGCCGGCAGGCCGTGGCGGCGCAGCTCGCGCGCGGCTGGAATGCCAGGCAAGTCAGCCTGCCGCTCGCGGGGACGCTGGACCAATTGAGCCGCCGCCGGAGGCGCGCCCAGATTGCCGCGCGTCGTGTGCTGGATCTGAGGTAGAGCTGCAGTGCGGCGCGGACCCTTCGGGTCCGCGAGGCGAGCCTGGAAGGCTCGCCCCGCATGCCGGAGTTTAGGGCGCTGCCTCGCGGAAGGTCTCAGCCGATCCCGGGGCGCTGAAGTTGACGGCGCGGTCGCCTGCCTGTCCCGTCACGGTGTATTGCCCCCGCATCTGCAGGAAGTTGACGCCGCTCGCGATCGGGCCTTGCGACATCTGAGTCGCGACAACCGAGGCGACGTCGAAGCTGAGGTGGACGTCGAGGAGCGGGCTGCGGCCGGCCACGCTGATCGTTTTCGGCTGACCCCGGTCATCGTTCGTCTCGGTAATCGTGACGTTCGTGGCGTAGCCCAGCGGGCCGTCGGGCCCGAGCGCGCCGATGAATCCTGGAATGCGATCCGGATCCGCAGCTTCGCGCGGCGGAGACACGCGGCCATAGATCAGCGACAGGTCTCCCTGCTGCACCTGCCCCCACTGCCACGATACGCCCTGCCAGAAGCCCCAGTTGTGATCGTGATACCCGGCACCGCCATCGAGCGACACCCGCTCGCCGGCCACATCGAGCGTGCCCTCGAGCGCGCCTGACATCACCGGCACGACGTAGCCGGTACGCCATCCGTGGGCGCCGCCGATCTCAATCGGCGGCACGAACCGTCCAGGCGAGCCTTCGATGGCGATGCGCCCGCGCGCCGTGCGCCCCCTCTCGCCGCGAAGATCGAGATCGATCACGTATTTCACGCCGTTGAGCCTGACGCGGCTGCTCCCAATCGTGAGATCTGGTGCGCGAAGCGCCTCCTCTTCGGTGATGCGCGCCGAGGCGGCGAACGTGTCCATCTTCCCGTTGCGATCGAGCTGCAGCCGGACGCCCGCTGATCGGGAACCATCGTGCTGCGTCGGGCCGGCGATGAACGTCAGGTAGAAGCGCGCATCGCGCCCGCGGCCGTTGAAGTACAGCCACTCCGCCCACGAGCCTTCCCATTCCGGCGCATCGGGAATCGCGTGGAACCGATCGATTTGACGGAGCACCGCCTCCGGCGTGCTCAGCGTCCAGGCGACGTCCTCGCTGGTGTTGCGCCACTCGCCGCTCGACGCCACCTCGGGATCGCCCATCGCGCGCTCGAGGCTCGGGATGCCTCCGCGCGCGTCAACGCGAACGGAGCGATCGTCGTGGAACAGAAACAGCGACGCGGTATGCCACGGCGACGTGGCTCGAATGCGACCTCGAAGCTGGTCCGCCTGCAGCGTGCCCGAGAGCACCATGTGCGCGGGGACGGCCGGCTCGAGGTGGATCGTCACGTCGCCGCCGCCCACCAGCGCGGCGGACCGCGCCTGGTCGAGCACGATCTCGGCCACGCCGAGCAGTATCGCCATGACCGCCACGCCGACACCAAAGCCGGCGGCGAGGACCGCGGTACGGACCGGATGCGCGGTCAACGATCGGACGGCAAGCCTGCCGATCACGACTGAACCTCGCTCTCGATCCGTCCGTCGCGCATCGTCAGCACCCGTGTAGCGCGCCCGGCCAGCCCCTGGTCGTGCGTCACGATGACCAGCGCGGTGCCGTCGGCGTTGACGCGATCCAGCAGCGTGGCGATCTGTTCTCCCGTGGCGCCATCGAGCTCGCCGGTCGGCTCGTCGGCGAGCAGCAGCCCGGGACGGTTTGCGAGCGCGCGCGCGATGGCCACGCGCTGCATCTCTCCGCCCGACAGTTCCGACGGCCGATGGTCGGCGCGCGCGCCAAGCCCGACGTACTCGAGCAGTTCCTGTGTGCGTCTCCGGCGCTCCGGCTTTGACACGTGGGCTTCCGCCTGCGGCAGCTCGACGTTTTCCCACGCCGTGAGCATCGGCAGCAGGAAGAAGCGCTGGAAGACGAAGCCGATCTGGCGGAGCCGCAGCAGGCTGCGCTGGCGATCCGACAGTGTCGCGACGTCGCTTCCCTGAAAGAGCAGCGTGCCCGCGGTGGGCGTTTCGACGCATCCGAGCATGTGGAGCAGCGTGGACTTGCCGCAGCCCGACGGCCCGCGGATCGCCATGTGATCGCCCGGTGCAATCCGCAGTGACACGTCCGCGACCGCGGTGACCGGGCCGGCAGGCATCGAAAAGATGCGGCTCACGTGGGTGGCCTCGACGATGCAACCGTTCACGCTTGAGCGAACACTGTCGTTCGTCATCCGATCACCTCATCGCGGAGCGTTGCCGCGATGGGAAGCCTCGCCACGATCCGGATCGGATAGAGCGCCGCGAGGATCGCGGTTGCGACCAGCAGGAGCAGGTGCACCTGCAGCGCGCCCGGCTCGAACACGAAGAAATGCACGTCCGCCGGGATGCCGGCGATGCGCTTCAAAATTCGATCGAGCCCAGCCGCGAGCAGCGCCCCGAGCGGCAGCGACAGCAGCCCGCCGCCGCCGACGATGAGGATGGATTCGCAGAGGACGTCGGCGACCACGCGCCATCGCGAGAAGCCCAGCGCGCGCAGCGCCGCGATCTCGCCGAGCCGCTGGTTCACCGACACGGTGAGCAGCACCGTGATCAGCAGCACCGCGAACGACAACGTGACCGTCGTCAGCACCGTTGAAATCTGCCGGAAGTACGTGAAGCCGCCCCCCTCGAGGCGGCTCACGACCTGTTCGTTGCTGAAGACGCGCAGCTCGGGAACGATCGTCACGACCTCGGCGGCCGCGGCATCGGGGCTCGTGCCTTCCCGCGCCGCCACGAGGATCATGTCGGCCTCACCCGTTTCATTCCCGCCGCACGTGTTCGCCAGCATGTCGAGCGACGTCGCCACCGTGGTGCCGTTCGGCGTGTCGAACGGAAACTCGGCCACCCCGGTGACCGTGAATGGCACGGGTGGAAGCGCCTGGGTGTCGCCGCTGCAGAACGCGCGCACTGTCACGCGATCGCCGGGCTGGACACCGGCACGGCGCGACGTGTTCTCGTTGACGATCAGGTCCGGTCCGCTGCCGATGTCGTGTCCCCGCAGAATCGTCCACGGGTGCGCGCCCGTCCCAGCGACTCCCTGGAAGGCCGTGTACTGACCGCGCGCGCCGTTTTTCTGAACGACGGCATTCGCGAGGCGCAGGGCGATGGCGGCGCGAACGGATGGGAGATGCGCGATCGCGCTCGCGTGCGCCACGGCGTTCGCGAGGAGGGGCCCCTGGCCGGGGAGCGCGTCCGAGGCGGTGACGCGCACGTCGAAGCCCACGCGCTCGAACAGATCGCGCATCGAGATCACGAGCCCCTGGGAGAGGAGCAGCATGTCGAAGAGCAGTGCGCCCACGGCGGCCACGCCGACCACGCCGAGGGAGGCGCGTGCCGGCTGGCGCACCAGGCTCCGCCACGCAAATGCCATGGCGTTCACCGGCGGGCGAGCCTCAGGCCGCTGCGCCGCAGCAGCGCCCAGGACGCGGCGACGGTGGCGCCCACGCCGAGCGGAACGGCAATGGCGACGCAGACGGCCGCGACTCCGGGCGTGACGCGCACGAAGACCAGCGCCGTGTCATAGCGCCACTGGAAGAACCGGTTGATGAGGCCTTCGGAGGCGAGCGACAGCAGCAGCCCGAAACCGGCGCCGGCAATCGCGATCAGCGCGCCTTCGATGAACAGCTGCACGAGAATCCGCCGGCTGGGCAGGCCGATCAGCCGAAGCACGCCGACCGTGACGCGCCGCTCGTCCACGAGCATGATCGTCAGCGCGAGCAGAAACACCGTCGAGGCGATGATCGTCACCATCGCGATCGCCATGTGAAAGCGTTCGAGGACGACGAACGGTCCCGTGGATCCGGTGGCGCCGGTCGCGGGGAGCGCGGTGACGCCGGGCATTCTCATCGTGACGTCGCGTGAAAATGTCTGCGCATCGGCGGGGTCCACGAGCGCGACGTTGATGTTCCCCACGTACTCGGTACCGGCCGGCACACCGGGCTCGCGCGTGAGCGCCAGAAGGTCGGGAAGGTGGAGGCGGACCTCGCGCCGCACCGCGCCGAGCCGTAAGGGATCCGGCGTCGGTTCGTAGATGCCGGCGATGCGGAACGCTCGCGCATCGCCGCCGTCGGCCGAACGGGAAAGCCGGACGACGTCGCCGACCGTGAGGCGGTCACTTTCGGCAAGCTGGCGTGCGATCAGGATGGACGGAGGATCGTCGACTGCGCGCAGCGTCACCGGCGCGAAGAGCATCGCCAGCAGCGCCGGGATGATGAGCCGAGAGCGTCGGCAGAGGGCCTGCCCTGAGCGTGGTCGAAGGGTCACGCTCCGATTATATCGGCGCGGACCGGCGTACCGCGGCCACGCGTCGGTTCATCACGCGGAACCACAGCGGTGGAACGAGCGCGAGCAGGAACATCGCGCCGTAGCCGCCGGGCAGACGCGGCGCGTGCATCAGCAGCTCCAGCGATTGATAGCGCTTCGTCGCCGACATGTGATGGTCGGAGTGGCGCGGCAGGTTGATCAACAGCCAGTTGCTGACGCGGTTCGGTGAATCCCAGGAGTGATCCGGTCGCACCGGCTCGTACGCCCACGGCTTCACCTTCCTGCGCTCCAGCCCGTAGTGCTCGATGTAGTTGATGATCTCGAGAATCGCGATCGCAATCGCGGACTGGCCCGCGAACACCGCGACGCCAACCGGTCCGAAGCCGACGGCGATGGCCGCGTACAGCAGGGCCTCGACGAGCGCGTATCGCAGCATGCGGTTGCGCGTCGACCAGGCCGGCTGATCGTAGTGCTTGAGGCGACTGCGCTCGATGCGCCAGGCGCTGCCGAGGCCTCCAAGCACGGTGCGCGGCAGGAACCGGTACACGCTCTCGCCGAGGCGAGCGGTTGCCGGATCGTGCGGTGTCCCGACGTGGCGGTGGTGCCCCTGCGCGTGCTCGATCGCAAAATGAGGGTAGGTGACCGTCGCGAGCAGGATGCCGCCGAACAGCTGCTCGAAGCCGTGCCGCCGATGAATCAGCTCGTGCGCGAACGTCATCCCGATTGCTCCCGTGATCGCGCCGACCGATACCGTCGCGGCGGCGATCTCCCAGGAGGACAGATCGTCGAGAAGCGCAGTACGGAGCAGCCACCAGAGGAGCGTGATCTGCACCGGCACCCACAACCACGTCACGACGCGAAACCAGTGATTGAAGGCAAGATCGGGCGCCTCGCGCGACACCTCTGGCACCCCTGACAGCGCGTCGACGAGCGGCAGCAGGACGAAGACGACGGCGATTGGCACCGCCGCCCACCAGCCCCGGTTGAACACGCAGATAACGACGACCGGCGGCAGCAGGTACGCGATCCAGAACGGGAACGTCACCCAGAACGATCTACTCACGGCTCATTGTTTCGATGCGCGCCCACTCGGCGTCGCTGACCGGCATGACCGACAGGCGCGACATGCGCACGAGCGGACACGCCGCGAACGCGCGGTCCGCCTTGATCTCGGCCAGCGTGACCGGACGGCGGAGCGTCTTCTCGGGGACCACGTCGACCGCGAACGCCTTCCCCGAACGATCGCTCGGATCGGGATAGGCGTCGCTCGCCGCGCGCGCGATGGCGACGACCGCCTTCTGCTTTCCAGTGTGATAGTAGAAGAGGCGATCGCCCTTGCGGATCGATCGCAGGTGCTTCTGGGCGAGTGGATTCTTCACGCCGGCCCACACCGTGCGTCGATCACGCTGCAGCTCGTCGTAGCTGTAGTGCTCCGGCTCTTCCTTCACCAGCCACTGCGCCATGGCGCGGATTATAGGATCGGCGGGCCGTAAAGGCCCGCCCTACGGGCGTGTAGGGGCGGGTGTGTAGGGCGCCCCTTCGGGGGGCGGGTGTGTAGGGCGCCCCTTCGGGGGGCGCAGTGCGTAGGACGCCCCTTCACGGGGCGCAGTGCGTAGGACGCCCCTTCACGGGGCGCAGTGCGTAGGGCGCCCCTTCACGGGGCGCCAAGATTAATGAACGCGCGGCGCGTTGAGCGAGGGGTGCGCGGCGTCAACGTGGGCGACGGCGTGTCCGGACGTCGCGTTCGCGAGCGCGATGAGCGCGCCGGCTTCCGAGGCCTCCACCGGCTTCGAGAAGTAGAAGCCCTGTGCGTGCGGGCAACGGAGCTTGCGGAGGCGGTCGACCTGTTCCGCGGTCTCGATGCCTTCCACGATGACGCCCTTGCCCAGGCTCTGGGCGAGTGACACGACCGCGGCGAGTACGTTCGAGCCGCTCGGGTCTAGGGGATCCTTCTCCAGGAACGACCGATCGATCTTCACGGTGTCCACCGGGAAGCGATGCAGGTGTCCGAGTGACGAGTACCCGGTGCCGAAGTCGTCCAGCATCAGCTGTATCGGGAGAGTTTTCAGATCCTTGAAGATGCGCATCGCCGTGGTCGCATCGTCCGCGAGCGCGCTCTCCGTGATCTCGAGCGCGAGCGTGCCGTGCGCGAGGGAATGCTTCCGCAGCATCTGCCCGACCGCCTCGACGATCCCGGGCTGCATCAGCTGCCTCGGCGAGATGTTGACGCTCATCGTGAGCGGGGTATCGAAGTGGTACTGTCGCTGCCAGAGCGCAGCCTGCCGGCAGGCTTCGCCGAGCACCCAGATGCCGAGCGGCACGATGACGCCCGTCTCCTCGGCCAGCGGAATGAACTCGGACGGCGGAATCATCTCGCCACCGGGGCGCTCCCACCGGAGCAGCGCTTCGAAGCCGGCGAGCGCGCCGTGCTTCAATGCAATCACCGGCTGATACACCAGCTTCAGCTCGTCGTTCTCGATTGCGCGGCGGAGCTCCGTCTCGAGGTTGAGGCGGACGACCGCGTGGTCGCGCATCCGCTGCTCGAAGACCACGTGGCACGCCTTGCCGAGCGCCTTCGCGCGATACATCGCGGTGTCGGCGTCGCGCAGCAGCTCCTCGGCGTGGTCGTAATGCGGGCCGCCCATCGTGATGCCGATGCTCGTCGTGACAAAGATCTCGCGTCCGCTGCCGAGGCGCATCGGCTCGCGGAAGAGGGACTGCACGCGCTCGGCCACGAACTCGACGTCGCTGGCGCCGTTGATGCCGTCGAGCAGGATGGTGAATTCGTCGCCGCCGAGACGCGCCAGCACGTCGCCGGTGCGGAGGCACGTCGCCAGCTTGTGCGCCACCGCCGTGAGCAGCTGATCGCCCACCAGGTGGCCGAGGCTGTCGTTCACCAGCTTGAAGCGATCGACGTCGACGAACAGCACGGAGTAGCGGTAGTCGCCGACGCGCTTCGAGCGCGCGAGGACGCGCCCGAGCTCCTGCATGAACGCCGAGCGGTTTGGAAGGTTCGTGAGCGAGTCGTGGCGAGCCGCGTGCTCCATGCGCGCCTGCGCCTCGTGCCGGTCTGTGACGTCGGTCTGCGACCCGGCCACGCGCGTCGCGGTCCCGTCCGCGTCGCGGACGGCGATGCCGCGGCACAGCATCCAGCGATACGCGCCGGCGGCCGTCTGAATCCGGTGCTCGTGCTCGAAATGCGGCGTCTCGCCGGCGAGATGCGCACCGAGCGCCGCGCGCAGCCCTTCGACCTCGTCGGAGTGCACGCGATTGAGCCAGTCGAGGAGCGTGTTGCCGACCTCCTCGTCGCTCAGGCCGAGCATCGCCTTCCACCGCGGCGAGAAGTACACGCGGTTGCGGACGACGTCCCAGTCCCAGAGACCATCGTTCGATCCGGCGGCGGCGAGCGCGTAACGCTCTTCACTCTGCTTCAGCAGCAGCAGCGTCTCGCGGACCTTGCCTTCGGACTGCTGCGCAAACTTCAGCGCCTGCTGGGCCTGGTCGTGCAGCTCGGTGACCTGCAGCGTGTGGCGCTGCTCGTCTTCGAGCCGGCCGAGGTACACCTTGTAGCTGCGGAAGGTCAGGTACACGGGTGGAATCAGGATCGGCAGCAACCACTCGTTCGCGCCGTTCACGATCGTCGCGGACACCATCGCGACCGTCGCGCCGACGAAGTAGCTCGGCGCGCACCACAAGAAGTTGTCGTTCCAGACGCGGAACAGCTGCTGGCCGGATGTCAGCGCCACCGCGATCGAGACCGACGCGGTGTTGGCCAGGTAATAGGCCGTCGCCGCCGCCAGCAGAGGCGTGGCAATGTGCGGCCATGTGAGCTGGCCGGCGCCGCCGCCGCTCAACCTGAACACGGCGCCCGCCGCGTTGATGGTGAGCACGATCGCCGCGATGTTGAACAGTGTCCGGTAGAACGGGTTTCCCTTGCGGACGTTGAGCGTCGACTGTGTGATCGCGCTCGCCGCGGCCACGAACACGGTCTGCTCCGGGCCGAGGAGCAGCAGCGCCGTGAAGTCCACGACGTACGACACCGACATCGTCGACGCGCTGCGCGTCAGTGGAAGACGGACCTTCAGGGTTGATGCGAGACAGGAGAGGACGGTGAGCGAGACGAAGAGCGCCCACTGCGTGACGTGCGTGTGCGCCGCGCAATAGGCGAACACGAGCGCGCCTGTTGTGATCACGCCACCGACGTACATGCGAGCAAGGAGCGGCAGTTGCCCCTCCTTCTTCGCCTCGTTCGTCAGCGGCGGATCCGCCGCGGTGATCGTGTCCTCGTTCATGAAGGGCAACGCGTTCGATCTAGTGCACCACCGCGCTCCACACGGCCTTCGCCTGGAACCAGTCCTGTGAAATGATCGACCACATGATCTGATCCAGGAACTTGCCGTCCCTAAGCAGCGAGCCGCGGAGAACGCCTTCCTGCACGGCGCCCAGCTTCCGCAGCGCGCCGTTGCCGCGGGCGTTCTGAACCACCGCGCGCGCCTCGAGACGGTTCACGCCCGTGTTCTGGAACGCAAAGTCGAGGGTCATTCGTGCACTGGCCATAAAAAGTCCCGTTCCCCAAAACGGAGAGCCTACCGCAAATCCCCATTCCGCCACTGAGAATCTCGGGGCGATCTGGCGAACCTGCACGAGGCCCACGGCGTGGTCGCAGCCCTCTGGCACCATGCCGAACGTGAACTGGTTTCCCGCCTGGCGTTCCCGCTGCGCCCACAGGATGAACTTCTCGAAGCCCTCCTGCGTGGTGGGCGGCGGCGTGATGAATTTCGCAACTTCCTCGGTCGCCAGCATCGACAGCAGCGACAAGGCATCCGTCTTCACCAGCTCTCGGAGCACCATGCGGTTGCTCTCGAGCACCGGGAGCGCGGCGGTCCAGTCGGACTCGACGGTGACTGGGGCCGGCGACGGCATCCGGCCGATGTCGAAGCAAATCGGCTCGAGGTTCGGCTGATAAGGCATCTTTTCCATTAGAAGATACCTCCAGCGTCGGGCGGCGCGGGGCCAGCG
>JAHFUO010000003.1 GCA_023265015.1 Acidobacteriota bacterium | reverse complement strand
GCGAGATCCACCGGTCCGTAATAGCTCACCACCGCGCGCACGAGCGGCATGCCCGCTTGGTAGGCCGCGACCAGCGCGAGCTGGGCGCCCGCCGAACGGCCAATCAGCGCCAGGCGGCCGCGATCGCCCTCGTATTCGCCGCCGTGCGCGATGATCCAGCCGAGCGCCGTCTGCACGTCCCGGATCTGCGCTGGCCACGTGAACTCCGGCGCGTGACGGTAATCCACCGCAACGACCAGGTAGCCCTTCGACGCGAAGTAGCTCGCAAACGACGCGTTGTCTTCCGGAGAGCCGCGCTGCCACGCTCCGCCGTACACCTGCAGAAGGATTGGATGCGAGCCCTCGACTGCGCTCGGGCCAGGCCCTGCTGACGCCGGGCGGTAGATATCGAGCGTCAGCGGCACGCCGCCCGGCTTCGCAAACTCAATGCCGCGCTGAATGCGCACCGCCGTGCCGCCGATGCCGCGGACGAAGTCGGCGGCCGCAATCGCGTGCGGTCGAAGTGCGCTCCTTGCGTCGGCAGGAATCTGGCGCTCGTAGTCGATGCCGAGCCCCTGTTCCATCGACGCGTCGAAGCCGCGAAGCACCAGGGGCGCGCGCACGAGCGGATACGCACAAAGTACCGCTGACACCGCCCCGAGGTTGAACGCGAGTCGCGCGGTGACGTTGACGTGTGCCGCGGAGAAGGCGACCGCGATCACGATCAGCGACGCCACGAGCAGCCACGCGCTGATCTCCGGAGCGCCGACAGCAAGCGGCAGGAGCCCCGCGTGCGGCGGCGGAAGCACGATCCACATCGAGAGGAAACACAGGACGATCGCCGGAATCAGAAGCCACAGGGCCATATGAGCGCGGGGCGCAGCGGGCACGCGCGGACATCTTATCCGGCCCCGGCGTTACGGATTTCCCCGGCCCACACTAGGGTGAGGTTTCGTAGGGGCGGACCTTAAGGTCCGCCTGCGGTGAAGCGCGTCAGCGCGAATTTCGCGTCCTGATCGATCCACTGCTCGCCTCCGCTGAATCCGGCAGCGAGCCCTTGTTCCAGCACCTGACCGGGCTCGTACTTGTGCGAGCTTTCCGTCCAGATCGATTCCCCCTTACCGAGATCCAGATCCAACTGCGCGGCGGGAATCGTCACGCGCTGCGCCCGCGCGCTCACGAGATGCACCTCGACTCGCCGCGCCGCTGCGTTCCACGTCGCGCGGTGCGTGAAGCTCTCGAGATCGAAGTTCCCGCCGAGCTCATCGTTGATCCGCCGCAGCAGGTTCCGGTTGAACGCCGCGGTGACGTCGAGCGGGTCGTCGTACGCCAGGAGCAGCTCGCGTTCGGGCTTGACGAGATCGGTGCCGAGGAGCAGCGCGTCTCCCGGGCGGAGCGAGCGGCGGATGTGCGCCAGCAGATCGCGGGCCACGGGCGGCGCGAAGTTCCCGATGTTGGACCCCAGGAACAGCACCACGAGCGATCCCTGGCGCGGCCGCTGCTGCGCCGCGCGAATGAGACCCTGCTCGTACGTGGCGTGGTGGGCGACGATTCCGCGGATGCCGATCGCCTGGAGCCGGTAGCGCGCCATGTCGAGCGCCGCCGGCGAAATGTCGACGAGCTGAACCTGGTGGAAGCGCTCCCCCGCCGCGCTCACCAGGACGGCGAGCTTTTCGCCGCTGCCGCAGCCAAGCTCCGCGACGCTGACCGGGCGCACGAGCGGCCGGAAGATATCGCGCGCGTGTCGCGCGAGCAGCGACAACTCGGCGCGCGTGATCCGGTACCACGGGAGGCGGCAGATCGCCTCGAAGAGCGCGGAACCAAGCTCGTCGTAGAGATACTCCGACGGAATCTGCCGCGGCCGGCGGCACAGCGCCTCGGCGATGTCGGCCGCGAAGGCCGCCCGCCGCTCCTCATCGTCCCGGGTCAGAACCTGCGGCTGCATCAGGCGTCCTCCACGCAGCGGAACGTCGCGTAGACGTACGGGTAGCGAGGGCGGAACCAGTTGCGGAAGCCGGAGCGCACCAGGCCGCGCGCCGTCATCGGCGACGCCCCCTTCATCACGAAGTGCCGGCCGTCGAAAAAGTCCGCGGAATACTCAGGGTACGACGGCAGCGGCGTGAAGCCGTCGAACGGCGCGAAGACGTCGGCCGTCCACTCCCAGCCGTTGCCGACGAGATCGTGCACGCCGAACGCGCTCGCGCCCGCCGGCGAGGCGCCGGACGGCACCGGATCGAAGCGCTTGAAGTCGAAGTTGCCGGGCACAGCGGATCGATCCAGCCCATCGCCCCACGGGAAACGCCGCTCGCGTCCGTCCGGCGTGCCGAAGGCGGCGCGATGAAATTCCGCTTCGGTCATGAGACGCCCGCCGTGCCATCGCGCGTACGCATTCGCCTCGGCCCACGTGACGTAGACCGGCCAGTCAGGCGGGAGCGGCACGCGCTCGAACATCGCCAGCCAGTACCACGTGTCGTCCGCGCGGGCCCAGAACGACGGGTGGGTCACCTGTTCGTGCTGCACCCAGTCCCAGTCCTCGGTGCGCCACCAGCGCGGCTCGCGGTAGCCGCCGCTCTCGACGAACGCCATGAAGTCGGCGTTGGTGACGTTGAGCACGTCGACGTCGAACGCGCGGACGAGCACCGTGTGCGCGGGAAGCTCGTTGTCCCAGGCGAACGGCTCCCGGTCGAGACGGGTGCCGATCGTCGCGGTGCCCCCGGGAATCCTGGTGCGCATCCTGGCGCGCGCCGCCCGGGGCGAGCCGGTCAGAAGCCGCGGCGGCACGGTCACGTAGTGCGGCGGCTTCACCTTCCAGCGATACGGCACGCGGTGCCACATGTAGGCGAGCGTTTCCTGGTGCATCTCCTCATGCTCGAGGATCGCCCAGACCACCTGCGCGCCGCGCAGCAAGGGGTGATCGTCCCGCGCGACGTCGCCGTGCGCGATCGCGTCAGCGATCGCGGCGTCCGCGGCGTCGGCATACGCGCGCACAACATCGCGCGAGGGCCAGGCCGGGTTCCCGCGCGCCACCGCCGCCGCCTCGACGTCCGGGTCGATGCCGCGGGCGAAGATCGTTTCGAGCTGCTCATCGATGCCGCGGCGGCCGAGCCCTTTTTTCACGAGCGCATTGACGGCAAACGCCGGCAGATGGCCCTCGTAGAACACGACCGGATTCCGGAGCGCGATCGGCTTCTCGTAATACGCCGCCGGATCGAGGACGTCGAAAAGGGCGCGCGTCCGGGCGCGGGCGCGACGGAAGCGGTCGAGGGCCGTGGAGCGATCGAGCGCCATGGATGCGGTCAAGATCGGGAGCATACGCCACTGGGACGCCGTCTGCGCGCCGCACGTGCCGGTTCAGACTCAAGTACAATCCTTCGAGCCACGTTCTTGCGTATCACGCTCAACGGCGAATCCTTCGAGCTCGACGAGCCGCTGTCCGTCGAGGAGCTGCTGAAAAGACTGGACATCGATTCCCGGCGCGTCGCCGTCGAGCACAACCTGGTGATCCTCAAGCGTCACGCCTTCGCGGTCACGCTCGTCGGCGAAGGCGACCGCGTGGAGATCGTGAATTTCGTCGGCGGGGGGTAAGCCTTGGCCATGACTGACACATCCTTTACCATCGCCGGACGCACCTTCCGGTCGCGCCTGATCGTCGGCACCGGCAAATACTCGTCGCATGCCGTCATGGCGCAGGCACACGAGGCGTCGGGCGCCGACATGGTCACCGTCGCCGTGCGGCGCGTGAACCTCTCCGATCGGACGCGTGAATCGCTGCTCGATTACATCGACACGGCGCGGATCTTCATTCTCCCGAACACGGCAGGCTGCTACTCCGCGGACGAGGCGGTGCGCACCGCGCGCCTCGGGCGCGAGGCGGGGCTCTCCAACTGGGTCAAGCTCGAGGTGATCGGCGACGAGCGCACGCTCTTCCCCGACAACGAAGCGCTGATCGAGGCAACCCGTGTCCTCGTCAAGGAGGGCTTCGTCGTCCTCCCCTACACGAACGACGATCCGATCGCCTGCCGGAAGCTGGAAGAGGCCGGCGCGGCGGCGGTGATGCCGCTCGGCGCGCCGATTGGCTCCGGCCTCGGCATCCAGAACGTCAACAACATCCGGATCATCCGCGAGTTCTCGCGCGTGCCGGTCATCGTCGACGCGGGCGTCGGGACGGCGTCCGATGCCGCGCTCGCGATGGAGCTGGGCGCCGACGGCGTGCTGATGAACAGCGCAATCGCCGGCGCGCAGGAGCCGATCGCGATGGCCGAGGCGATGAAGCACGCGGTCGTCGCGGGACGGCTGGCGTATCTCTCCGGACGGATCCCGAAGAAGATGTACGCGACGGCGAGCAGCCCGGTCGAAGGCCTCGTCGGACGCTGATCCGATGTCCGATTTCAAGGGCCCACAACCTTCACCGATCCCCGCACCCGATCGCCACCAGATCGAACGCCTGAACAGCCTGTACCAGATCATCGACGCCGCCCCCGACCCCTCGACCAGGCTCGGGGCAGGCGCCGCGGGGCTCCGCGCCCGCCTGGCGTCGGGCGCACGCCGGCTGCTCGGGCGCGTGCTGTCGCGGCAGCAGGAGTTCAACGCAGCGGTGGTCGACCACATCAATCGCAACGCGGTTGTCGCGATCGACGCGCATCACGCCAGCGTCAACACGATCGAATGGGTGGGCGTGGCGGTGAACCGGTGCGAAGCGGCGACCGATGAAGTGCGCCGCCACATGGAGGCGCTGCTCGCGCGGGAGCGGCGCAACGACGCCGCAGTGGCCGCGCTGGCCGCGCAGCACGACGAGCTGCGCTCGGCGCTGAGCGTGCTCCAGCAGGCGGCGCAGAATCTCAAGCGCGAGGTGACGCGACTGTCAGCAGACACGGCAACTCCCAACGCCCAACTCCCAACTTCCAAGATGTCGGGTTCACAAATTCCGCAGGCCGCGCCCGGCAACCAGTTCGACGACCTCGATAGCCATAAGTACGTCGGCTTCGAGGATCAGTTCCGCGGCTCGCCTGAGGAGATTCGCGGGCGCGTGGTGGAGTATCTGCCCATCTTCCAGGGGATCGGGAATCGGGGATCGGGGATCGGGGATCGGGGATCGGGGATCAATACGGGCGACGTGCTCGACGTCGGCTGCGGCCGCGGCGAGTTCCTCGACCTGCTGCGCGAGCACGGCGTCAGCGCGCGCGGCGTCGACGTCAACCCGGCGATGGTCGAGGTCTGCCGCGCGCACGGGCTGGACGCCGTCGCCGCGGACGCGCTGACCTACCTGCGCGCGCTCCCGGACGACTCGCTGGGCGGCCTGTTCGCGGCGCAGGTCGTCGAGCATCTCGAGCCGCGCTACCTGGCGCAGCTCCTGGATGCCGCGTTCGACAAGCTGCGTCCGGGCGCGCCGATCGTCCTCGAAACCATCAATCCCGCCTGCTGGTTCGCGTTCTTCGAAAGCTACATCCGCGATCTGACGCACGTGCGTCCCGTCCACCCGGAGACGCTCACGTACCTGCTCATCGCCACCGGTTTCCAGCACGTGGAGATCAGGTACCGCGCGCCGTACCCGGAGGCTGAGAAACTGCAGCCAATAGCTGCGGCAGCCGGCAGCCGGCAGCCGGCGGCCACGGCGGGGATCGGGGATCTGGGATCGGGGATCGGGGATCTGGTGGAGACGCTCAATGCGAACGTCGAGAAGATCAACCGGCTGCTCTTTACCTACCTCGATTACGCCGCCATCGGACGACGAGCGTAGGCCGACCTGAAGGTCGGCCTCTACGATCATTCGGTGTACGGTCGTTGCGCGTACGGGCGTTGCGCGTACGGTCGTAGAGGCCGGTCTTTAGACCGGCCTACAACCGGAACACGTTGTCGTCGGTCATGCCCTTCAGCGCGTTGCGCGTGTCGACGATCAGCGGGAACCGCCCCGGCATCTCGGCGTACTTGAACACCGAGTGGTTCGTGCAGATCACCGCGCAGTCAATCCCCTTCGCCGCGTCCTGTTCAGGCACCGACGTGAGCTCGATCCCGCCGTGCTCCAGCGTCGGCACGTACGGGTCGGTGTAGCTGAGCACCGCGCCGCGCCGGTGCAGCAGCTCGAGCACATCGAGCGCAGGCGATTCGCGCATGTCGCTGACGTCCTTCTTGTACGCCACGCCAAACACGTGAATGTGCGATCCGTTGATCGCCTTCTTCTTCGTGTTCAGCGCCTCCCCGATCCGCTCGACGACGAAGGAGGGCATCGAGCCGTTGATGTGGCCGGCCAGCTCGATGAACCGGCACTCGAAGCCGTTCTGCCGGGCCTTCCACGAGAGTAAGAACGGATCGATCGGGATGCAGTGGCCGCCGAGCCCTGGACCCGGAAAGAACGGCATGAAGCCGAACGGCTTCGTGCTGGCCGCCTCGATCACTTCCCAGACGTCGAGGTTCATCCGGCGTGACATCATCGCGATCTCGTTGACGAGCCCGATGTTCACGGCGCGGAAGGTGTTCTCGAGCAGCTTCACCATCTCTGCCGCCTGCGTCGAGCCCACCCGCACGATCGTGCTGATGATCGATCCGTACAGCGCAGTTGCCAGCTCCGTGCTCGCCTCGTTCACGCCGCCGACGACTTTCGGAATGCTGCGCGTCGTGTACGCCTGATTCCCCGGATCGACTCGCTCCGGCGAAAATGCGAGATAGAAATCGGTGCCCGCCTTGAGGCCGCTTTCCTCGAGCGCCGGCCGGACGACCTCTTCCGTCGTCCCCGGGTACGTCGTCGACTCGAGGATCACGAGCTGTCCCGGGCGGAGGCGGGCGCGTACCGCCTCGACGGCACGCACGACGTACGAGAGATCCGGGTCGCGCGTCTTGCGCAGCGGCGTCGGCACGCAGATGTCGATCGCATCCATGTCGTGGAGCTTCGACATGTCGGTGGTCGCCGACAGCTTGCCCGCCGTCACCGCCGCGGCGACATCCTCGGTCGCGACGTCCCCGATGTAGCTGCGCCCGGCGTTGATCTCGGCGACCTTCGACGCGTCGACATCGAAGCCGGTGACCTCGAAGCCTTCCTTCGCGAACTCCGTCGCGAGCGGCAGGCCAACGTACCCGAGACCGATGATGCCGATCCGGGCCTGGCGATTCCGTATCTTGTCCCTGAGGTTCAATGTGTCTCCGGTTTACCTCGCGACGCCGGCGCCTGCCGACGACGCAAGCCGCGCGAGATCGGCGTCCACCATCATCGCGATCAGCTTCTCAAAGCTCATGGTGGGTTCCCAGCCAAGCACGCGCCTACCCTTGCTCGCATCGCCGATCAGGTGATCGACTTCGGCCGGGCGCAGGAGGGCGGGATCGACGCGCACGTGCTGCCGCCAGTCGAGTCCTGCGTGACCGAAGGCCACCTCGACCAGCTTGCGGACCGAGTGGCTGACGCCGGTGGCAATCACGTAATCGTCCGGCTCGTCCTGCTGCAGCATCAGCCACATCGCGCGCACGTAGTCGCCCGCAAAACCCCAGTCGCGGCACGCGTCGAGATTGCCCAGCCCGACATGGTCCGCGAGCCCGAGCTTGATCCGCGCGACGCCGTCCGTCACCTTGCGCGTCACGAACTCGAGGCCGCGCCGGGGCGACTCGTGGTTGAACAGGATGCCCGAGCACGCGTACATGTCGTAGCTCTCGCGGTAGTTCACCGTGATGTAATGCGCAAAGACTTTCGACACGCCGTACGGGCTGCGCGGGTAGAACGGCGTCATCTCCGTCTGCGGCACCTCGCGCACGCGGCCGAACATCTCGCTCGATGACGCCTGGTACAGCCGGATGCCGGGATCGACCTGGCGGATCGCTTCGAGCACCCGCGTGACACCCTGCGAGTTGAACTCGCCGGTCAGCAGCGGCTGATCCCACGAGGCGGGCACGAACGACATCGCCGCCAGGTTGTAGAACTCATGCGGCCGCACATCCTTGACGATGCGCATCAGCGAGAGCTGGTCGAGCAGATCCGCCGGCCTCAGCGTGATGCGATCGAGGATGTGCTCGATACGCAGGAGGTTCGGCGTGCTCGAGCGCCGCACGACGCCGGTGACCTCGTAGCCCTTGTCGACAAGCAGGTCCGCAAGGTACGAGCCGTCCTGTCCCGTGATGCCGGTAATCACCGCGCGTTTAGCCATGGGTCCCGTCCATTTTATGCTGCCGGGCGGCCACGCGCCGCGAGCCAGCGGCGGAGACCATCCTGCCATGCCGGCATCGCGAAGCCGGTCCCGGTCAGCTTCCGGTTGGACAACGCGCAGAACCGCGGCCGCGCCGCCTTCAACTGCGCCTCATCCATCGTGATGGGCTCGAGACGCGGCGGCACGCCAAGGATGCGGGCCACTTCGAGCGCGACCTGGTGCCACGTCCCATGGCCCGAGTTCACACAGTGATACACGCCGGCCGGTGCGCCGGTGTCGACGAGGTGTCGCGTGGCGGCCGCCACGTCGACGACATAGCTTGGCGACACCGTGCGGTCGATGTACACCGGGATCTCGCGTCCCGCCTCGAGTCCCTCGACGATCGTGTCGAGCGAGCCCCGCCGCCCGGTCCACTCCGCGGGCGCGCCGAACAGGCTTTCGACGCGCAGCACGTACGCGCGCGGCGCATCGAGCGCGAACCATTCGCCGACCAGCTTGGACGACGCGTAGACGCTGTGCGGAGCGGGCGCTGCCGTTTCCTCGTACGGCTCCGTGGCGGCGCCGTCGAACACGAAGTCGGACCCATAGTGCACGAGCGTGGCACCGCACGATTCAGCGGCCCGTGCCATGCTCCGGAGCGCAAAGGCATTGACGGCAAGCGCGTCGGTGGGCCGGCCTTCCGCCCCGTCCACGTCGTTGAACGCGGCGCAATTGACAATCACAGCCGGGCGCGCCCTGCCGATCTCGCGACGCACGGCCTCGTCGTCGGTGATGTCCAGCGTGGCGTGGGTGTGGGCGATGACGTCGCGGTCGGCAAACGCGCGCACCATCGACGCGCCGAGCTGCCCCGAGGCGCCGGTCACGAGCACCCGCGAGCCGTCCGTCACGCGAGGCGCTCCGCTGGAACACCGGTGGCCGCCGCCATCTCGGATTCCAGCCTGTCGACCTTCGGTCCCATAATGAGCAGCTGCAAATCGAGTAACGGAGCCTTCATGCTGTCGTCGGATCGCGCCCTGGCCGCGGGCACAATCGGGCGATCGTACTGCAAGGGCTGGTGCGGCACAACGCATGGAACAGATCGAGCACATTGATGCGGCGGTCATCGGAGGGGGCGTCATCGGCCTCGCCGCGGCGCTGGCGGTTGCGCGCCGCGGCCACAGCGTGTGCGTGCTCGAGAAGGAGCCGCGCCCCGGCATGGGCGCCAGCACGCACAACAGCCAGGTGATTCATGCCGGCATCTACTATCCGCCCGGGTCGCTCAAGGCGACGCACTGCATTGAGGGCGCGCGCCTGCTGTACGAGTTCTGCGCGGCGCACCAGGTGCCGCATCGCCGGTGCGGAAAGTTGATCGTCGCGCATGACGAAACGGAGATCCCGGCGCTCGACGAGCTGCGCGCCACAGGCCTCGCCAACGGCGTCGAAGGACTCGAGATGGCGGACGCGGCGCACGTTCGAGCGCGCGAGCCGAACGTACAGGCGGTGGCGGGGCTGATCTCTCACAACTCCGGCATCGTCGAGGCCGAGGCGCTCGTCCGGACCCTGGCGCGCCTGAGCGCGGAACATGGCGCGTTCGTGCTGCCCGGGACGAAGCTGGCCGGCGGCGACCGGCGCGCGGAATCGATCGAGATCGCCACCACGTCCGAGCGCATCCGGGCGCGGGCGGTCGTCAACGCTGCCGGTCTCTATGCTGACGACGTATCCGCGGCGCTTGGAGGATCGGCGTTCCGCATTTATCCGTGCCGCGGCGAGTACGCGGAGCTCGTGCCGTCGAAGCGGGCGCTCGTGAACGGCCTGGTTTACCCGCTTCCCCGCACGCACAGCCTCGGCACGCACTTGAGCAAGACGATCCACGGGAACGTCACGCTCGGGCCGACGGTGCGCTACCAGGATCGCAAGGACGACTATGAGGACGGCCGGCTACCCGTGGAGGCGTTTCTCGAGCCTGCGCGCCGGCTCCTGCCGTCACTGCAGCTGTCGGATCTGCGCCTTGGGGGAAGCGGGATACGCCCCAAGCTGCACGGACCGGAGCAGGCCTTTGCGGACTTCCTGATCGCCCGCGACGAGCGGAACCCGCGCCTGGTGCAGGCGGCGGGAATTGAATCTCCCGGTCTCACCGCCTGTCTCGCGATCGGCGAGCATGTCGCCCGCCTGGTCGACGAGATTCTTCGCTAAACCACAGCTCCGCCGTCGTCGGGATCAACACATCGGCATTCATCGAGGCGGGGATTATCTATTCACTTCCGCTACCTGACGGAAGTCGGCGGGGGCGTTACGGAGGCGGGGCGGGAGGAGCGCGCGCGTAAACGTATCAAGAAGGTGCAGAAGCAGGCGCGGTGGGCGCGGAAGCGGACGCTCCACGTGCGCGACCGGTTCATTGCCGCGGCGTTGAAGCTCACCGGAAGCCGGCCGTCACCAACTGCAGCCAGCATCTGGTATTCAGCAGCGCCCGCGCGAGCACCCGCCTGGGGTCGAGCGGCGCCGGCGCGACATGCGTCGAGTAATAGACGTAGGCGCTCTCGTGAAAGGCGCGGATCGCACACCTGCGCGCGGTCCGGCTCGACTGCCCGACCCGATGAATCGCCGTCGCCCCCGGCACGTAGCGCACGTGATACCCGCGCGCCCTCAGACGCCGGCAGAGATCGGCATCCTCCCAGTAGAGAAAAAACCGCTCGTCGAAGCCCAGCACCCGCTGCAGCGCGCTGCGCCGCGCGAACATGCACGCCCCTGACAGCCAATCCACGACAACGCTTTCGTCACCGCGGCGGATCGCCTCTTCGGTCACGACGTTGCGCTTCGCGATGGCCAGAAACGGCAGCGCCCGGCGCAGCATCGTCGTGCGGCCGAAGAGGCCCGTGAGCATGTCCGGGTCGCCGCGCGCGCTCCCCTGCACCGAGCCATCAGGATTCAGGATGCGCGGTCCCGTAATGGCGCAGTCCGGATGCGCGTCGAGGACGCCGCGCAACGTGGCCACTGCGCCGGCCACGAGGCGGCAATCAGGGTTCATGATCAGGGCCAATGGGGCGGTCGACGCGGCCAGTCCCTGGTTGACGCCGCGCGCGAAGCCGGCGTTCGTGGTGTTCTGCACCAGGCGCACGGTCGGCGCAAATGCGTCGATGGCCGCCGCGCTGCCGTCGGTCGAGGCGTTGTCGACGACGACCCCTTCCCACGAGTGGCCGGCCATCTCGTCGCCAATCGAGCGCAGCGCGCGCGCCAGCTCTCCGCCAGCGTTGTAGTTCACCAGGATCGCGGCGATAAGGGGGTCGGGAGTCATTTTTCGTGGACCTCGAAAAATGACTCCCGACCCCTTTTCTGCGTGTCAAAGCGTTTCTCGCGCAGCTTCGTCGAGAGCCAGCGGGTGTCGAGCAGCGGAGCTACGGCTGATGCGCCGACGCGTCTCCCGCGCTGAATGGCCGCGCGCTTGCGCAGCATCCGCGGCAGCCCGGCGACAGCCGCGAGCTTCGCGCGAAGGTACGGCCCAAGCATGCCGATGCGCGCGAAATGCACGCCGGCCGCGATGTCGTAGACCGCATGGCCGAGAAGCGTCCTGAAGAGCAGGCTGCCCGGCGTGTCCTTGATGTACATCCACTCGAGGTTGCGCTGGCCGTGGAACACCGAGAAGGGGCTCACCGTTCCAAGCGTCGCGCTGCCGACGTGGCGGACGATCGCGTCGGCAACGTAGCGGCACCGGTATCCGCGGAGACGTGCCCGGTAGGAAAGATCGACATCCTCGTGTGAGGCAAAAAAATCTTCGTCGAAGCCGCCAAGCTCCTCGAACACCGCCTTCGGCATGAGGCACGCCGCGCCGCAGACGCCAAACACTTCATCGGTGACCGCCGCGACGGAGGCCGGCGCGCCGTGATGGCGCTTGAACGCGCCGCCCCACCGCAGGGCGCCGTCGCCGGCGCTGTCAATCACGTCGGGATCGTGCATGTACACGATGCGCGACGTCACAAGCGCGTAGCCCGCGGGCTCGTCGACGCCGCGCAGCAGCGCGCGAAGCCAGCCGGGATCCGCCACGGTGTCGTTGTTCAGCAGCGCGACGCAGCGCCCGCGCGCCTCCCTGACGCCCGCGTTGTTGCCTCCCGCGAAGCCGCGGTTCTCGTCGAGCCGCACGAGCCGGGCCCAGGGAAACCGCGCGCGGACGAACTCCGCGGTACCGTCGGTCGAGCCGTTGTCGAGCACGATCGTTTCGGCGTTGACGCCTGCCTGCGCGGCAACGGCGCCGAGGCACGCCTCGAGATGCGGCCTGCCGTTCCACGTCACGATCACGATCGAGACGTCAGGCTGCACCGGCTGCCTCTCGATAGACGTCCAGGGTCATGCGCGCGGTCCGCTGCCACGTGTAGGTCGCGGCACGCGCGAGCCCGCGCGCGCGCAGATCGTCGCGCAGCGATGCATCGTTGACCACGCGGACGATGGCATCGCGCCAGGCGCCCGCATCGCGCGGATCGAGGAGCAGCCCCGCACCGCCGAGCACCTCCGGAATCGACGCCTCGTGCGACGCCAGCACCGGCGTCCCGCACGCCATCGCCTCGACGAGCGGCAAGCCGAAGCCTTCATAGAGCGACGGATATGCCAGCGCGATCGCGCCCCGGTACAGCGCGTGAAGGCGATCCTCATCGACCGGGCCGAGCGCGACGACCGCGTCGGGCGCGCCCGCGTCGGATGCCATCGCGCACAGCCCGTCGCTGACGCCGCGATCGACGCCCGCCAGCACCAGCGACAACGCCGCCAGCGCGCCGAAGCGGCGGCGCGCCGCGAGCAGCGCCTCGACGAGAAGGGGCAAATTCCGGCGCTCGTGCAGATCGCCGACATGAAGCAGGAACGGCTCGGTGACGTTCGAGGGCAGATCCGCTGGCACGTCCGGATCGCCGGCGCCGAAGGTCGAGCGGACGCCCGGCGGCGTGACGATGATGCGCGACCGCGGGATGCCGTACGCCTTCGCGATCTCCGCGGCCGAAAACGCGGAGACGGTCAGCACCCGCGCCGCCGAGCGCGCGCTCCGGCGGTAGAAGTACCGCCGCAGCCAGTCGCGGCGATACGGATACCACTCGGGATGGGTTTCGTAGCTGACGTCGTGGATGGTGAGCACGACGGGAACGCCGGCCCAGAAGGGAGCGGTGTAGGCGGGGGCGTGAATCAGATCGACCCTGGCGCGAGCGGCGGTGCGCGGGAGGCCGATCAGCGTCCAGCCGGCGTTGGTCGGAAGATGCGCGGATTCCGACAGCCGCTCGAGACCGCCGGGAAGCGCGTCCGGGCTGCCGCCGAGCGCCACGATCTCAATCGGCTCGCCGAGCGAGAGGAGCGCGCCCACCAGCTCGGTGGAGTAGCGCCGGATGCCGGCGGCTGGAGACGAGAACGCGCGGCCATCGAAACCAACGCGAAGTCTGCGCGCGTAATTCAAGACGCAAAATGCAAAATGCAAACAGGACGTGGTTGCGGCCTCAGTGTTCGCATCTTGAATGTTGCATTTGGCATGACCTGCATCACTGAATGTCCATGTGAAGCCGGCGCACGGGACACTCGAGCTCCAGGCAGACTTCACGAATCCGGTGCTCGATCGTGCCGTTGATCGACGGGCTGCTCAGGATCACTTCGTCCACCGAGTAGCGGCGCATCGTCGCCTCGAGCTCGCCGAGCGCGCCGCGCACCGGCACGCCCATGATCCAGCGATGCGCCTTCGTCGGGTCGTCGTCGATGAACGCGACCGGGTTCATCGCCCACTCGGTGTTGGCGCGCATCTCGCGCACGATCATCTGGCCGAACGCGCCCGCGCCGTACACGAGCACGCGGCGGCTCCTCTTGTTCCGCGATGCGGCGACAAGGCTCATGCTGCGAAACGAGGCGCGCGTGCCGATGATCGCCACCGTCAGCAGCAGCGCATCGAGCATGAAGACCACGCGCGAGAAGCCCTCGAGGCGGTAGAAATAGGCCGCGGCGAGGATCGAGAGCAGCGAACCCATGAACACCCCCCGCAGCACGACCGCCACGTCGCGCAGGCCGAAGGTCTCCCACGAGCGTTGGTACAGTCCGGAGCCATACAGCGACGCGAGCTTGCAGCCGAGCACGACCGGCAGGGATGCGGTGAAGTACGGGAGGAAGTGGTCGAGGCTCTCGCCCTCGAAGCGGAGGCGGTACGCGAAGTAGTAGCACGCGGCGATCAGCACCAGGTCGAGCATCACCTCGCCCGCGTGCCACCGGAACGTCAGGTCCTTGAGGAGCGGCGCGAACGACGAGCTCTCGAGCGCCGCGAAGTCCTGCGCGTTGTACGCCTGCACCCGTGCGAGATAGACTCCCACCAGCGTCACGACGACGGCGAAAAGCGCCGCCAGCGGCAGCATCTGATCGATGCCGCCGAGCACGAGCCCCCACGCGGTCAATCCGCCGACGATTCCCACGAGATACAGGATGCGGACGGCGCTTCGCTCCGAGAAGCCGAGCGACACGAGCCGATGCGACACGTGATCGGTGCCGCCGCGCGTGGCGCTGCGGCCGGCGAAGCGCCGGAGCACGAGCACGAACCCGGTGTCGAACAGCGGCACGACCAGGACGACCACGACGAGCACCGACGTCCACGGAAAGCTGCTTCGCTCCTGCAGGGCCGGCGTCAGCGACGCTCCCGCGAGCACGGCGCCGATGAACAGGCTCCCGCAATCGCCCATGAACAGGCGCGCCGGGGGACGGTTCCAGTACAGAAATCCCAGGAGCGCGCCGCACAGGCCGACGAGCAGCAGCACGAGCGGGCCGCCGAGCGCCGGCGCGAGCAGCCACGCCAGGAACGCCGCGGCAATCAGCGCCACGCCGGCGGCAAGCCCGTCCATGTTGTCCAGCAAGTTCAGCGCGTGGCACACACCTGCAAACCAGATCGTCGCGACGAGGGTGTGGGTCCATGGCAGCGCCGCGTCCGGTCTCGTCGCCATCGAGAACACGAGAAACGCCCCGATGATGAGCGACGACACGAGCTTCGCCAGCGGCGACAGCTGCAGGCGATCGTCGAGCACGCCGACGATGAACATGGCAACCGCGGCAAGCGGAATCGGCAGCCATGCGGCGGGCACCGCCGTCACGTCCACGCGCGCCACCACCGCGCCGAACCCAAGCACCGTCGCCGCCGCGATCGCCAGGCCGCCCATCGTCGGCGTCGGCTCGCTGTGCCAGCGGTCGGCGCTGGGCGGAACGATCGCCCCGATCGCCGGCGCCGCGCGGCGAACGATCGCGCACAGAGCGACGCTGGCAGCCAGCGAGATGAGGAACGCGATTGGGAGATATATCAACGGGCGGCGGTAAGCTCCGGCGTCCTGCTCCCCTTGTCGCGCAGCACGAACGGCGCGCTGGCGAGGATGCCGTTGCAGATCGTGTCGAGCCCCGGGGACGCGCCCGGCAGCAGCTGCTGCAGCCGATCGAGCTTCAGGCGGTAGATCGGATATCCGGCCTTCGGCTCGATGAACGGCAGCGGAATCATGCGGTTGAAGAAGAAGTGATACGCGTAGCGGCGCGCGCGAGCCAGCTGCGCCGAGGCGAGGCGATCGGCACACGGGAGCTGCGACAGCAGCCGGAAATATTCCTCAGGCGTGGTCGCATCGAGCGTGATCCCCTTGTTGCGGATCCACGCTTCGCCCGCCACGATCACCGGCAGCCCGACGCTCGTCAGCTCCACGCCCATCTTGGTGCCATAGATGATCGCCGAATTGCACAGCGACATGAGCGCGTACGTGCTCAAGCCGCTCTCCGGCGGCACGACGATGATGTTCGGCGAGAGGCGCGGGAGGCGCGTGCGCAGCTCCGCGAGGATCGGCTGGCGCGACGGCGGGAAGCCGCTGATCTCCGCCGGGTGCACGCGAATGAGCAGCTGCAGGTCCGGACGCGTC
The DNA here is from genome assembly GCA_023265015.1 of Acidobacteriota bacterium. Taxonomy (GTDB): domain Bacteria; phylum Acidobacteriota; class Vicinamibacteria; order Vicinamibacterales; family UBA2999; genus Gp6-AA40. Next base: position 63,797 of record JAHFUO010000003.1, on the reverse strand, counting down.
GCGAAGTACTCGCATGTCTGCACGAGCCACTCGAGCATGTTCGGGAACGCGTTGGCGGGATAATGCAGCTGCGCGTCCCACGACACGTTGGTCAGCAGGCCGATCGCCGGCTTCGACGGGTCGAGTCCGATTGCCCGGGCGATCTCCTGCGGGTCCTGTTTCGTCGGCCGATGGAAGACGATCCAGTCGAACATCCCCTCGCGGCGGCTTGCGAGGTACTGCATCAGCTCGCGCTCCTGCGCCGGGGAGATCTCGAGCTGCTCCCAGTGCTCGCGCGGCTCGCTCAGCAGCGTGTGATGGTACGTGTCGCCGTGGCTGAAGATGAAGCGGCGCTTCCGATAGGCGACGTTCCAGTTGGAGACGCGCACGCCCTCGCGACGCGCCACCTCGCCGACAATCCCCCACGGCACGTAGATGCCGTGCGTGAAGACCGCCGAGGAGAACCCGACTTCGCGCATGAGCCGCCTCGTGGCGGAGGCGGTCAGCAGGGCCGATTCGAGGTAACGGCGCTGGATGGCCTCGGAGTAGGGTTCCTGATCCAGCGAGCCGGTCGCGAAGAACCGAAGCGCGCCGGCATGCGCGTGCTCGCCAATCGCGAGGCCGTCGAGGCTGAAGTGTTCGACCTCGCCGACAGCCAGCGTCGACGCGATGCGATGCGCGTCTGCTCGATCGGCGGGGGTGAGCCAGTCGCCGAAGCGATGGACCTTGAGGCCAAGCTGCGCGTAGACGCGCTCGGCGGGCCACCGGCAGTCACGGCACAAATCGCGCGACGGGCCGTGGTCGGCGAAGTGCTTCAGGTTCGGATAGAGCGACGCTTCGCATTCCGCGCAGGCGGTCATCGCGCCGTCGCAGAGGAGTGCGTGGACCTCGGCGCCGCGGAACGTGAGCGCTGCCGCGAGCGCGCTCTCGAGCGTCACCGCGTGCGCGTACGAGCCGATCGACGTCGCCATCAGCACGCGCGGCCCGCCCTGCGCCGCGGTGCGCGCGGAGTCCCACAGCCCGCGATCGGCCGCCAGCGGCTCCCGCCAGTCCGGATAGGCGTTCCATCGCGCGTAGTACCAACGCCGTGCGAGGCGGCTCGCCCGCCAGAGCGCCGGAAAGTTCCGGATGACATGCCTCATCCGCGCACCGTAGGGGCGGGCTTCCCGCCTTCGCCCTGTGCTTCGGCCGGTCCGTCCGTAGCGCCTCGCGCGGAGGCGGACAGCCGGCCCATCTCCCGAGCGGATGCCGATCGCGGCTCGTCGATCATCGGCAGAAACTCGGAGGGAGGCGGAAGCTCGGCACACACGCGCCAGGGTTGATGCGTCGACAGCTCCTCCACCGTGTAGCCGCCGGTCGCGACGGCGATCGTGCGCGCGTCGATGGCGGCCGCGCACTCGATGTCGTGCGGCGTGTCGCCGATCACGAAGATCCGATCGCCGGCAACCGGGCCGCCGCGCCGCGCCAGCTCCAGCGCGCGCGTCGCGATCGACGCCCGGTTCCCCTGGTCCTCGGCAAACGCCCCGTCAGGAAAATACTGGAACAGGTCGTAGTGTGTCAGCTTCGCGCGCGCGCCGGCGCGCGTGTTGCCGGTCAGCAGGTACGACCGCACATCGTCGCGGTCCCGCAGCGCCTCGAGAACCTCGCGCACGTTCGGCAGCACGCGTCCCTGCTTGAGCGGCAGCGTCGACGGCAGCATCTCCTCGTAACGCGTGACCATCCGCGCGAGCAGCTCGGCGGTCGCCGTCACGCCGAGAAGCTCGAACGTCTGCACCGCGATCTGATAATCGGTGAGCCCCGGCACGCGAATCGACGACAGCTCGAAGTCCTTCCCCGTCGTCTCGCGAACCGCGGCTTCCCACGCCGGCACCCCGGCCCTGCCGGTCGTCAGCAGCGTGCCGTCGATGTCCCAGAAGAGAACGGTCATCACGACGCTGTCACGCAATCTGCGAGACCGTGCCCGCCTTCCGCCCGAGCGCCGCGCGGAACTGCGTCACCAGCCCGGCCACGTCGAGACCGTGGTACGCGAGCACCTCGTCATTGGTGCCGCACTCGGGCAGCCCGGTGACGCCGATGCGCGAGACGCGCGCGGCCGGCTCGAGGCTGAGCTCCGCGATCGCCGCGCCCAGCATCTCTCCCTGTCCACCGTGCACGTAATGATTGTCGAGGGTGATGATCGTGCGGGTGGAGCCGATCGTGTCGCGCAGCCAGACGGCGTCCACGCGATTCAGCCACGGCAGGTCGACGATCCGGAGACGCGCTCCCGTCGTCGTCTCGATGTCCTCCGCGGCGTGCCATGCGTTCGACAGCAGCCACGGCCCGTACCCGAACACGACCGCGTCGTTGCCCGGCCGCACGATCCAGCCCCTGCCCGGCTGCACGCGGGTGTTGATGGGATACGTGAACGGCAGCGGCCACTTCACCGACACGAGGCGCAGGTACGCGCTCTCCGCCGCGTCGTTGACGAGGTAATCGACCAGCGCGTGCACCTCGCCTTCGGCCGCCGGCTCCGCCATCAGCAGGTTGGGCACGGCGCTCAGCGCGCTGATGTCGCGCACGGACTGGTGCGAGTGGCCGGGTCCGCCCGGGAGCACACCGGCAAGCGAGCCGACGTAGATCGCCTTCGATCCCTCGCTGCACTGGTTATAGATCTGCTCGTTCGGCCGCGTGGACAGGAAGCACGCGAACGAATGAGCGATCGGCAGCGCGCCGCGGCGCGCCATGCCGCACGCCATCGACGCCATGTCCTGCTCCGCGATGCCGCACTCGACAAACCGCTCGGGGAACTTCGCGGCAAAGTCCAGCAGGCCGCAGTCCTTGATCAGATCCGCATCGAGGACGATGAGATGCGGATGGCGCTCCGCCTGCTGCACGAGCGCCTTGCCGTAGGCCGCGACCAGGTTGTGCGTGTCGCGCGGCTCGCGGCGCGGGTTGCGCGTGCGCGTCTCGGTCGTGAGCGATCCGAGGCCGAGCTCCTCGAGTGCCCGTCCCGCGGCGTCGAGCAGCTCCTTCAGGCCGTCGATGTACTGCTGCTCCGGCGGCGCGCCCGAATGAAACAGGTAGAGGTCGCTCTCCTTCTTCAGGGCGTTCGGTCCCTCCATGAACGACACGCCGCGGCCCTTGACGGTGTCGGCGACGATGACCTTCGGCCGATCCTTCACCGCATCGAGGGCGCGGAACGCGCGCTCGATCGCGCGCATGTCGTGGCCGTCACACCGGCTCACGTGCCAGCCGAACGCGCGCAGCTTTGCCTCGACATCGCCGAGGTCGCTGACTGTCTTGACCCATGTGTCCGACTGAATCTTGTTGTGATCGACGATCGCGACGATCTCGCCGAGACCCATGTTCGCCGCCGATCCGAGCGACTCCCAGAACTGGCCTTCCTGCAGCTCGCCGTCGCCGGTGAGCACGAAGATGCGGCGCGGGGCGCTCGCCAACCGGTTTGCCAGCGCCATCCCCTTTGCCTTGGAGATGCCCATGCCGAGCGACCCCGTGTTCGCCTGGACGAACGGGGTCTCGACGTGCGGATGTCCCGGCAATCCGCCGAGGCGGCGGAGCTGGTGCAGCTTGTCTCCGGGAAGCAGGCCGAGACCGATCAGGACCGAATAGAGCGCTGGAGCGTCGTGACCCTTCGACGAGAAGAACACGTCGCAGTCGTCAGGCCCCTTGTCGAGATCGCGAAGCTCGTTGAGAAACAGCCAGCTCATGATCTCGAGCGAGCTGAAGCTCGTGCCGATGTGACCCGACCACGCGCCCGCGATCATGTACAGCGTGTTGATCCGCGCGAGCGCCGCGAAGGCTTCGGCACGTGCCGCGGCGTCCGCCTTCGCGCCGAGCACGCGCGTGAATTCCGAGACGGGTACGTATCGGAGCTCTAAGCTCTCGCCCTGTTCTGTCTGCAGGTCACCCATTCGTTTTCCCAGGCGGGTCTGAAGAGCCGCCTCTACGGTCGCTGGTGTCTCGGCCGTTCTTCATCGTCGTGCGACGCGTCGTAGAGGCGGACAGCGCCGTACGGTTCCTGCGCGACGCGCGGCAACGTCACCGCACCGTCGGCGAGCAGCCGCTCGGCAATCATCCAGTCGTGCGGATCGTTGATATCGAATCCCTCGTAGCCTTCCGTGAGGAACGGGACGAGCACAGCGCCGGCGATCGTGTGCGTCTCCGGGACGACGCGCGTCCAGGCGATCTCGAGCGACGCGTTCTGCACGTAAATGGGCGGGAGCGCCTGGTACGGCATGCTGTGCCACGGCGGCGCGCCCGGATCCGACGGCTTCATCAATGGAATCATCCGGTCGCCCTGCAGCACCCACATCTTGGCGGGATGCTGCCCGCATTTCTCGATGGCGCGCAGCGAATCGGCGCCATCGTGCGCGATGAATCGCGCCCACGCCCGGCGGATCGTGTCGGCGGTGCGGAACGGGCTCGTCGGGCGCAGCAGCGAAAAGCCGTCCCACGTCCGGCCGCGGCGCTTCAGCTCGCCGAGCGTGTAGTCGACCCACTCGATATCGGGCGACGTGTCGCCGGCGAACTCGGCCGGCCGCAGAAACGGGACCTCGGCGCCGTAGTGCCGTGCGATTCCTGCGATCTCCTCCGAGTCGGTCGACACGATCACCGACGTGAACACGCCGCTCTCGAGCGCCGGCGCGATCGTGTACGCGAGCATCGGATGCCCCTGCAGCACGCGGACGTTCTTGCCCGGAACGCGCTTGGAACCCTGGCGTGCTGGGATGAGTGCGACTGCGGATGGCATTGTGATGGGGTCGGGAGTCATTACGAGAATCGAAATAAACGACGCCAACTGACCTCGATTTCGATTCTTGTAATGACTCCCGACCCCTTACGTCAGATTGGGGTTGTGATTGATGTACACGGTCTTGAGATCCGAGTACACGTCGAGCGCCTGCGTGCCGGCTTCGCGCCAGCCGTTCCCCGACTGCCGCAGGCCGCCGAACGGCATGTGCGGCTCGCTGCCGTACGTGCCGCCGTTCACCACGGCGACGCCCGACTGGATGCGTCCGATGAAGGTCATCGCGCGGTTGATGTTCTGCGTGTGAATCGCGGCGGTCAGGCCGAACGGCGAATCGTTCGCCAGCGCGATCGCCTCCTCGAAATCCTTCACGCGATAGAGGCATGTGATCGGGCCGAAGAGCTCGCTGCGCGTGATCTCGTCGTTCGGGTCGACAGGCTCCACGATGGTCGGCGCCATGAAATACCCGTCGCCGTACCGGTCGCCCTTCAGCCGCTCGCCGCCGGTGAGCACCGCCGCGCCCGACTGCTTCGCGCGCTCGACGGCGCCAAGCATGTTCGTCATCTGCTCTTCATTGATCACCGGGCCGTAATCATCGGTATCGCCGGCGCCGACCTTCAGCTTCTTCGTCGCGTCGACAAGCATGTTCCTGAAGCGATCGTACACAGCGTCGAACACGATGATCCGACTGCCGGCCGCGCACCGCTGCCCGGCGTTGCTGAACGCCGATCCGAGCGTCCACGTCACCGCATTCTGCAGATCCGCATCGTCGCAGACGATCAACGGGTTCTTGCCGCCAAGCTCGAGGCAGACTTTCGCGAGACGACGGCCCGCGGTCTCGGCGATCCAGCGTCCCACCTCGCACGAGCCCGTGAAGCTGATGACCGCCACGTCCGGATGCTCGACGAGCGGCGCGCCCGCTTCCTTGCCGAGACCGTGCAGCGTCGTGTAGACGCCGTCGGGCACGCCGGCCTGGCGCGCGAGCACGCCAAACGCCCACGCCGAGAGCGGCGTGTCTTCGGCCGCCTTGAGGATCGCCGCGTTGCCGCACAGCAGCGCCGGAAACGCTTTCCACGCGACGTTGGCGATCGGCGTGTTGGCGGCAATGATGAGGCCGGCGACGCCGAGCGGCTGGCGAATCACCATCGCCGACTTGTTCGGCACCGCGCTCGTGGTCGTCTGGCCGTAGAAACGGCGTCCCTCGCCGGCGACGAAAAAACCCATCTCGATCGCGGCGTCGGTCTCGCCGAGCGCGTCCTTCTTCGACTTGCCTGTCTCCTTCGAGACGAGCATGGCAATCGCGTCGCGGTGCTCGCGCATCAGCAGCGCAATCTGCCTGAGGATGTCTCCGCGCTTGACGACGGTCGTCGCCGCCCAGGCAGGCTGCGCCGCCTTTGCTTTGCCGACCGCGAGATCCACGTCCGCCGCGCTCGAGCGTGCCACCTGGCACAGCGCCCGGCCCGTTGCCGGATCCATCTTCGTGAACAGGCGGCCCTCGAGCGGCCCCATATCGTCGCTGCCGATCTGGTTCGGGATTGTCGACGGAATCGCTGAGAGGATTGCGCCTTGGGAGTTGAAAGTTTGGCGTTGGGCGTTGATCGTGTTCACCAAGCCGTAAACCCTCCATCGACGCGAAGCTCGTGTCCAGTCACGTACGACGAGGCAGGCGACGCGAGGAACACGAGCGGTCCCGTCAAGTCCTCGGCCTGCGCCATCCGCCCCAGCGGCACGCGTGCGCCGTACTTCGCCTTGAACTGTTCGTCCTGGCCGCCAAGCACGCCGCCGGGCGACAACGTGTTCACGCGGACGCCCTGCCGGCCCCACAGCGTCGCAAAGTATTTCGTCATGTTGACGACCGCCGCCTTCGACGCGCCGTAGGCGGGCGACTTCAGGAACGGCAGATCGCCCGCCAGGTGATCGTAGAGGCGCTGATCGGGCGAGACCGACGCGTACAGCGAGCCGATGTTGATGATCGAGCCGCTGCCCCGCTTCGCCATCTGCGCGCCGAACACCTGCGTGACCTGGAACGTGCCGAGCAGGTTCACGTCGATCATCTTCCGGAACTGGTCGAGCGGAAGCTCGTCGATGCGCGACCGGCTGCCGCTGGAGTCCGGCGGCTGATCGACGCCGGCGTTGTTGACGAGCACGGCCGGCGATCCCATCCGCGTCGCGACAGCCGCGGCCGCGCCTTCAATCGACTGCCGGTTCGTGATGTCGCAATCGAAGCGCTGAAGCCGCTCGCGGGCGCCATCCGCCAGCGCCCGGAACGCGGACGACACGGGGGCGCCCGGCAGATCGAGGGCCGCCACGCGCGCGCCGGCCCCGAGCAGCGCCTCGACCCAGATCGGGCCAAGCTTGCCGCAGGCGCCGGTGACAACGGCGATCTGGCTGTCGAGACGGAAACCGTCGTTCACGAACGGGCGAGCGCGGCGTTCGGCTTGCTCAAGACGTCGAAGGTGAGGAAATCATCCTCGACCAGGGGCTTGAGCGTTATGCAGCCGATCACCTTCTCCAGCTCGTACGGGGGAATGCCGCCGCCGGGCGACTTCATCATGATGTCCTTCGGTCCAATCACGTGTCCGGCCGGAAGATCGCGCGCGACGACGAGGCTCTTGCCCATCTTGATGATCGGCGCCCTCTCGCTGTCGTAGATCTTCTTGACGCCGTTGCCAAGCGCCTTGTGCGTGCGCTCGAGGTCGCGAACCAACTTGCGGAGGCCGACCGGCTCGAGCGAGAACGCGTGGTCGGTGCCCTTCATCGCCCGATTCAGCGTGAAGTGCTTCTCGACAATGCGCGCGCCGAGCATGTACGCGGCGACCGGCATCGCGATGCCGTTGTCGTGACCGGAAAAGCCGATGACGGCGCCCGGGAAGCGGTCGCGGAACGTGCCGATCACGCGCAGGTCGAGCTCGTCGAACGCCGCGGGATACCCGGCCGTGCACTGCAGGATCGCGAGCTGCTGGTTGATCGGCATGATCGCGTCGTACGCGCGCTGCACGTCGGCCATCTCCGCGCCGCCGGTGGAGACGATGATCGGCTTGCCGAAGGCGGCCACGTGCTTCAGCAGCGGCGTGCTCTTCAGATCGCCGGAGGCGATCTTGTACGCCGGAAGGTCCAGCTGTCTCAGGAATTCCGCGCTCGCGAGATCGAACGCGGTCGAGAAGAAGTCGACGTCCAGCTCGCGCGCGTACGCCTGCAGCTCGCGGTATTCCCTGAGGCCGAACTCGAGAAACTCGCGATGCTCGCCGTAGGTGGAGCCGAAGCTGTTCTCGTTGTCGTACGGCTTGTTGTACGCCGCGCGCGTGTAGAGACCGCGGTTCTCGCGCTTCTGCAGCTTCACGGCGTTGGCGCCCGCGAGCTTCGCCTCGCGGAACAGCTCGCGCGCCTTCTCGACGCTGCCCTGGTGGTTGTGGCCGATCTCGGCGATCACGTAGCACTTCGTGTGGTCGCCGATGTCATGCGTGCCGATCGTGATGGTCGCTGCCAATTCCATTTCTCCCGATGGCGCCCCGTAAAGGGGCGCCCTACGTCTGGATTCCCGATGGCGCCCCGTAAAGGGGCGCCCTACGTGCAGATGTTCCGACGTCGTAGGGCGGGGCTTTACGCCCCGCCTACGTCCGGACGACCGGGCGCAGCTGCGCGACGAGCTGGTCCCAGCCGTAGTCCGCGTGCGCGATGTCGCGCGCCGCGCGGCCGATCGTCTCCGCCTGCGCCACGTCCGGCAGCCGATCGCATCGATTGATGTCGATCACGTTCTTCATGTGCATGAGCCCGTCGGGCGAATGCTCGTCCAGGTTCGTGATCACCGCGCACCCGCATTCCATCGCGGCGTTCACCGTGGTGTTGTTCGCGCGCAGTCCCTTCTCGAAGAACGCCGCCAGGAACGTGCAGTCGACGAGGTGATTGAACACCGCCGTGTCCGACAGGTACCCCATGAAGTAGACCTGCCCGTTGAAGATCGACTGCAGCTCCTCGAAGCGCACGACGAACGAGTCGTCAAAGCTGGTGTTCTCGTGGAGCGCCGTCGAGACGAACACGGAGTAGGTCTTCCCCGTCGCCTCGAGCAGATCGCGGAGCCGTCGATAGAGCGGCACGCGGATCTTGTGCGCCATGCCGAAGGTGAAGACCGACAGCTCCGTCTGCTGGAACCGCTGCGGGTTGAGCAGCGTGCCCGGACAGAAGGCCTCGACGATATCGGGGCGCGCCGGCTTCAACTGCTCGAACAGCTCGCGATTGCCGCAGCAGACCCGCGCGGCGGCCGCCAGCATCCGCTTCTCGAGCGCCGTGTCGTCAAAGGCGTGCAGGAACAGCTCGAACTGCCCCGCGTGACGATCGATCCACGTGTCGAGCGCCAGCGCGTCCTCCGCCGTGAACTCGTTCATCTTGAGCGACAGCAGCGGCCGTGTGTAACCCTCGAGCTCCACCGACCGGATCCCCACGACGGGCAGCTCGAGACGACGCGCGAGAATCGCGTTGAACTTCGCGATGCCGCACGTCAACGGATTCAGGTGATACCCGGCGACACAGTCGATCAAAATGGGCGAACCGGAAATCGTCATTCTACTGCAGCTTGGCGGGTTCGCGCTGTCCGGCGACCGCCTCGATCACGTAGGCCGGACGGCGCCGCGCCTCATCGAGCGCCCGCCAGACATATTCGCCGACGATGCCGAGAGCCAGGAGCTGAAGCCCGGCCAATCCAATCATCAGGGCAATGAGGAACAGGATGCCGCCGCCCAGGCTGGGCAGAAGGATGATCGACGCAACGAAGATCACACACGCGACCACCATCAGCCCCACACCAGCGTACGAGCAGAGGCGGATCGGAAACTCGGAGAACGACGCGACCGAATCAAGAACCAGCGTGATCTTGCGCGCCAGCGTCCACCCCGACTGGCCCCCCGCGCGCGGCTGCTTGTCGTACTCGACCTGCTCCTGGCGGAAGCCAAGCCAGGTGATCAACGCAAGCACGCTGACGTTCCGCTCCGGGAAGCGCCGGAACGCGTCGATCACCGCGCGATCGACGAGGAAACAGTCGGTTCCGCGCGCCGGCATCTCCGTCATGCCCACGACGCGCCGCATGATCCAGTAATACAGCGCGGCAAACCCCGCGTGCGATTTCTCGCCGGGGCGCTCGCGGCGGACCGCCCAGACGACCTGCGCGCCATGGCGCCACTTGTCGAGCATCGCGGTCAGCGTCTCCGGTGGATCCTGGAGATCGGCCGCCAGCATCACCGCCGCACGGCCGTCCACGTGATGCAGGCCGCACGTGATCGCGACGTGCGAGCCGGAGTTGCGCGCCAGCCTCACGCCGCGGACACGCGCGTCGCGCATCGCCAGGTGCTCGATGACCGCGAACGTCTCGTCGCGCGAATGATCGTCGACGATGACCCATTCCCATTCACCGCCCACCACGCCCATCGTCTCGACCAGGCGGTCGTACAGCGCCGGCAGATTGGCGGCCTCGTTGAACGCAGGAGTCAGAATGGAAAGCATGTCGGCTCGGGGCTCAGGGCTCAGGAAGAATGCACCGCTGATTTGAGACTGTCGATCACTCTGTCCTGATCTTCTTCGGTGAGCTGATGGTAAAGCGGCAGCACGATTGCCGTCTCCAGCGCTTCGTCGCTCAGCGCGAGCGTGCCCGCCGCGCGCCAGGCCTCCGGCGGATAGGCCGCCTCTCGATGGACGTTCGTCGCGCCCCTGCGCGTCGACACGCCGGCGTCGAGCATCCGCTGCATCACCGTGCGCTGATCGATCCACGCGCCGATGCGCACCGCGTAGCTCTGCCAGTTGCTGCGGGCCCACGCCGGCTCGCGCGGCACGATGATGCCGTCGAGCGATTCCAGCCCGGCCTGGTACCGCGCGGCCAGCTCACGGCGGCGCGCGACGATCGCCGGAAGGCGCTTCAGCTGCTCGCGGCCGATCGCCGCCTGGATGTCGGTCATCCTGTAGTTGTAGCCGAGCACCGGGTAGTCCTCGAAGATGACCTGGTTCGACGCGTGGCGCACGGAGTCCGGCACGCTCATGCCGTGCTGTCGACGCAGCCTGAACTTCCGGTCGAGCGCCGGATCGCTCGTCGTGAGCATGCCGCCGTCGCCGGTCGACACCAGCTTGCGCGGATGAAACGAGAAGCACGCGATGTCGCCGCGCGGCGCGCCGATCCGCTCCCACGCGCCCTGCCAGCTGATCTCGCTGCCGATCGCGCACGCGGCATCCTCGACAACAGGAATCCCGCGGCGGCCGGCGACCTCGATGAGCGACGCGAGGTCGCACGGCATCCCGAGCTGATGCACGGCAAGAATCGCCTTCGTGCGGGCGGATATCGCCGCCTCGACGAGCGCGGGATCGATGTTGAATGTCTCGAGCTGGATGTCAACGAACACCGGTGTTGCGCCGCAGTAGCGGATCGCGTTCGCGGTGGCGATGAACGAGTGAGTGACGGTGATGACCTCGTCACCTGCGCCCACGCCGGCCGCCAGCAGCGCGAGGTGCAAGGCGGTGGTGCAGCTCGACACGGCGCATGCGTGGGGCGCGCCGACCGCGGCCGCGAACTCCCGCTCGAAGGCGGCCACCTCCGGCCCCTGCGTCACCCAGCCGGAGAGGATCGCGCGGCGCGCCGCTTCGGCTTCGCGCTCGTCCATCCAGGGGCGCGCGACAGGGATCATCGTGTTGACGGTCATCGGGCGACCACGGGCTTCACGTCCCAGTTGCGAACCACTTCGTTCTGCAGCAGCTGCTCCGGCGGCGTCCCCTCGGCTCGATACCAGGCAAGCAGCTGCGCCAGCCCTTCGGCGAGCGGCACGCGCACGTCGTAGTCGAGCAGCGTGCGTGCCTGCGACGTGTCGGCGCAGAGGCGCAGCACATCGCCGGGTCGCGGATCGTCGTGAACGACCGCTGCGTCTGGGCGTCCGGCAATCTGCGCGACCGCGCGCGCGAGATCATTGATCGTGACCTCGTGACCGCTCCCGAGGTTGATCGTCCGTCCGATCGCGGCGGGACTGGTGCCGGCGAGGATGATGCCGCGCGCGGAATCGGATACGTAGGTGAAGTCGCGCGTCTGCGTCCCATCGCCGAAGATCACCATCGGCTTTCCCGCAAGGCAGCGCAGCAGGAACTTCGGGATCACCTCTCCGCTGTCCCCCTCGTGATGGCTGCGCGGCCCGTACGTGTTGAACGGACGCACGACGACGGTCGGATAGCCGTACGTGCGGTGAAACGCGCGCGTGTACGCCTCGCCCGCGAGCTTCGAGCCGCCGTAGACGGTACAGGGAAACGTCGGGTGATCCTCGCTCATCGGCGCCCAGCGCGCCGTGCCGTACACCTCGGAGCTCGAGACGTAGACGAACTTCGGCACGCCGGCAGCGCGGCTCGCCTCGAGCAGCCGCAATGTCGCGGTCGCGTTGACCTCGTGATTCTCGACCGGCGAATGCACGGAGTGTCGAACACCGAGGCACGCGAGGTGATAGACCAGGTCGGCCTCGCGCAGGAGCGAGGCGTACGCCGACACGTCGCGGACGTCGCGCTCGAGGAGGGTGACGCGGTCACCCGTCAGACCGCCGAGATTCTCGCGCTTTCCGTTGACGAGGTTGTCGATGACCGCGACGCGCGCGTCGTGATCGGCGAGCTGGCGCACCAGCTCGGATCCGATAAAGCCGGCGCCGCCGGTCACGATCGTCAGTCCTCGTGTGCTCACTCGATCCTCACTCCGACGGAAGGCCGCAGCGCTCGAGCGCCTCGATGCCGTCGGCCCGGACCTCATCAGTGTGACTGTCGATGACGGCGATGATTCCGGGCGGCACATCCTTCACGATGCCGACCGCGCGAACGAGGCACGCAAGGCGCTGCGACTCGTCAACCCGCGCGCCGTGGCGCAGCATCAGCCCAATGAACTCGGGGCGTCGAGCCAGCACAGCCGCCTGCAGCGGCGTCACGCGAACGCTCCGATGCGAATCGAGCAATCCTGTGCCCACGACCGATCGTTCGTTCGGATCGCGGCCGGCCCGGATCATCGCGACGGCGGCCGCCGCGTCGCCGAGCGCAAGCGCTCCCGAGACCGTCGTCGGCTGCGGAAAGGTGCCGATTCGAACGCCGGCAGCTTCCGAGACGATGAGGCCGAGGAGAAGCGCAGTCGCGAGCAGCGGCGGCGACAGCATCGCGACCATCGCCACGACCGGCGGCTGCTCGCCGCGCGCGGGAATGCGTGATCGCGTGTCCGAGGCTGCGACGGTCATTGCGTGTCGAACACTCGATCGGCCCAGCGCAGGGCGACGCGCGGCGGTTCCGGCCGCCGCCAGATGGCATCATCGTAGAGGGTCTGTTTCAGCCGTCGCCGTTCGGGAGACGCGATGGTGATCCTGTTCCGCTCTTGCCAATCGTCGACAAACGCCCACTCGGTGCGGACCGTTCCAGCCGTCGAACGAAGCACGTAATGAATCCCGACGAGACGCACACTCCAGCCGGCCGCAACCACCGTGATGAGCACGGCGGCGGCGGCGCCTCGTGAAGACGACCACCACGCCGGCGGCGCCACGAGCAGATGGCGGAACGCCACGAATGCCGCGAGCGCGTAAAACACGCCGGCGGGGCTCATGATCACTTCCTTCGAATAGGCGAAACACAAGAAGGCGTTTGCCGGGAGCACGGCGAGGAACAGCAGCACCAGACGATCGTTGTCGGTGATCTCGTTGCGGCGCCACGCGACGAATCGCTGCGCGATGTAATACCCGATGAGAATCGTCGTGAGCGCGGACGACAGGATGTTGATAACGTGCCACGGCTGCAATGCGCCGAATACCCAGACGCCGCCTCGAGGCTCGGCGAACAGCAGTCCCAGCGCGGCACTCGCGACGTTGTAGGCGTAGAAGGGGAGCGGGTTGGCTCCGAAGCGCGCGACCAGTTCCCCCGGTTCGAGCGTGCTGAAGCCGAAGCCGGACGATCGTTCGGTCAGTCCGGGCGTACCCACGCGCAGAACAAGGAAGCGCACCAGCACGTATGCTGCGACGATCGCGGTGCACGCGATGGCCGCGCGCCGCGACGTGCCCGGATATCGGAGTAGATAGGCTGCCACGAACACCACCCACACGAGCAGCCCCGTCTCGAGCGTCAGGAGCGAAAACACGAGGAGCAGCACCGACAGCAGATCGACGATTCGGCCCCCGCGGGACTGCGAGAGACACGCCGCCGCGAGACAGCAGAGCACAAGCGTCAGGAACGTGTTGATGGGAAACGCCTCGCGCACCGTTCCGGTGAACGTATGAATGCCAAGCAGGATGGCGAGGCAGACAGGCACGACCGCAGCCTCGGTCGCGGTGCGGATTCGAAGGAGGTGGACCGACAGGAGCAGCGCGACGATCACCTGCAGCGCCTGGATTCCGCGATACCACTCGAAGTAATCGCCGCGCGCCAGGTCGTACACGATCTTGAGCTGCACCTGGAGCAGCGGCCGCAGGTAGCCGCCCCCGCGAAGCTCGTGCACGAACACCTGCGATACCGGCGTGCCCTGTATCTGCAGCAGGTTGGCAAAGCTGTCGCTGAGCTGGATCGGAATACCCAGGAGGAAATAGCTCGTCACGCAGCCAAGCACCAGCGCGTATGCGTACGCCGCCAGGCGCCAGCGCGGCGTCGATGTCACCGTGACACCCATCGCTCCGCAGGGTCGAGGACGTCAATCTGGTCGAGGACGGCGAGATCCACCGCGGTAAAACGCGCAGCCTCCATCGACGCGTACGCGTGGCGCGCCGCGTAGAGGTGCGGCGTGAGGAAATGATCGTCGGCGTACACGGCGAGCGTGTCGGTCCCGAGCATCGGGGCAAGCCAGGCCAGGCTGCCGCAGGTGCCGACAAACCGCGACGCCCGGCGGATCACTTCGGTCTGGATGGCGAGATTGTTCTGCGGCGTCATCCAGCGATCGAGCGTGATGACCCCGGGAATGTCCTGGAAGACGTAGTCCTCGTGCTCGTCGAGCGACAGGTTCGTGTTGAGCGTCACGACGGGATACTTCCGCGCGATGCGCCCGACCAGGCCGCGAAGCATGTCGCGGTGAGCGGGCGTGTCCATCAGCGCGCGGCCGGTATAGAACTTCACCGCGACGAACTCGTCGGGAAGCGCCGGAAGCTCCACGGGCGCGATCGTCCGGATCGGCGCGTACTCGGTGTAGTCGAGGACGTACTGCAGTGAGTCATTGCCGAGCCAGAACTGGCGAAGGAGCCCGAACATCGCCGACGGATGGCAGACCGTTGCTCCGTCGATCCCGAGCCGCGCCCGGGCGCGCGACAGGATCTCCCGATCGAAGGCCGACAGCGCGAGTTGCTTCTGATCGGCATCGCCACGGCGCGCGTCGTTGTGTGCTGCAAACTCCTGCGGCGTGAATAACTCGAACTGCTCGACGTACCCGGACGAAATGCCGCCGTACCACGCTGACACGCCGCCTCGCGACAGCGCGATGACCCGATCGGGATCGACGTCGTATTGGCGGGTAAACCACCGCACGAACGGCACCCAGTAGAGCGCCTCGTAGCCCACTTCCGACAGCCAGGGCCCGAGGATGATGGGCCCCGAGCCGGCCGCCACCGCGCGCAACGTGCGCCGCACCGACACGTCACGCGAGATCGCGGGCCACGTGCGCCGGCGCAGCCGATCCCAGTACCGTGACGTCCGCACGATGCCGGCGTAGGCGTTCTGCGCCGCATCGCGGCCGCGTTCGCCGCTCTGCTTCACTTGCGCGCGCGCATGCTTGCCCGATTCACGCACGTCCTTCCGGTGCCGCAGCGTCCAGTGTCTGCCGCGGCGATAGAGCTTCGCCGTACGGTTCCAGACGACCCGCGCGAGATTCTGGGCGGCGATGGAAATACTCATAAGGTAGGCGAAGGCTCGTGGCCGTCCCGCCACCGCAGGAATTTCGCGGGCACGCCGACGACGATCGAAAACGGATCGACGTCCCGCGTCACGACGGCTCCGGCGCCGACGATCGCGCCCCTGCCGACGGTGACGCCCGGAAGAATCACGGCGTTCACACCGATGTCGGCCCACTCGCCGATGCGCGTCGGCTTGATCACGAGATCCGTCTGGATGATCGGCACGTCTGGCGGCCGCCCGGTGTGCTGCGACCCGAGCGCCCTCGCGCCGGGGCCCCACCCGACGTACGTCTCGATGACAAGGTCGCGCGCATCGAGATAGCTCTGAGGCCCAATCCAGGCGTGGTCGCCGATCACGCAGCGGCCGCCCACGCGTCCCTGGATGAATGCCTGCTCGCCGATGAAGACGCCGTCGCCAATCTCGAACGTCTCCAGATGCGCGGCGATGGCGCCTCGGCCGATGCGCACGCCGTGGCCGAACCGGCGGGCGAGCACGCGCCAGACCGCACGGCGCATCGATGCGGCGATCTCGCCCTCACCGAGCGCGTGACGGGCCGCGAGCTCCAGCAGCTCGTCAGTCGAGTTGAGGCGGCGAAGGTCCTCGCTGAGCGCCAGCTCGGCGTCCGGGTCGCGCTCAATTGGCTTCACGCCGTGGACAGCCGGGACGATCCGCGCGCCGGATGACGTCATATCGCGCTGGTGCTCACACGCGAACCGCCGTGGAGATGACGGAAGCGACCTGCTCGACCTGCGCGCGAGTCATTTCTGGAAACATCGGAAGCGACAGCACGTCGCGCGCGGCGGCCTCGGCGTTCGGAAAATCGCCGGCGCGGTACCCAAGGTCCGCGTGGGCCGGCTGCAGGTGCACGGGGATCGGATAGTGAATGCCCGTCTGTATGCCCTCCTTGCCCAGCACGTCGCGCAGCCGGTCGCGATCGCCGGTGCGCACGGCGAAGACGTGATAGACGTGGCGGCATCCGGGCCGCGCCTTCGGCAGCCTCACGCTCTCCGGAGCCAGCGTCTCGGCGTACCACGAAGCCACCTGCCGCCGCTTCTCCGTCCACTCTTCGAGGTGGCGCAGCTTGACACGGAGAACCGCGCCCTGGATGCCGTCCATCCGGTAGTTGAAGCCCTTCACGCGGTGCTCGTACCGCTTCTCCTGTCCCCAGTCGCGCAACGTGCGGCAGGTCGGCGCAACGTCGGCGCGGGCGGTCGTCACCGCGCCACCTTCGCCGTACGCGCCGAGGTTCTTGCCCGGATAGAAGCTGAAGCCGGCAATCTCGGCGAGCGATCCGCAGCGACGGCCGTGATACTCCGCGCCGTGCGCCTGCGCCGCATCCTCGATGACCGTCAGCCGGTGGTGGCGCGCGATGTCGAGGATCGGATCCATGTCGGCCGGCTGGCCGTACAGGTGCACCGGCATGATCGCACGCGTCCGCGGCGTGATGGCCGCTTCGATCTTCGAAGGATCGATCGTGAAGTACTCGGGCTCGATGTCGACCAACACCGCCCGGGCACCCGTGTAGCCGATGGCGGAGACGGTCGCGACGAACGTGAACGGAACCGTGATCACTTCATCGCCCGGCCCGATGCCGGCGGCCAGCAGCGCCAGGTGCAGCGCGCTCGTGCCCGAGTTCACCGCCACGCACTCCGACGCCTGGCAATACTGCGCGAAGTCGCCCTCGAACCCCGCGACCTCCTCGCCGAGGACGAACTGCGCGCTCTCGAGCACGCGGCCGATCGCGGCATCGATCTCGCTTTTGATGCTGCGGTACTGCGACTGAAGGTCGGCAAATGGAATCATGAGGTCATCGAAAACAGGGCCAGCCTGTCTCGGGATCCCGCGCGGCGGCTGGCATGTCGCGGCTCACGAGAATATGGATTGTCAGCCCATCGTCGACGGGGACATCCGTCAGGGGTGCATACCGGGCGTGAACGTAGCCGGCGACGAGTAGAAAGCGCCTGTCGAATTCCTGCTGGTAATCAGTGGGGATGATGACGAGCGGAACACTCTGGCGCCGAAAGTGATCGTACGCAAACCGCTGGTTCGCATCCGAGCTGTAGTACCCGCCGAAATATTCCTGCCCGGCGGCAAACAAGCGCTGCGCGTAGAAGGGAATTTCCGGCAGATATCCGCCAACGAGTATTCGATCTGTCGTCGAGGTGCACCGATCCACGTATCGAAAGAACGGGATCAGGCGCCGTGCGGCCCGCGATGGCAGCTGGTAGTCCGTGAAGCGTGCGCGGAGATCGGCAGTCCGCTCCACGAAGCGCCCCGGGATTTCCTCAGTGTGGCCGAGCAGTCCTGCGCGATCGATCTCATCGCGCGTGTGCCCCACCGCGAGTACCGAGGCGCCCATCAGCCCCGTGCACACGATCGCGATCGGGATCGCGAGCGCGCGGCTCGCTGACGCATTCCGCGTGCGGGCGAGCAGCCAGGCGCCAAGCATCACCGCGGGCACGATGGCGTCGGCGAGGCGCGTGTTCAGCGGATCGCGAATGAAGGTGACGTTCACGAGCAGAGCCACGACCGCAAGCGGCAGCACGCGGACGGCGACGGCTCGAGCATCCTCACGCGCCCGTCCAGCCAGGACTACCGCAATGGCGATCGCGGGCAGCAGATACAGCTCGTACACGAGCGCCGATTCGAGCGGGCGGGCGTCGCCGACGATCCGAGGCCAGACGTGCCACTGTCGGCTCGCTTCACGTGCCCCGTACTCCACGCCGGTGCGGAAGTACTGCCACAAGCCGCCGTGCACCTGCGCGTACATCAGATACGGAAGGAGCAGCAGCACCACCAACGCGGTGAAGACCGCCGCCGCTCGAGCCGGCCGTTTCCACGATGTTGACTCCCGATTCAGCGCCACCGTCAGCACGCCTCCGGCCCAGAGGAAAAGGCCGTGGTCGTGGCGAAACAGGAAGGCGATCGCGACGCCCGCCGCGATCGCGAACAGGCGCCGCAGATCCGGACGCGCGAGGTATCTCCCGTACAGCCAGAACTCGAACGCATACGCGAGAATCTTCGGGTAGCTGTACGTTCGCGGGTACACGGCGATCTCGAAGAGCGCCGCGAGGATCGCCAACGCAATCGATCCGGTCAACTGGCGAACCGCGGCCGCCGTGAACGCCGCCGCCAGGCCGAATGCGATCGCCACGAGCATCGCTTCCGCGAACAGCGTCTGGCCAAATACCGTCTGCGCCAGCGCCGACGCGGCGAACATGAGCGGCTCGCCCGGGTCGATGAAATCGCGGGTGGGCCACTCCCCGAACAGCATCTGCCTTCCACCGCTGATGTACTCAAAGTGATCGTTGACGAATCCGAACTTCAGCGCGAGAAAGCGGAACGCGGCGGTCAGCACGAACAGAAGAACGAGCATCCCGGCTGTCCGTGCCTGGATGCCCGGCCACCGTACCGGCACGACGCGCTCACGCGGCGGCACACCCGCGAGACTGGCGTCGTCGATCTCGGTCTTGATGCTGTGGTACTGCGTCCGAAGGTCAACGAATGGACTCATGAGCTTCGCGACGTGTGAGGGGAACAGGGCCAGCCGGTTTCGGGATCCCGTGACGCGGCCGGCATCTCGCGGTTCACGAGGATATGGATCGTCTGCTCGTCGTCAATCGGCACGTCCGCCAGCGGTGCATAGCGGGCACGGACGTAGCCGGCGACGAGTGGAAATCGCTTGTTGAATTCGGTCTCACCATCGCTGGGCACGATCGCGAACGGCACGCGCTGCTGCCGAAGATGGTCGAAGGCGAACCGTTCGTTCGCCTCGGAGCCGAAGTAGGCGCCGAAATAGCCCTGCCCGCCCGCGAACAGCCGCTGCGCGTAGAACGGAATCTCGGGCAGAAAGCCGCCCACGAGGATCCGATCGGTTGGCGCGGTGCAGCGATCGACGTACCTGAAGAACGGGACGAGGCGGCGCGCGGCGGGCGTCGGCATCTGGTAATCGGTGAAGCGCGATTGCAGATCCGCGGTGCGCTCGACAAACCGGCCTGGAATCTGCTGCCGCCGCCCGAGCAGGCCTGCGCGATTGATCTCTTCGTGCGTGAACCCGACGGCCAGCACCGACGCACCGAGCAGCAGCGTGAACACGCAGGCGATCGGAATCGTGAGCGCGCGACGGCTCGACGACTCGAACGCGCGCGAGACCAGCCACGCGCCGAGCATCACCGCCGGCACAATCGCGTCCGCAAGGCGCGTGTTCAGCGGATCGCGGATGAAGCTGACGTTCACCGCCACGGCAACCGCAGCAAGCGGAAGCAGGCTCGCGGCCGCGGCACGGAAGTCCTCACGCGCTCTTCGCGCCAGCAGGACCGCGATCGCGACGAGCGGGAGCAGATGGAGCTCGTAGACAAGCGCCGATTCAAGCGGCCGCTCGTCGCCGAACACCCTCGGCCAGACGTGCCACTGCCGGCCCGCCTCGCGCTCGCTGAACTGGATGCCGTTCTGGATGTACAGCCAGAGCCCGCCGTTCACCTGGACGTAGAGCAGGTATGGAAGCAGCAGGAGCATGACGAACGCGCTGAAGCCCGCCGCTGCGCGCAGCGACGCCTTCCACGTCGTCGCCTCGCGATCGAGCATCGTCGTCAGCACGCCACCACCCCACAGGAACAGGCCGTGATCGTGGCGGAACATGAACGCCATCGCCACGCCCGCCGCCATCGCGAGCGCGCGGCCGATGCCGGGCCGGGCCAGGTATCTCCCGTACAGCCAGAACTCGATCGCATAGGCGAGGATCTTCGGATAGCTGTAGGTCCGCGGGAAGACGGCGATCTCGATGAGCGCGGCGGCGATCACCAGCGTCATCGATCCGGTCAGCGATCGAACCGCAGCCGCCGTGAACGCCGCGGCGAGGCCGAAGGCGACCGAAATTAGCATCGCTTCGGCGAAGAGCGTCTGCCCGAAGATCTTCTGCGCCAGCGCGGAGGCCGCGAACATGAGCGGCAGGCCCGGGTCGATGAAGTCGCGCGTCGGCCACTCGCCGAACAGCATCTGCCGGCCGCCGCTGATGTAGACGAAGTGATCGTTGACGAACCCGTTCTTCAGCGCGAGGAACCGGAACGCCGCCGTCAGCGCGAACAACGCGACGTATACCGCGGCGGGCCATCGTCGCACGTGCTACAGCACGGGTGTTGATGCCGCGAGCGAGACGAGACGTCCCTGCTGCGCCATCGATTGAGTGGCGGCCTCGAGCAGCCGCACCACGCGAAGGCCGGCACGACCGTCGGTGCGCGGTGTCCGCTTCTGCTCGATGCATTCGACGAAGTGCTGTGCTTCGGTGTGCAGCGCCTCGCTGATGCCAAGCTGCGGCGCCCACATGTCGCCGGCGCGGTAGCCGACAAGCATCTGGTACACGTTCTCGGGGCTTGGGTTCACGGAGATCCCGCGGTCGTACACCTTGACCTTCTCGCTGGCCTCGAGGTCATCGAACACGATCATGCGGCGGCTGCCGCCGAGCAGCGTGCGCCGCACCTTCACCGGCGCCAGCCAGTTCACGTGCACGTGTGCAATCAGCCGTCCGTCGAAGAACATCGTCATGTACGCGATGTTCTCCGGCTGACCGGCCACATGCGCGAGGCCGGTCGCCGACACGGCGGAGGGCGACTGCGACAGGACGTAGTCCATGATCGAGAGATCGTGAACGGCGAGATCCCAGAGTACGTTGACGTCGTGCTGGAACAGCCCGAGGTTGATCCGCACGGAGTCGTAGTAGTAAATCTCGCCAAGGTCTCCGCCCTGCGTCAGCTCCCGGATCTTCGCGACCGCGTCCGTGTAGACGAACGTGTGGTCGACCATCAGCACGAGCCCGCGCCGATCGGCTTCTTCGATCAGCACAGCCGCCTGCTCCGACGTCGAGGTCATCGGCTTCTCGACCAGCACGTGCTTGCCCGCGCGAAGCGTCGCCATCGCCAGGTCGAAATGCGATGAGACCGCCGTCGCGATCGCGACGGCGTCAACGGACGGGTCGTTGATGAGCTCCCGGTAATCGGTCGACACCTTCGTCGCCGGATACCGTGACGTCACCTGGGAGAGGCGCGCCGGCCGCATATCGGTGACGAAGCCCACGCGCGCGCCCGCGGTGTCCGCGAAATTCCGCACCAGGTTCGGTCCCCAGTAGCCGTACCCGATCACGCCGACGGTGATCATCGTGCCTCCTGCGCGCGGACGCGCGCCGGCACGCCCGCCACGACCGCATCGTCCGGAACATCGTGCGTGACGACAGCGCCCGCGCCGACCGTCGCGCGCTCGCCGATGGTGACGCCGCACATGATCACCGCGCCGCTGCCGATCGACGCGCCCGTGCGGACCCGTGTTGGCACAACCTGCCAGTCGGCCTCGGTCTGCAGGCCCCCGGCGGCCGTGGCGCGAGGGTAGCGATCGTTGATGAACATCACGCCATGTCCCACGAACACTTCATCCTCGATGGCGACACCCTCGCACACGAACGTGTGCGACGAGATTTTGCAGAGCCGCCCGATCGACGCGTGCTTCTGGATCTCGACAAACGCGCCAATCTTCGTGCCGTCGCCAATCGCGCAGCCGTACAGGTTGACGAGACCCGGATGATGAATCACGACGTCACGACCGAGCCGCACGCTGTCAGCGATCGGCATCGCGGCTTCCGAGCTTCTCGAGCACCAGCACGCGCCCCTTGTTCCCCCAGTCCATGCGTGCCTCGAGGTCCGGGCGCGAGCGGCAGCCTTCGAGCACGAACATCAGGCGGAGCATGTCCTTGTTGAGCAGCGTGATGTGGGTTGGATCGACATCGAACTGCGTCGTGAAGTCCAGCAGGTTCGCCGGGCTCGGATGGAAACGCGTGGTGGCGTAGATGAACTTCGATGTCATCCGCACCATGTTCGAGACGGTCTGCCGCACCTGCAGCACCGTGAGGTGCTCGAGCACCTCGCGGCAGATCACGAGGTCGTACGCGTTCGCGGGCTTCAGCGTCTGGTCGGTGACGACGCCGACGGTCATACGATCGCGCACCTGCGGCGTCGCGAGCTGCCTGCTGCTCTCGGCGAAATCGATCCCCTCGACGTCGACGCCAAGCTCCCAGAGCAGGTGCATCAGCGCGCCAGGACCGCATCCGAGATCCAGCGCTTTCTTCGGGTGAAACACGTCCCTGATGAGGGATGGATTCTTCGCCTCGATCTGCCGCCGCGTCTCGAGGTTGTAGTTGTTGCCTTCCGCCCGCCAGTCGCCGGTGAAGTACTCGGAATCGTAGTGGCCGGATCCGACCGGCTTCTGGTCGATGATGCGCTGCTCGAACTCGGTAATGTTCATCGCTGGCTCTGTTGCTCCGTGTAGCTCTTGAGAATGCGGCTCGAGGAATCGACGACGGTGTCGAGGTACACGACCTCGATGCCCAGCTCGCCGCAGATGCGCACCTGGTCCGGTGGGAGGCGGCCGTCCCAGTCCCGCCCCTTCACGTAGTACTTCGGCTGCAGCTCGCGGAGGATCGTCTCGGTGTCGAACCGGTTGATGTGCGTGAAGCTGATGTAGCGGATGGCATCGACCACGGCCGCGCGCTGATCCTCGGGCAGCAGCGGCGCATGCTTGGTGCTGACGTAGTGATCGGACGCCAGGTTGCAGAGGAGCGGCACGTCGAGCCGCGCTGCCGCTGCGCGGAAATGCTCGATGTGGCCGCGGTGCAGCGGGTCGAACGCGCCGTCCACCATCGCAACCTTTTTCCGGTAGTGCTTCAGCTGCTCGAATTCCAGGATCACAGGCAAAACCCAAATCCCAAATTATCCCAAATCCCAAATCCCAAACCCCAACGCCTGGGAGTTGGACGTTGGTCGTTGGAAGTTCGGGCTCATGACTTGACCAAAAGCCCTTTGTCCTGGAGCTCCTGCAGCGCCCTGTCGAAGAAATCGACCGCCACGTCCGGCGTCGTCTGTGCCCACGCGATGAGCTCGGTGAAGCCCTGATCGAGCGTGACCTTCGGCGCAAAGCCGAGCGTCCTGCGCGCGCAAGCGATGTCCGCGGTGTTGTGACGGATATCGAACTTGCGCCCGGTCTGCGTAATCTGCGGCTCGATCGACGAGCCGAGCAGCCGGCCGAGCAGCGCCGCAATCTCCAGGATCGTGATGGTCTGCCCGGAACCGACGTTCACCGGCAGGTAGTCGGCGCCGGGATTCTCGAGCATCAGCACGAGGCAGTCGACGGCGTCGTGAATCGACACGAAGTCGCGCAGTTGTCCGCCATCCTCGAACACGATCGGCTGCCTGCCGTTCAACAAGCGGCTCAACCAGATGGCCGCGACGCCGGCGTACGGATTGCTCAGGCTCTGGCGCGGGCCGTAGACGTTGAAGAAGCGCGGCGCAACCGACGGGATGCCGTACGTCTTCCCGATGAGCAGCACCATTTCTTCCTGGTGGTACTTGGTCATCGAGTAGATGTTGTCCCGATAGAGTGCCTTGTCCTCGGGCGTCGGCACCGGCTTCACGTGCGTGCCGCACTGCGGGCAGTGCTGCTCCCAGTCGCGGGCCGCCAGCTGCTGTTCCGGCCGGATGGCCGGCGCGACGATGCCGTGCGTCGCGCACCGGTACGCGCCCTCGCCGTAGACGCCGATCGACGACGCCACGAGCACCTTCTCGACCGTGTGCTTCGTGTTGACCAGGATGTCGAGCAGCAGCGCGGTGCCGCGCGTGTTGACGTCCACGTACCGGTCGATCTGATACATGCTCTGGCCGATGCTCACGGCGGCGCCGAAGTGCACGACCGCCTGCGACGCGAGGACGAGCGGCTCGAAGACCGCGCGATCGCGCACGTCGCCCTTCACGTACCTGGCCTTGGCGTTCGCGTACGACGGCCACGTGCCGGATCGATGGACTTGCGGATCGAGGTTGTCGAGCACGGTCACGCGGTAGTCGCGCGCGACCAGCGCGTCAACCAGGTGCGAGCCGATGTATCCGGCCCCACCGGTCACCAATACGTCCCTGATACTCATGCGTGAGTTGTCGAATTGACGAATCTGCGAATTGACGAATTCGGATTTGCAATTGACGCAATAAATGTGTCGATTCGTAAATTCGTCAATTCGTCAATCTCATAAACGACAGCCCGAGCTGGTCGAACGCGGAGATGTCGAGCGGCGAGAATCGTCCGCCGCCGATCACCTGGTACACGCGGCGCGCGACCTGCAGGTGCCCGTGCAGGAAGCGCGCGTCGGCCAGCACCGCGGTCGTGTCGACGCCGAGCATCGGCGCGAGCCACGCGAGCGCTCCGCACGTGCCGACAAACGACGAGGCGCGGCTGATGATGGCCGCCTGCGCCGCCAGGTTGTCGCGCGGCTGAAGCGAGGCGCGCACGCTGTGGATGCGCGACGCGTCTTCGAACGAGTAGTCCTCGTGATCGTCCAGCGCCAGGCCCGTGTCGAGCATCACGACCGGTGTCCGCTCCGCGATGCCGAGGACGATCGATTGAAGCGCCCGGCGCACCTCATCGGTCGGCGGCAGCGACGCGGCGGTGTAGAACTTCACCGCGACGTACGACGGCGGGAGCGGCGGCAGCGCCACGTCAGGCGCGGACACCAGCCTGTACTTCGTCCGCTTCTCGAGGAATGACGCGGGCCGATGCCCAAGCCAGAACTGGTGAAAGAGCGTATACATCAGCGATGGATGCAGCACGTTCGTGCGTCGGGCGCCGATCCGCCGCTCGACGTCGGCCACGATCTCCCGATCCATCGGTGAGATGCCAAACTGTTTCAGCGTGCCGCGATCGTCGGCGCTGCGCCGCGCGTTGCGCGCGGCGTACTCCTCCGGCGACATCAGATCGAACAGCTCCACGGCGTTCGTCGCGCTGTCTCCGTACCACGACGCCGCGCCGCCGCGTGTCACGACCACGAGACGCGAGGGATCGATGCTGAACTGCGACTGGACCCAGCGCACAAACGGGATCCAGTAGAGGACTTCGTATCCGACCTCGGACAGCCACGGCCCGACGATGATCGGATCGGAGCCGGAGGCGACCCGCGCGATGTCGCGCTCGACGACCCATTCGGTGCGATAGGTGTCGAAGCGCTTCTTCGTTTCACCAAGCTCGTGCGCCTGCTTCTGCACGCGCGATCCAAGCCATGACATGCGTCGAAGCTGTTTTGCGGACAGGTTCAATGCGGCGATGCCGGCGTTGCGGATCCGCTCGCGCACGAGCTTGACGCCGCGCTTCGTCTCCGCGAACGCGGCCCGCTTGGCGGTACGGGCGCGTGCATCGACCGCTGCCCAGCCTCGCTCAGTCAAGGGGCCCATTTCCTGCGTCGCGGACATCGAAGAGGCCGTCCGCGCTGATCGTCTCGAACGCCGAGCGCGCCATGTGGAGATGCTTCTGCGAAAACCCGCCCGGTTCGCTGTAGAAAGCCAGCGATCTCACCCCGTAGAAGGGCGCCATGTACGAAAACCCGCCGTAGGTGCCGACCAACGCCTGCGCGCGCGAGACGACGGCGCTCTGCACGTGAAGGTTGTGCGCCGGGTCGATCCCCTCGGGCAGATGGCGCACGCCGAACTCGTCCACGCGTACGCCGCCATGGTCGTCGATGTTCAACCCGGTCGAGAGCGCCACGACCGATCCCCGCTCCGCCAGCGTCCGCAGCACATCGCGCACGAACGTGCGATTGCGATCCGTCGCGGGAAAGCAGTCGTTGAAGTAGAACTTCACCGCGACGTAACGGGCCGGCAGGCCGCCGACGCCGACGAGGTCCGGCTCCGGCAGACGCGCGTAGCGCGCGTGCGCATGCACCCAGTCGCTCGAGAGGTGGCCCCACCAGTACGGGTTGAACAGCTCGTACATCCGCGACGGATGCAGCCGCGACGACTCCGGGGCACTTGCCCGCCGCGCCGCCGCATCGACGAGCGTGCGATCGAACGCGGTCACGCGCGTCTGCTTCTGCTCGCCGAGATCCCGCACGCGCGCATCGTGCTGATCGCGAAACGTGTCGGGCGTCACCTCGTCGAAGACGTCAACGTAGCGCGCCGCACACGGCCGGTACCACGACGCGGTGCCGCCGCGCGACATGACGATGAGCCGCTCCGCGCTCACCTGGAAGCGCTCGGCGAACCATCGGAGGAACGGAACCCAGTAGAGGAGCTCGAAGCCGACCTCGCCGAGCCACGGCCCAGCGACGATCGGCGCAGGCCGCGCGGCCATCGCCGTGAGGTCCCGCTGCAGCTGCGCGCTGCCGCGCCGCGCGAGGAACGCGCGGGCCGCCAGCCGAAGCGGCCGCGGCACGACGCGGCGAAGCGATGAGTAGCTCAAAACTCAAGACCTCTTAACCACGAAGGACACGAAGATCACACCTTTTTCCAAAAAAAGTCTTTCGTGAACTTCGCGACCTTCGTGTTTTCGTGGTTGATCTACCGTCCGGCCAGCAGACGCTCCGCCGCATCCCAATCCGCCGGTGAATCGATGCTGAGCGATTCGCGCGCGTCGATCAGCAGCGGCCGGCAGTCGTCGCCGTAGATGTTGCCGAACCGCTCGACCGTCGCGCGCCAGCAGGCGTAGACCGTGCCGTCGCGTGAGTACGCCGGCCGCGCATCCTGGCGACGGGTCGCGCGCACCGCGTCCGACAGGAACGGCTGCAGGCGGCCGCCCTCGACCCGCATCACGTAATCCGGCGAGAGATGGCGTGGGATCTCCACGACCGTCACGACCGAATCCGCCTTCGTCTCGCAGAGCGTGGCGACCGCGTCGCGGATGTGGTCGGACCGTCGCAGCGGGGACGTCGGCTGCAGCAGGACGACGATGTCCGGCGACCAGCCGCCGCGCGCCACCGCATCGAGGGCGTGCTGGATCACGGGCAGCATCGGCGTGTCGTCTGCCGCCAGCGTCACGGGCCGCATGAACGGCACCTCGAGCCCGGCCCGCCGCCCCGCGTCGGCAATGTCCGGCGAGTCGGTGCTCAGGATGACGCGATCGAGCACGCCGGACTCGCGCGCCGCGCGCGCCGTGTACTCGAGGAGCGTGTGACCCGCGAGCGGCCGCACGTTCTTCCCGGGCACACCCTTCGATCCACCGCGCGCCGGAACGATGCCGAGAACAAGCATTGGCTTAGGGCTCAGGGCTTAGGGCTCAGGGCTCGGGGCTCGGGGCCTAAGGGGCTTTGGGCTTGAGCCTTGAGACCTAAGCCTTGAGCCGGCTTTGCACTTCGCGCACTTCGCGCAGCAGCGCTTCCACCGATGCCGCATGCGGCAGACCGTCGGCGTGCGCGACAACCGGGCGGCACACGTAGCTCACGTGCAGATGGTCCGCCGCGAAATCGCTCCGCAGCACCTCGAAGCCCGACATCCTCAAGTACGCGGCCATCGTCGGCTCCGTCAGGTAGTACGGATGATCGATCTTCACGGCGTCCTCGACCGACCAGTGGCGAAGGTACGCCGCGCGGAAGTCGACGATGTCGATGAAGAGGAGGCCGCCCTTCGCCAGCAACTGGCGCACGCGCGCGAGCGTGCCGGCGACGTCGAGCAGATGGTCGACGGTCTGACAGATGATCACGACGTCGAACCGGCGCGTGTCGAAGTCGTGCTCTTCGACGAGGCCGGTGATCGTCTCGAGCCCGAGGCCCCGCGCCTGCTCGACTTCGAGCGGGGCCGGATCGATCACCGTGCCGCTCAGGCCGAACTCGCGGGCGAAGTGATGCGCCACGACGCCGGTCGATCCGCCGATGTCGAGCATCGTCTGCCCGCCGCTCTTCCCGACGAATGGGCGGATGAACTCCGCCCGCTCTGCGGCGTAGTCGCGCTGCTCGTCCTGGATCGTGCGCGCATCGATCAGGCGGCCGTGGAACGCGCTTACGAGCGGGCGATAGATGCCGTTGTAGAAGCGGCCGTAGGCCTCTGCGTCCATGCGCGGGTTGAGAAACACGAGCCCGCAGCGCCGGCACGCATGCGCCTGCGCGGGATAGCCGTAGCGATCGCGGTGCGTGAGCACGACGAACTCAGACGCGCCGCACAGGTTGCAGGCGGTGAGCGCCTGCTTCGGCTGCGACGCGTAGTCATAGTCGAGCGCGGCGATGCGCTCTCGGCGATCAGCGGACGTGGTTACCATCGGGACATTCGCGCGTATTCACCATTCGTACGTAGGGGCCGGCTCGTAGGGGCCGGCTCGTAGGGGCCGGCTCGTAGGGGCCGGCTTTAGCCGGCCCTAATAGGTCAACCTCTTCTCGATCTTCAACTCCGCACTCGAGAGACAATCCGCGATTCGCGCGCCCGCCTTGCCGTCGCCGTAGAGCAGATCGCGCGCCGGCCTGCCGCGCGTGACGTGCGTACGGACCGCGTCGGCAATCTCCTTCCGGTCGTGACCGACGTCGATGACGTTCTGCCCGCGCTCGCGTCCCAGCTGACGGCTGCCGATGTTGACGGCCGGCACGCCGAGATACGAGCACTCGCGGATCGCGACGCTCGAGTTGCCGACGATCGCGGTGGCGCCGCACAGCAGCCGGAGGAAGTCTTCGGGAAACATGTTGCGGAACAGGTGGAAGTTCGCCGGGTCCTCCTTCTCGCGGAAGACGCGGATGCCTTTCGACGTCCCGTCGGAGCCGGCATCGACGTTCGGCCAGAACCAGAGCACGGGCAGCCCGAAATCCTTCGCTGCATACAGCGTCTCGTCGATCTGCTGCCGCGCCTCTTCGTATTCCGTCGTCACGGGATGCTGCATCACGACGAGGTAGCCGCGCGACAGGTCGGTCATCGGGCCGACGCCGCCGTACTTCACGAACGGATCGAAATCCATCTTCTGGCTGGCGGCAACCTCTGCCGCGATGTCGATCGACGGGCAGCCCGTGACGTGGACGCTGTCCGCTTCCTCACCCAATCGGCGGACGCGCTCCGCGGCACGCTTCGTCGAGACGAGGTGCAGGTTGGCGAGCTTGGTCACCGCGTGACGGACCTTCTCGTCGATCGATCCCGTGACCTCGCCGCCCTGCACGTGCACGACTGGAATGTTCATGTACGACGCGGCCACGGCCGTCGCGAGCGTCTCGTATCGATCCGCGACCGTCACCACGGCGTCCGGCTTGAGGTTGTCGAACACCGTGGCGAGCTCCACGAGCCCAAGGCCCGTGGACTTCGCGGACGTGACGAGGTTCTCTCCCTCGAGCACCATGTAGACGCGCGCGGCGATCGGAAACCCGTCGCGCTCGATCGCCTGGACGGCGTTGCCGTAGCGATCGAGCAGCGCCGACGCGGCAACCACGAGCTGCAGCTCGAGATCGGGATGCGCGTTGATGGCTGTGAGCGCCGTGCGGATACGCGAGTAGCTCGGGCGGGCGGTGACCACGACGCAGATTTTTCGTGTGCTCACGAGCGGGCGAGTCCCTCGATGTCCTCCACGGCCAGAAGTTGATCCGCGGCAACGGGCCGCGCCAGGCGGCGGCCGATGATGTCCTCGAGCCGACCGGGCGGCAGGCCGGTCCCCGGCTTCTTGATCGCGACATGGTCGCGCGTGATGACGGTGCCGGCGGGCAGGTCGGCGCTCGCCACCAGGCTGCGGGTAAACAGGTTTCGTAGCGGCGCGGTTTCCTGCGCCGAGGCGTTCTTGTCGATCGGGTTGGCGCGCATCCGCTCGATGAAGCGGACGCCGTCGACCAGCTGGCGAAGCTCCGCGGTCGTCACCGACGCGATCACGTCCGGCCCGAACTGCTCGCGCGACAGCGCGACGTGCACCTCGAGCATGTCCATGCCGAGCGCCGCGCCGGCAAGCCCCGGATAGATCGTCGCCGAATGATCAGAGAGGCCCACCCAGCACCCGTACCGCTCGCGGTAGAACGGGATCAGGTTGAGGCCGATTTTGTCCGGCGGGCACGGATACGCGGTCGTGCACTGAAACACGCCGACGTCCACCGTGCGCGCGCGCACACGGGCGACGGCGGCGTCAACCTCCTCGATCGGGCTCATGCCCGTGGAGAGCAGCACCGGCGCGCGCGTGTCGAGGATGCGGTCGAGCAGCATCGCGTTCGAGGTCTCGCCGGACGCAATCTTCCAGAGCGGCATCCCGAGGCGGTCGAGCAGCTCGATCGCCTCGATCGAGAACGGCGACGACAGGAAGAGGATGCCGCGCTCGCGCGCGTGATCTGCGAGGCCGCGCCACTGCTCCTCGGTGAACTCCATCCGCTTCCAGTAGTCGTAGCGTGTCTCCTCCTGCTTGCTGAACTTCACGCGGAACGGCTCTGACGGCGTGCTCTCCGCCGCCGCAATGTGCGTCTGAAACTTCACCGCGTCCGCGCCAGCGCTCGCGATCGCGTCGACGAACGCGTGCGCGAGACCCACGCTTCCATCGTGCGTGAGCGCAACCTCGCCGATGATCAGGCACCGTCCGGATCCAAGACCAGTCAGCGCGGGATGTGCGTTGGACGTCATGGAAGGCTCAGGGCCCAAGGCTTAGGGCTCAAGGGGCCTAAGGCTAAAGCCGCCTGAGGCTTGAGCCGTGAGCCTTGAGCCGACGTGTGGCGCAACGGCCAACGGTTCGAGCGCACGCAGGTCGAGCGCCGCAAACCGCCCGGCGCCCGCGCGGTGGCACGCGCGAAGCTCCACGCCAAGGTGCGCATGCAGCCACTTCGGGTCGACGTACACCGCGGAGGTGTTGACGCCCAGCATCGGCGCCAGCCACGCGACGCTGCCGCAGGTGCCGACGAACGCCTGCGCGCCGGCGATAATCTGCGTCTGCACCCCGAGATTGTTCGACGGCGTCATCCACGGCTTCGCGCTGATCACGCGGCTTGACGGCTCGCCGCGCCGTAGCGTCTCCGACGCGTAGGCGGGACCGAACGCGTAATCGGTGTGCTCATCCAGGGCAAGGCCGGTATCGAGCAGCACGACATTCGTGCGCTCGGCCAGGCTCTCGACAAACCACGCGAGCACCCGCCTGATGTCCGGCGTATCGGGCAGCGACCGCGCGGCGTAGAACTTCACCGCGACGTACTCGCGCGGCAGACGGCCTGGATCGAGGATCCGCGGCGGCGCGATCGGCTCGAACCGCGTGTGGCTGTCGAGAAAGCTGAGCGGCCGCTGCCCCGACCAGAACAGCGAGAACAGTCGGTACATGAGCGACGGGTGCAGCACGTCGACCGGCGCGCCGATGCGCCGCTCCACCGCGGCTATGACTTCACGATCGAACGCGGAGATCTCGAGCTGCTTGGCCGCACCACGCTCGGCCCCGCGCCGCGCGAACTCGGCCGGATCGACTTCGTCCCAGATTTCAACGTAGCGTCCGGCAATCCCGTCGTACCACGAGCCGACCCCGCCGCGCGACACCGCGACGACGCGACCGGGATCGAGACGGAACGCCGCCGTGACCCAGCGCAGAAACGGAATCCAGTAGAGCGCTTCGTAGCCGACCTCGGAGAGCCACGGGCCGACGACCAGCGTGCGGCCCCTGCCGACCACATCCTCGATCTCGCGCTCGACCTGCCATGCGACGCGCGACCACTGACGCTGCTCGCGCAGCTCCGCGCGATGGCGCAGCATGTCGCGAATCGGCCGCCTCAGCGTGTGAAGAAAGCCGCTCACCCTCGAGTCACCCCAGCCAGGGCATCGGTCACAGGAGAACCGCCGCCAAACCCGAGGCGCAGCAGATCGACCGACCGCAGATCGACCTCGACGAAGCTCCCCTGCTTCAGGCCGGAGAAGACGCGCTTGGCCACCTCGAGGTGGTCGAAGCGGAAGCCGGTGATGTGCGAGTAGAACGTGAGCGCGTGCGTGCCGGCGAGCGGCGCCACGTACGAGAAGCCGCCATACGTGCCGACGTATGCCTCGGCGCCCGCGATGATCCGCGTCTGCACGTCGAGGTTCGTCGCCGGCGTCATCAGGTGATCAACCGTGTGAATCCGGCTTCGATTCACGCGCGGCATGTCCTCGTGGTCATCGAACCGGTGCCCGGTGTTGA
The DNA here is from genome assembly GCA_023265015.1 of Acidobacteriota bacterium. Lineage (GTDB taxonomy): Bacteria > Acidobacteriota > Vicinamibacteria > Vicinamibacterales > UBA2999 > Gp6-AA40. The sequence goes on along the minus strand of JAHFUO010000003.1, from coordinate 31,342 downwards.
GCAGCACGACGTCGATGTGCCGTGTCAGCTCCTCGAGGTACGACGCGACGAACGCATGGTTTTCCGGGGTGTCGGGCAGCGCCGTGTTGCCGTAGAACTTCGCGGCCACGTAGCGCTCCGGCAGGCGGCCTCGAAGGTCGCCGATCTCGACCGGCGGCAGCGGGCCGAACGACGTGAACGCCTCGATCAGCGTCACCGGCACACGCTGGAACCAGAAATGATCGAACAACCGGTACATCGTCGACGGATGCAGCAGGCGGACGCCGCTCAGCCCGCGCTTCTCGGTGACCTTCGCGATGATCTCGCGGTCGAAGCTCGAGATCTCAACGTGCTTCATCCGGCCGCGCTGCTCGATGATGCGCGCCTCGTTGCGCGCGCGGAACTGGTCGGGCGTGTAGAACGACAGGACGTCTTCGTAGTTGGTCGTGACGTCGCGATACCAGGACGAGGCGCCGCCGCGCGAGATCACGACGAGCTGTGACGGATCGAGATTGCCGTACGCCTTCGCCCAGGCGAGGAACGGAATCCAGTAGAGCAGCTCGAATCCCGCCTCCGAGAGCCACGGCCCGATCAGGATCGGCCGGCCGCTTCGACCGAGGGCGGTGATCAGCTCGCGCGTCTCTTCGGCCTCCGGCAGGTTCCAGCCGGCGAGCTTCTTCGCGGGATCGCGCGGTCGGCCAGGCTTCGGCGTGAGCGCCGACGGCGGTCCGAGCGGCGCCGCGGTCAGCTCCTTTTCGCCAAGCTGGTTCTGGGCGAACTGCTTCAGCGTCACGAACACGCGGCGGCGGCCATCCTGGAACCACTTGCGAAGCTGCAGCCGCACCCGCTTCCGATGCGGCTGCGTCACCAGGAGCAATTGCAGCGCGCCAACCGCTGGATACAACACGAGGCGCAGGACGCGCTCGGTCAGCCCGTCGCCGACAGGACGAGGCGACGGCGATGCGCCGAGCGTCTCGAGCGCGTCCGCGAAGCGCGGCGTCGCCGGCACGGTCGCGCCGAACGGACGGATGAAGCCTTCGACGAAGCGGTGCGCCTTCGTATCGCCGCCGCCTTCCGGCGCGAGCGAATCCGCAAGCAGGCGCACGTGCTCATCGAGCGTGCGCGCCACGCGCAGCAGGCCGCCGTTCACGTCGAGCAGATAGTGGAAGTGAATCGTCCCTTCCTGGTTGTGCCGCGAGATGTCGTCGACGAGCACCGTGTGGACAGGCTTCTCGACGACGGCCGCTTCGAGGAAGGCGCTCGTGTTCAGGCCGACGACGCCGGCGCTGTAATACATCGAGTCGAAGTAGTCGTTCTTCGCCTCGTCATCGACCGGGTGCGCGCCCCAGAATGCGATGTTTCTGTATCCGGAGAGGTCGATCTCCTTCCACTCGTCGAGGCGCACCGGATGCGGCCGGATCAGGATGCCGATGTCCTTCAGCCGCGGATCGGCGCTCGTGCGGATCGCCTCGACCCATCGCTCGACAAACGCCGCCTCGCTCGCGGTGCCGCGGAACAGCGACGAGCAGAGATACAACACGAACGGGCGGTCGGACCGCAGGCCCACGCGCGAGCAGAAGCTCTCGCGGCTGCACGAGGGCGCGCGGTCGAACCACTGGTCGTAGCAATGCGCGCCGGTGACGACGACCCGCTCAGGCGCCACGCCGTGCATCTCGATCGCTTCCTGCTTCTGGATGTCGTTCCAGACCAGCAGCATGTCGGGATGGTTCCGCACGACCGCCTTGCTCGACAGGTGATCCCAGCTCGCCACCGGCAGCGCGGTGCGCACACCGAGCGCCTTGGCGGCCGCCAGATGATCCATCTGCGGGGACCCGAGCTCCACGAGCGGTGTGATCAGCACGATGTCGGGCGCCTGCTGCCGGATGCAGTTCTCGAGATGCGCGCTCGGCGGCACCCCACGCTCGAGCGTGCGCAGCACGCGCGCGAGCAGGTCACGCGCGTGTGTGCCCTGGAGGTGCTCCGCAATCGCCACGACACTGCGCGGCGCGCGATCGCGCGCCCGCGCCTTGAGGTGCGGCGTGTTGTCGTACCGCGGATCGAGATACCGGAGGTAATCAATCCCGAGGCGCAGGCGCCTCGCGAACTCCGCCCACGCGCCCGGCGCCCGGCCCGGGGTCGTCCCGAGCGTGATGTTCGGATGCGTCTCCGCGAGGCGCTCGGCCATGCGGCGGCCGCCCATCGACTCTTCGCGATCGGCGGAGAGATGGATCCGATGCCCGCGCCGCGCGAGCTCGGTGATCCCCGACTCGAACAGCCGCAGGTACGAATAGTGCCGCACGAAAAGGAGGATCTTCATCGGGCGATGTCGGCGGCTCCGCGCGGCTCTTCTTTCTTGGCGCTTCGTCCTTCCTCTTCGGCGCGCCGCTTCCTGGCCTTGACCTCGCGCTCGTCGAGCAGCAGCCGGCGTCCCACCGGGACGCGCGCGAACGCGCGAAGCATCGCGAGCCCGAGCCTGCCGGTCAGCGGCACGGCGCTCGGCGCGCGCGCCGGCCCGGCCGCTGCCAGCTGCTCCAGCTCGTCGGCCATGACCGTCGTCGCCGACACGGTCAGGCCTCGCGGCCGCACGAACGACTCGATGAATCCCCGCTGCCGCTGCATGACGGAGGTCGGCGGGCCCGCGAGAATCGCGGCAAGCTGACGCTCGTGCTCGTCGAGCGATCGCGACGTGGTCAGCAATCCGCCTTCAGTCAGGTAGCGGAAGTGCAGCGTCCCTTCCTGGTTTGCCTTGAACTCCGCGGGGAGAATCGCCATCACCGGACGCTGCGCGATGCCGGCCTCGATGAACGCGCTGGTGTTGAGGCCCACAACGGCGGCGCTGTGGTGCAGCGAATCGTAGTAGTCCCCGCGCGACTCCTCGTCTATCGGGTTGCCTCCCCGGAACGCCACGCCGCTGACGCTGCGCCAGTCAACGGACTCCCACTCGCGCGCACGCGAGGGATGCGGGCGAATCAGAATCGCCGCCCCGTGGATGCGCGGATCGGACGAGGCGCGCAGGTGCGCGGCCCACTTCATCACGAACTCCGCTTCCGACGGGCTCCCGGGAAAGAGCGCTGAACACACCCACAGCACGTAGGGCCGATCGTCGGGAAACCCGACGCGGCGCGCGAACTCCGCGCGACCGCGCGCCGGCTGCCGATCGAACCAGCGATCGAAACACTGGGCGCCGGTGACGACGACGCGATCGGGGGGAACGCCGTGCATCTCGATCGCTTCTCGCTTCTGCACGTCGTTCCAGACGAGCAGGCGATCGGGAAGGTCGCGGATGATCGCCTTGCTCGAGAGGTGATCCCAGCTCCACACGCAGACGGCCGCAGGCACGCGTCGCGCCTGCACGCTGCGCAGCAGGTCGAGCTGCGACGAGGCGACGACGCCGACGAGCGGGGTGATGATCACGAGGTCGGGACGCTGCTCGTCGACGAACCGATCGATGGCGGGGCTTGGCGGAATCGCGTGATCGACGCTGTCGAGCGCGCGCGACACGAGCCGCCGGCCGCCGGGCGTCGCCAGCAGCGGCAGGCGCAGCACCCGGAGCAGGCCGCGGGGCGTCCGCACGCGCGCGCGGCGGCGAAGCGCCGGTGTTTTCGCGTAGGCGGGCTGCAGGTAGCGGAGGTAGTCGAGCGAGAGTCGAAGCTTCGAGGCAAGAAAGAAATACGCGCGCTCGCGCCGCGGCATCATGCCGAACGTGACGTGTCCGTGGCTGGCCGCCAGCCGCTCGACGATCGAGCGCCCGCCCAACGCCGAGTCGGGGCGCTCGGCGGTCAGATGAATGTCGTGCCCGCGCCGCGCGAGCTCGTCGACCACCGACTCGAGGTTCCGGAAGTAGCCGTAATGCAGCGCGGCGAACAGGACCTTCACTTGTTGCCGCGCAGCCCCGTGCGGTGCGTGAACATCAGGATTTCGTAGACGACCTTGCGGCCGATGCGGCGGCTGCGTCCGGCCAGCATGCGCGCACCGACCAGCGTGCAGTAGACGGCGTGGCGAAAGGCCTTCTTGACGACCTTCTTCACGAAGTGCGCGTGGTCGGCGCCGCGGCCGATGCTCTTCGACGTGTCGGTCTTGCGCGTGGCGCGCCAGGCCGAGGCAACGACGTAGGTCGCAATCATCGACGCCCCAACGCCCCCGCGCCGCAGGATCACGGCGTGCTGGAGTGAGGGAGGCCACGCGAAGCGCGGCGGCGTCTCGCCGGCGAAGAGCGAGGCGCCCTGACGCGTCACGCTGCCGACGCTCGATTGCCTGCGCGACCACAGCGGCTCCGCGACCTGCCGAACCTCGCCCTGAAGCGTGAGCTCCGCGATGAGCAGGCGATCGGGGTTGAGCACGGGACGAAAGATGCCGGCCGCTTCCAGCGCTCGAAGGCGCATCAGGCCGTACACCATGTCGCCCGAACCGAAGCCGTTCCAGCAGAAGCGGCGCCAGCGTTCGCGTTGATCCGCAACGCCTGCCGTGTCGAACACTCGCGGCTCCTTATCCGTCAGCTCTCCGTGTTCATCGATGCGCAGCGTGAACGGGTACGCGAGCACCACCGCAGGATGCGCGTCGAGCTCCGCAACCATGCGCGCGAGCCACTGCGGATTCCAGCGATCGTGATCGCTGACCCACGAGAAATACTCGGCGTGCGGATATTCCCGGCGGGCGATCTCGACCACTTCCTTCCAGGTGGGCACCATCCCCTGCCGCTGCCCATGCCGCCGGTAGCGCACGCGTGCATCGCGCCGCTCGTATTCGCGCGCGATCGCCTCCGCCTCGTCGCTCGATCCATCGTCGAGCATCAACAGCGCGAAGTCGGCGTTCGTCTGGGCGAGGATCGAGTCGGTTGCTTCGCGCAGATGCCCTGCGTTGTTGTAGAGCGTCATGCCGAGCACGGTGCGCGGCGTCACTGGTGGCGCGCCCCGATCAGCAGCTTGAGGCCGCCCTTCAACCGCGCCACGGCTCCGCTCGTCCCGAGCGCGTAGCGCCAGCGCCGCCACTGCTGCTTGTGCTCTCTCTTCGTCTGGATCCGCGTCTTCGCGTCGCGCTGCGCCTGCTTGCGCCGCAGCTTCTCGTCGCGTTCGCGCCGCTCGGCTTCCCAGCGCGCCGCGCGCTCGTCAAGGACCGCGCGCTTCTGCTGCTCCCGCTCGCGCTCGCTCATGGCACGCTGCTCGTCGAAGCTGTCCATCAGCAGCCATGCGCCGATGCCGCTTGTTCCGGCGACGGCAAGACGCCCGACGATCGCGCGGATCGGCGATGGGCGCGTCAACAGTGGATCCGGATCGCGGCGGCCGCTTCGTGCCAGCTGCTCCGCCGCTTCAACGAAGCGCGGCGTAGATGGCATGTCGAGCCCCTGCGGGCGGACGAACGCGGTGAGGAAGCGGCGATTGCGCGCATCGCGCGAGCCGGCGTCCTTCATCGCGTCAGCCAGCTGCGCGAGGTGCGCGGGGACGTCGGGCGCCGTGTGAAGCAATCCGCCTTCGACGTTCAGCAGGTAGCGGAAGTGCGCCATGCCGTCCTGGTGCATGCGATACGCGGGCAACAGCATTGTCAGCACGGGACGACCGACGATCGCCGCCTCGACAAACACGCTGGTGCACAGACCCACGACCGCGCTGCTGTAGTACAGCGAGTCGAAATAATCGGCCTTGGCGTCGCTGTCGATCGGCGTGCGCCCGTGCACGACGACGTGCTCGAGACCGTCGAGGCTGACGCCGCTCCACTCGCGGACCCGCTCGGGGTGCGGGCGGACGAGCACGCCCGCGGTCCGCAGCGCCGGATCGCCGCTCGCGCGCACCGCCTCGATCCACTCCTTCACGAACACGGGTTCGACCGGATCCGGCACCGGACTCATGGCCGAGCAGACGTAGAGCACAAACGGCTTCGACGGATCGAGGCCCACCGCCCGGCAGAACTCCTCGCGCGAGCGCGCAGGCTTCTTCTCGAACCACTGGTCGTAACACTGCGCGCCGGTGACGACGACGCTGTCGTCGCGGATGCCGTGCATCTCCGACGCCTCGCGCTTCTGCACGTCGTTCCAGACGATCGTCTTGTCGGGCGGAATGTGCACAAGCGCCTTGCTCGAGAGATGGTCCCAGCTCATGATGCATGCCGCGGTCGGAATGCCGAGCGCGCGTGCCGCTTTCAACTGGTCCATCGCGAGCGAGCGCGAGAACGTGAGCGACGTCAGCAGCACGGCGTCGGGACGTTGCTCTTCGAGCATCCGCGTGATCGCGCGACTGCGCGGCAGCATCCGCTCCGCGGCCTTGAGGACGCCCGCGATGGCACGGTGTCCGACAACGGCGCCACCGATGCCTGACGTCATCCAGCGCACGATGCGCGGCGTGCGCTCGATGTTGCGCAGCCGCAGTTTTCTTGCTTCGGCGTACTGCGGATCGAGGTAGCGGACGTAGTCGAGCGCGAACCGGAGCTTCTGCGCGACGGGAAACCACGGCTCCTCCGCCGGCGACGGCGTCCAGCCCCACGTGACGGCCGGGTACTCGGCCGCGAGCCGCTCGACGAGCGCCTGTCCGCCAAAGCTCTCCTCCTCGTCGGCCAGGAGGTGCACTTCGTGGCCGCGCGACGCAAGATCGCGGATCACCGACTCGAAGTTCCGGTAGTTCGCAAAATGCAGCGCGGTAAAGAGAAACTTCATTTGCGCGCGATCACCCTCAGGTTTTTCCCGTAGCAGCCGGCGTTCGCGAGGAACTGCAGCACGTCCGCGATCTCCGCCATCCCATCGTCGCTGCGATTGAGGACCTCGCGGCGGTACCAGAGGTAGTCCTCGATATCGAGCCCCTCGGTGACGATCAGCTCCGGCGTGAGGCCGTGGCGCAGCATCAGGTCGCGGATCGTCGTGGGCGTGTAGTAGTTCAGGTGATGCGTCGGCCAGATGAAGTGCGCGTTGGCGCCCATCAGCAGTCGCGATGCGGAGTCGAAGTTCGGCACATAGAGAAACAGGATGCCGCCCGGCGCCAGCAGATCCGCGCACGCGCGGAGCGTTCGCCGCGGATCGAGCAGATGCTCGAGCACATCGAAGAGCGACACGGCGTCGAAGCTGGCCGGTGCGAAACCCGCATCCTCGAGTGCGACGGTGCGAAGATCGAGACCCCGGGTGCGGCCGTACTCAATCGCAGATGGATTGAGATCGATGCCGATCGCATCCCACCCCTTGTCGCGCGCCGCTTCCACGACGAACCCGGTGCTGCATCCGACGTCGAGATAGCGCGGCGTGCTGCCGTTGGGCATGCGGAGGTGCTCTGCCATCAGGCCGACGCGCTCGGTTCCGAATCGTCCCGCGCGATACTCGTGGCTGGTGATGCCGAGATCGCGAACGATGTCCTGGTACGCCTGTGACGCGTAGACCTCCTTGTAGTGCGCCTCGTCGAACGTGGGATTCACGTACACGAGATCGCACGCCTTGCAGCGGACGATCCGCATGTGATCCTTCTCGAGCTCGAGCGACTCGTCCGTGCTGCCGCACGTGGGACATGCGCGGCGCGTGAGCAGCTGCTCGGGAATGCGGCCGAACCGCGCGACGAGATCGTCGATCGGGTGCGTGCGCTTCTCGATCAGGCTCTTGTACGAGCGCCCGGGGCGCAGCCGGCTGACATCGACCGGCTGATACTCGGACACTCGCCTATAAGGAATTTGCATTGATGCGCGCGGTCAGCGCGAATTCGACCAGCGACAGATCCCATGGCGTATCGACGTCGAGCGACTCTTCCTGCTTCATGACGAGCGGCCACGACTTGTTGCCGTAGAGCGACCCGCCGACAAGCACGGATGCCCGCACCGCAAGAACGGCAGGCCCGTTACGCGCATAGAGGCGCGGTTTGTCCTGTCGGCGCACGATCGGGGGTCCGTCGAGAAACGGAAACAAATAGCCATCGTCAACGCGCATGACCGATACCGGACTGAACTGATGCGGCACCTCGACAACTGACACCACTGATTCGCCGCCGGCACGCTGGAGCCAGTCGACGGCAGCGTCGATGTGCTCGCCTCGTCGCAGCGGCGATGTCGGCTGGAGCAGCACGACGATGTCGGCCTCGAACCCATCTGATTTCAACGTGCCGAGGGCGTGCTGCAGCACCGGAAGCATGGGCGTATCGTCCGCTGCGAGCGAGGCGGGACGCATGAACGGCACCTCGAGGCCGAGCGACCTGGCGCAGTCCGCAATCCGCTCGTCATCGGTGCTGACGATGGCGCGCGTGAGTCGCGTGCTCTGCTTCACGGCATCTGCCGTGTACGCGAGCAGCGGACGTCCGCACACCGTCGCGAGGTTCTTGTTGGGAATCCCCTTCGAGCCTCCGCGCGCCGGAATCACACCCAATATCTGCAATGTGTTGTATCAACCACGAAGTCTCGAAGGACACGAAAGACCCAAATGTTCCTTCGTGGTCTTCGTGGCCTTCGTGGTTTTAGTAGGCCAACCGCTTCTGGACGCGAAGCGGCGACTCTACGAGAATCTTCGCGATGCGGCCGCCGGCATCGCCGTCGCCGTACAGGTGGTTCGACGGATACCGGCCGTGCGCGAGCTGGCTTTTCACCGCCGCGACGATCGCGCGCCGCTCGTGCGGGACGTCCACGACGTTGTCCGCCCGGTCACGCCCCTGCTGGCGCGTGCCGATGTTCACCGACGGCACCCCCATGTACGCGCCCTCGCGGAGCGGCGCGCTCGAGTTGCCGAGAGCGCACCCGCAACTCAGCATCAGCCGTGCGTAGGTCTCGATCGGAAAGTTCTTGTAGAAGCGGATGTACTCCGGCCGGTACTTCTCGCGGAACTTCCGCATGCCGCGCGAGACGTCCTCGGAGCCGGCGTCGGCGTTCGGCCAGAGCATGATCGTCGGCATCCGCAGATCGTGGAGCGCCGCCAGCGTCTCGACGATCTGCGGCTCGCCCTGGCCGTACTCGGTCGTCACAGGATGCTGGCTCACGAGAAGGAATGGCGTGTCGAGCGTGATGTGCGCGCCCGCGCCTTCGCGCTCGAGCCAGTCGGGCGACTCGAGGTGGCCGTCGCCTTTCGCGATCTCGGCCACCAGGTCGATGCGCGGACATCCGACCACGTGGACCATCGTTGGGTCCTCGCCCATCCGGATGATCCGCTCCGCCGCCTGCCTGTTCGCCGGGAAGTGCAGATGCGAGAGCTTCGTCACCGCGTGACGAATGCTCTCGTCGATCGTGCCGCTGATCTCGCCGCCCATCGTGTGCGCGAGCGGGATGTTCATGTACGCCGCCGCCACCGCGGTCGCCATCGTCTCGAACCGATCGCCGACGCTGACGACGACGTCCGGCTTGAGCATCCCGTAAATCGTGGGAAGCTCGAGCAGGCCAAGGCCCGTCGACTTTGCCATCGTCCCCGGCGTTTCGCCTTCGACGATCATCGTGACCTTGGCGTCCGCCTCGAACCCGTCGGCCTCGATCACGTCCACGACCGATCCGAACCGATCGAGCAGCGCCGAGGCGCCGACGATGAGCTGCAGCTTCAGGTCCGGATTCGCGCGGACGGCGCACATCACGGACTTGATGCTGCTGTAATTGGCGCGCGACCCGACGACGACGCAGACTTTTCTCATTCGACGTTGTGAACCACGAAAAACGCGAAGGTCGCGAAGAAGAGCATTCTTGTTTTTGCCTTCGTGTTCTTCGTGTTCTTCGTGGTTTAAGTATCCGGCTATCCGACGCGCTGCCTGGCTGCCCGTTCAGCATCGACGCGCTCGCGCTTTTCCGCAAGCCGCCTCGCCTTCTCCACCGCCTTCTCCGCGCGCTGCTGCTCGTCCGCCAGGTGCCGCTGTTCGCGATCGCGGATGCTCGCCTCGCGTTCGGCCTCGCGCGCCCGCCGCGCCTCGGCACGACGGCTCGCCTTGACCTGCCGCGCCCCGCGCAGCTTCTGGAGCGACGCGAGCTCACGCTCCGACAGCGTCCACGGCTCGTACCGCTCGTCGTCTCGGGTGCGCGCCGCGCGCGCCGCCAGCCAGCGCCAGACAGCCGCGAGCGGATCTCGGTCGGGCGCCGATGTTCTGAGATCGCGCATCGACTCGACGAGCTCGACAAAGAGCGGTGTCGCCGCGACATCCAGGCCGTGAGGCCGCACGAATTCGCGCACAAACGGCTTGACCTCACCCGCGTCGGCCTTCGCGAGCGAGGCGTCGAGCTGCCGGACGTGCTCATCGACGCTGTGCGCCACCTCGAGCAGCCCGCCGCCGGCATTCAGCAAGTAGTTGAAATGCACGGTGCCGGTCTGGTTGTCCGCCATCTCGGGCAGGACGATCGTGTGAACCGGCCGCCCGACGATGCCGGCCTCGATGAAGGCGCTGGTGTTGATGCCGACGACCGCGGCGCTGTGATAGAGCGTGTCGAAGTAGTCGGCGCGCGACTGCGCATCAACGGGGTTGCCGCCCCACAGCACGGCGTTGAGCTCGCGCAAATCGACGCCTTCCCATTCCGCCAGCCGCGACGGATGCGGACGCACGAGAATCGGCGCCGACCGAAGCCGTGCCGATGCGCCGCCGCGAAGCGCGCGGATCCACTTCACGACGAACCCGGCTTCGACCGGGCTCCCCGCGAACAGCGCCGAGCAGACGTACAGCACGAACGGCGGTGACGAGGGGAGGCCGGCCTGGCGGCAGAACGTCTCGCGATCGCGCGACGGCTCCCGGTTGAACCATTGATCGAAGCACTGCGCGCCGGTCACCACGACGCGATCCGCCGGCACGCCGTGCAGCTCGATCGCTTCGCGCTTCTGCGTCAGGTTCCACACGAATACGCGATCCGGCGTCTCGCGGATCAGCGCCTTGCTCGACAGGTGGTCCCAGCTCCACACGCACAAGCCGGCCGGGATGCGCAGCGCGCGCGCGGCACGCAGGTACTCGATCTGCGACGACCCGAGGTCGATGAGCGGCGTGAGCAGCACGATGTCGGGGCGCTCGGCCTCGAGGTATTCGCGGATCGCCGGGTCCTCCGGCACCGCGCGCTCCAGCCGCCGCACAACGGCCGACACGATGCCCCGCGACCAGCCGCCGGCAGCGCGGATCACGCGGCCGAGCGCGACGAACGCGCCCGGCGTTCGATCGCGGGACCGATCGCGCAGCTTCCGCGCCGTGTCGAACACCGGATGCTGATACCGCAGGTAGTCCAGCCCGAGGCGCAGCCGATCGACCACCCACGACCAGTCGTCGTCTGCGCGACCTGGCGCTTCGCCGTGGGTCATCGAGGGGAATTCAGCGGCAAGCGTCTGCACCATGCTGAGCCCGCCAAGCGTCTCGTCACGCTCCACAGCCAGGTGAATCGTGTGCCCGCGCCCGGCGAGACCGCGCAGCACCGACTCGAAGTTTCGGAAGTAGGTGTAGTGCCGCCCGAGGAAAAGGATCTTCACCTGGATTCTTCGCCGCGCAGCATCAGGCGCACCGCCTTGATGGCACGGCGCGACGGCTTCTTCACCATCCGTGAATACGCGAGCCGTGAGCCCCGCCGCACGGTCGAATAGCTTTCGTACAAGATCTTGCGCGTGCGCCGCCGGGCGTCGTGCGCCACCTTCGCCGCGTTCACGCCCCCGAGACGATCGGCGGCCCGCATCGTCGCGGCCAGCGGAGCAACCGCGACCCGAAGAGATTTCGTCCCGAATGTGTCGGCCTCCGCGCTCCGCGGCCCCGCTGCGGCGACGCGCTCGAATGCCTCCACGAGGATCGGCGTGCAGGGCCGATCGAGCCCGTGCGGCCGCAGGAAGTGGCGCACGAAGTTCATCGTCTGCGCGCGCGTCACGTCCGGATCGCGCAGCACCTCGGCGAGCTGCCCGGCGTGCTGCTCGAGTGTCGACGCCACGCGAAGGAATCCGCCGTTCTCGGGCAGCAGGTATCTGAAGTGCAGCGTGCCCTCCTGCGTGCCGGCGAAGTCGCCCGTCATCAGCGACAGGACCGGTTTGCCGAGAATCGCCGCCTCGATCATCGCGCTCGTGTTGATGCCGACGACCGCCGCGCTGTAGAAGAGCGAGTCGAAGAGCGAGGCACGCGCGCTTTCCGCCGCCGGCGTGTAGCGCTGCCGCGGGCAGACAGCCACGGGCCCGAACTCGCTGAAGTCCGCGTGCTCCCACGCGTCGCAGTTGAACGGATGCGGCCGGACGAGGATGGCCGCGTCGCGCAGCAGCGGATGCCCGCTGCGGCGCAGCGTGCCCATCCAGCGGCGAACAAACGGCACTTCGAATTCAGACCGCGCGATGAACACCGACGATCCGGTATAGAGCACGATCGGGCGGTCGGTTGGCAGGCCGACCATCGCGCAGAACGCGTCGCGCGGCTGGCTGGGCTGCCGCTCGAACCAGCGGTCGAAGAGCTGCGCTCCGGTGACGGCCACGTTCGCCGCCGGCACGCCGTGCAGCGCGGTGGCCTCCTCGCGCTGGCGCTCGTTCCAGACCGTCACGAGATCCGGCACGACGCGCATGTGGCCCTTGTTCGTCAAGTTGTCCCAGCTGGCGATGGCCGCGACCGAGCGGATGCCCGCCGCGTGCGATGCGCGCACGAGATCGACCTGGTCGGAGGATGCATCGACGAGCGGGGACACGACGACAACATCCGGTCGATGCGTGTCGAGGAACAGCAGCAGGCGCTCGCCAACCGGAATCGCGCGCTCGACGCGCTGAAGAACCCGCTGCAGCCTCTCGACCGACGCGCTGCTGAGCGAACGGATACGATCGAGTGGCTCGAGCAGCGACGGCAATGACTTGCGCACCATCCGGGCGCGCAGCGCAGGCGTATCGGCAAACCGGGGATCCAGGTACCGCACGAAGTCCATCGTCCCGCGGACCGCCCGCGCCATCGGCGTCCACATGTCGCCGCGCTTCGGGATGACGCCAACGACCTCGATGCGTGGATCGCCGATCAACTCGTCGAGACGCGCCTTCTTGCGTTCGCGCAGCCAGTTGACCGCCACGCTCACGTGATGCCCGCGTTCCACGAGCATCTCCATCGTCGAGTCGAAATAGCGGAGGAACTCGGGCGAGGAGACCGCGAACATGAAGCGCGCCGGCCGGCCCGGCGCGCCGGTGGAAACAGCCGCCCTCCCGCTGCGCCTCCGACGCGCGCGTGCCGCCGCGGCGAGCGCCAACGGGCGCATCAGGAACGTCAGCGCGCGCTGGCTCAGCCGGCGTGGAACCGGAGCAGGGCGCGGCTGCGCAACCTGCGCTTCAATCGCCTCGACGAACCGGCCCGCGGCCGGCACGTCGAATCCGTAGGGACGCACGAACGATTCGACGAACGCGCGGCTCTTCTCGTCACGCTCCGGCCGGCGCCGCACGGCGTCCGCCAGCTGGGCGACGTGCTCCGGGAGCGACGCCGCAACGGTCAGCAGCCCGCCATTGACGTTCTTCAGATGCTGAAAGTGCAGGGTGCCTTCCTGCTGTCCCGCGAATTCCTCGGCGAGGACGGTATAGACGGGACGCCCGACGATGCCGGCTTCGATCAGCGCGCTCGTGTTCACGCCGACGACCGCGACGCTGTAGAACATCGAGTCGAAGTAGTCGGCGCGCGCCTCGGTGTCGACCGGATTCGCGCCCGCGCGCGGCCAGATGCCGACGGCGTCGTACTCGCCCGGGTCGAAGTCGTGCCACTGATCCGCGTTCTGCGGATGCGGACGGATCAGGATCGCCGCGCGGCGCAGGACCTCATCAGACGAGGCGCGAATCGTTTCAATCCATCGGCGGACGAAGCCAACTTCGTGCGGGGTGATGAACGGCGACGAGCAGAGATACAGCAGCAGGGGTCGATCGTGCGGGACGCCCACCTTCGCGCAGAACGCCTTGCGCGACAGCGCCGGTCTCTGCACGAACCAGTGGTCGTAGGCCTGGGCGCCGGTCACCGTTACGCGCTCGGCTGGGATGCCGTGCAGCTCGCCTGCCTCCGCGCGCTGCGCTTCGTTCCACACCATCACGCGGTCCGGCTGCTCGTGAATCAGCCCCTTCGTCGTGAGGTGATCCCAACTGCCGACGCCAAGCACGGTCGGGATGCCGAGCGCCCGCGCCGCGCGCACGTAATCGACCTGCTGCGATCCGAAATACAAAAGCGGCGTCACGAGCAGGAGATCGGGCTTCTCCTTGCGCAGAAACGCCTCGATGCGATGCCCGTGCGGTGCCGCGTGCTCGAGCGTGCTCACGACTGCGCGCATGGCGCGAAGCGCGGGACGCGAGCGCATCAACGAACTGCGCGTGAGGCGCGACGCAAGCGCCGGCGCCTGCGACGAGCCGCGCGCGCGGAGACTCGGCGAATGGTCGTACCGGGGATCGAGATACCGCCAGTAGTCGAGCGTGAGGCGCAGCTGCGTGGCGAGCGGCTGCCACATCGAATCCTTGCGCGCAGGTGCGTAGCTGTGGCGGATGCGATCCGGGTAATCGCGCAGCAGCAGGTCGAGCGTCTTCGTTCCGCCTACGCTGTCTTTGCGGTCGGCCATGAGGTGCAGGTCATGACCGCGCTCCGCGAGCAGGCGGAGAGCCGGCTCGAAGTTCCGGAGGAACCCGAAGCTGCCGACTGAAAAGAGAATCCTCATGAAGATCGGATAGAGCTTCGCCCTTTCACCCACACGACAGGCGAAGACAAGGCGCAATACCGCTCCACTTGGCGGATTTACCGCGCCTGCCTTTCACACCTTGCCCGGGCGAGCACTAGGTCTTGATGTGCTCGACAGCCCGTATCTGACGTACGTTCCCCGGAAAAGGAGGTCGGCTGTTGCTGAGACCCAGGTTGGTGTGGTGTGCCAAAGCGCGGCTTTAAGCATTGAATAATAAGTGATTTGGCTCGATCCGGTCAACGCGGACAGTGGGGGTTCCGACGGGTTTTTGCGTCCCGTCCGGGCAGATTTGTCGAGGTTCAGAGCGGCGTCGAACGGGCGATCGAGGACCCGCTTGCTGTATAACCTACCGAGTCCCTCATCCGAACCAACCTCCCTCCTGAATGAGCCGACAGGGCCCAACCTTCATCATTGCCGGCGCGCCGCGCTCGGGAACCACCTGGCTGTATCAGCTTCTCGATCGGCATCCGGATGTCTACATGGCGAAGCCGGCGCGGCCCGAGCCGAAGTTCTTCCTCGTCGACGAGATGTACGCGCGCGGCATCCGGCATTACGTCGACACGTGGTTCGCGGGCGCGGAGTCGTATCCCGCCTCTGGCGAGAAATCCACGAACTATCTCGAGAGCGTGACCGCCGCGCAGCGGATTCACCACGATCTCCCCGATGTGAAGCTCGTGTTCATCCTGCGCGAGCCGGCTGAGCGCGCGTACTCGAACTGGGCTTGGTCGCGGATGAACGGAATGGAGACCGAGGACTTCGACACGGCCATCGCCATGGAAGAGGAGCGCGAGCGGCAGCTCCCGCCCACGCTGCGATACGCGCGGCCGCACGCCTACGTTTCGCGCGGTTTGTACGCGGCGATGCTGCGTCCGTATTTCGCGCTCTTTCCGCGCGACCACGTGTTGTGCCTCAAATTCGACGCTATCATCCACAAGCCGGGTGAGCTGGCGTCGCGACTTCACCGCTTCATCGGCGTCACCCCGCGCCCAGACGATGCACAAGGACTGGACGTCGTGAACCCGTCGGAAAACCGCGGCGACTCGATGCCCGACGCCGTGCGCGATCGCCTGCGAGAGCGCTACGGGGAGCCGGGGCGGCAGCTGGCGCAGCTCCTGGGGCCTGAATTCGCCACGTGGGATGAACCGTGAGCCTTCAGCCAGGCCGCCCGCCGGTCGTCCTGATTCTCACGCCCGTCTACAACGAGACGGCGGGCCTCGCGGCGTACGAGCAGGCCGTGCGGACGACGCTGCTGTCGCGGACCGATTGCAGCGTGCGCGTCCTGTTCATCGAGGACGGCAGCGCCGACGACAGCTGGCAGAAGATCTGCGAGATTGCCGCACGGGATCCGCGCGTCCGCGGGATCCGCCTGTCGCGCAACTACGGATCGCACATCGCGCTGAGCGCCGGATTCGCGAACATCGGCGACGCCGATGCCGTGGCCACTCTCGCGTGTGATCTGCAGGATCCACCGGCGGTCGTCTCGCAGTTCATCGACACGTGGAAGCGCGGCGCGGACATCGTCTGGGGAAAGCGAGTCTCGCGTGACGAATCGTCTCTCAAGGTGTGGACCAGCCGCATCTTCGAATCGCTCATCCGGAAGTACGCGATGCCGACCGGATCGCGATTCACGACGGGCAGCTTCCTGCTCGTCGACCGGAAGGTCGCCGAGTGCTTCGCGCAGTTCCAGGAGCACAACCGCGTGACGTTCGCCCTGGTGGCATGGGCGGGATTTTCCGAGGCGATCGTCGAATATCATCGGCAGCAGCGGCGCTTCGGCATATCCGGCTGGACCTACGGGCGGATGGTCAAGACGATGTACGACACATTCATCGGCTTTTCGCAGATGCCGATCCGCGTGATGACGATTGCCGGCGCGGTCGTGTCGATGCTCACGCTGCCGATCGCCGGGTATGTGTTGTATCACCGCCTCGCTGGGCATCCGATTCCCGGCTGGACCAGCGTCATGCTCCCGCTGACGTTGTTCTTCGGGTTGCAGTTCCTGATGATGGGGGTGACAGGCGAGTACCTCTACCGGATTTATGCGGAGGTCGTACGCCGGCCTCTGTATTTCGTCAGCGCGACGACGGAAGCCCGAACGCCGGTGGGAATGGATGTCCGGTAACGAGCTCCGGCGGGTTCGGATCACCGCCGTTCACATGCCGCGCCTCGAGTGGGCCGTCGGTCGAGAAGTGTCACTCCCGTCGGCGATGCTTGGCTCGGCCGCCGGGTCGCCCGGCGTCACCAGCCTGGATCTCCGCGTGATTCCACCGCCGTCGTTGAACGGCCTGGCGGAGGATCTTCGCCTGAGAGCGGCGTTTACCACGCAGCCTCCCGTCTCGAAGAAACTCCCTTTCAACTATCAGCGCGTGCCCCCTCTGTTGCGCTCGTATATCGCGCGCCAGATCGGCCGGCGGCTTCGGGCGCGCCGCGCCGAGTGGTCGCGGTATCCCGACTGGCCGCTCGACCTCAGCGCCGACTTCGTCAACGACTGGACGAGCGGCGACGAGCTGCTTCCGTCGTCGTCCCGTGCGCCGGCGCTCCTGACGCACGACATCGAATCCCCCGAGGGGCTCCGGAACCTCGTCGAGATGTTCCTGCCGGTGGAGGAGGCCGCTGGTGCGCGATCGACCAGCTACGTCGTTCCCGCCGGCTGGCCACTCGATCACGGTTTGCTGCGCGAAGTGATCGCGCGAGGCCATGACATCGGCGTTCACGGGTACGACCATTCCAATCGCACGGCATTTCTTGACGCCGAAGAGCGGCAGCGCCGGCTGACGGCAGGGCGCCAGGCGCTGGCGATGTATTCGCCGCAGGGATATCGCGCGCCATCCCTCGTGCGGACCGCGCCGCTCATCGACGACCTCGGACGCTACTACCGCTACGATTCGAGCATCCCGACCTCCGGCGGGCCGTTCCCGGTCTTCAACAACGGCTGCGCAAGCGTTCGACCGTTCAGGATCGGCCGGACGCTGGAGATACCGATCACGATGTGGCGTGACGGCAGCGTGAGGTTCCTCGGGTATCAGCCGAGCGACATCGGCGAGATGTGGGAGCAGAACGCCAGGGCGGTCGCGGCCGCCCGCGGCGTCGTGATGCTGTTGACGCATTGCGAGCGCCGATTCTCGGGGAACCCTGAGATGCTGGACGCCTATCGCCGGTTCGTGGACTTCGTCAGGACCTCGCCGGCCTTCGAGTGGAGCACGCCCGCCCGGATCGCCGCGGCAGTCCGGTGAAACCCCAGCCGATTGTCGGGGGCATCTTCAATCCAGACCTCGATCAGGTACGGTGGCTCGGCGAGCGCGTGCTCAGATCGCTCGCAGGCGTGACCCCTCCGCGCGTGCTCGATATCGGTTGTGGCGACGGCACTCTCCTTCTCCATCTCGCCGCGATGATCCCCGGCGCATCGTTTGTCGGGGTGGATCTTTCGCGCGCGAATATCGCGGCCGCGACAACCGCCGTTGCAGGGTCCATTCATCGCTCGCGCATCACGCTCGCGTGCGAGGACTACCTGAAATTCGATGCTGGACGCTTTGGCTTGATCGTGGCGTCCTCGTCCCTCCAGGCGATCACCGGCACGACCGAGGAACTGGCCGCGAAGCTTGCCGGTGATCTCGTGCCGGAGGGGCAGCTCGTGCACGTGACGCCCTACCGTTGCGCGTACAACTCGGGGCTGAACGTCGCGCGGCGGCTTCTGCGCCGGTGGCGCGGCACCGCGACCGACCGTATGATTCTCGCGGCGGCGCGGTTGCTTCATCCGTCGTACCCGATCGACAGGCTTCGGCAGAGGGTTGACTACATGTACCTGGTGATACGGCGTCACGAGGACGCCCTGAGGGCAGCGCTCGAGCGGCACGGACTGCAGATGGTCGCAGGCGAGCTCGCGCCACATACCAGCCTGGGCCAGCCGAAACATCGGTTCGTGGTGATGACGCACGGCGGCCAGCGGGCGTCCACCCGATGAACGCCTCCGGCCCGGGCTGCTGCATATGGATGACCGGCCTCAGCGGGGCGGGAAAATCCACCATCGCGAGCGTTCTCGCGGCTCGTCTCGAGCGGCGCGGCCGCACGGTGACGCTGCTCGACGGCGACATCGTGCGCACGCATCTCTCCAAAGGCCTCGGCTTCAGCAAGGAAGACCGCGATACCAACATCCGCCGCATCGGCTTCGTGGCATCCGAGGTCGTGCGCCACGGCGGCGCCGTGATCTGCGCGGTCGTGAGCCCGTACGAGGCCACGCGCAACGAAGCCCGGCAGATGGTGGGCGGCGGATCGTTCGTGCTCGTCCACGTGGCGACGCCGATCGCCGTGTGCGAACAACGCGATGTGAAAGGGCTGTATGCGAAGGCACGCCGCGGAGAGATCAAGGGGTTCACGGGTGTCGACGATCCGTACGAGCCGCCCGTCTCGCCCGACGTCGTGCTGACCACGCTCGACTGCGATGCGGAGGAATGCGCCGCTACGATCGAGCGGCTGCTCGAAGCTCGCGGTTTTCTATAACCCCGCCAAACGCCAGCTCCACTGCGTCTGCCGCGCGAAGGTCCACGGCGCAGAGCCTTGCCGACCCGAGCCGCTCGAATACGCGGTGCGCCAGGTCGAGGTGGTGCCGCTTGAACGTCGTGCGCGAGTAGAACGACGTGGCGTGCACGCCGCAGAAAGGCGCAAGGTACGCGTAGCCGCCGTAGGTCCCGACGAACGCGCGCGCGTTCGACATGATGGCGGTCTGCGTGCCCAGGTTGGTCGCCGGATCCATCTGGTCGGCGACGCTGTGAATGCGCGACGAGTGCGCCAGCGAGACGTCGCGATGGTCGTCCACCGCGAACGGCGTGTTCAGCAGCACGACGTCGGTGTGCGACGTCAGCGACGCGAGCACGCGCTGAATGAACGCGCGGTTCGGTGGCGTATCCGGAAAGCAGTCGCTGAAATAAAAGCGCGCCGCGACATACTCGCGCGGCAGGCCGGCCGGCAGCATCGACGCCGGAGGAGCCGCCAGCCGCCGGAAGGAGGTAAAACTCTCCACGTGGCGCACGGTCGCGAGATACGACCAGTACCCCCACAGGAGCTCGTACATCATCGACGGGTGCAGGATGTGCGCGCGCCGGATCCCGCGCTCGCGCATCGCCGCCCGCACGAGCCGCTTCTCGAACGCGCGCGGGTTCCGCTGCTTCTTCATCGCCTCGGTGGCCTCGCGAAACGCGTCCGGCGTCACGGTGGCGAACGCCTCGGTGTAATGTCGGCTGACGTACGTGTACCAGCTCCCCACGCCGCCTCTCGACACGACAATCAAGCGATCGGGATCGATCGGATAGGTCTCGCGAAGCCCCTGCAGAAACGGAATCCAGTAGAGGAGCTCGAAGCCGACTTCACCCGTCCACGGGCCAACGATGATCGGGAGATTCGAGCGGACCATACGGCCCATCCGCTCGCGCACGTACTGCTCGCGCTCGGCGGTCCGCTCGTGCAGGCCGGCACGCTGCAGCAGCTCGCTGGTGATGGCGCGCTGCCGGGTCGTGGCACGACGCATCCACCCGACGTCGCGCGTGAGCGCGCCCATCCACCGATGCTGCGATTCGAGCTCGTCCTGGAGCGCGCGAATCTCCGTTGTCTGTCGCTGGGTCTTTTCGAAGAGCTCCGGGAGCTTGTGCGCCAGCCACCGCACGGACGAGCGCATCATTTCGCCTTCCGGGTCGAGGCGTCTGCGCAGCCGGCTGACCCAGCGGGCGAGGCCGCCGGAAGGTGCGTCGTGTGTCACGGGTAACGGTGCCGAGATCGTATCATCGCTGGCGTGCTTTGACGGCCGCGCGCGTCTCGCGGTCGACCTCGCGGCGCCGGATCGTCTCGCGCTTGTCATGTTCCTGCTTGCCCTTGGCGAGCCCGAGCAGCACCTTCACCCGCCCCTTCTTGAAGTACAGCTGCAGTGGGACAAGGGTGAGCCCCTTTTCGGCGGTGCGTCCAATCAGCTTGCGTATCTCGTGACTGTGCATGAGCAGCTTGCGCTGCCGCATCTCCGCGTGGTCGGCGTAGCCCCGATGGCTGTACGAGCTGATGTGGACGTTCATCATCCACACCTCGCCCTTGTCGGCGCGCGCGTAGCTGTCGCGCAGGTTGACGCGTCCTTCGCGAATCGCTTTCACCTCGGTGCCGAGGAGCGCGACACCGGCTTCAAAGGTCTCGAGGATGTGATAGTCGTGGCGCGCCTTGCGGTTCTCGGCGATGAGCCGCTGCGCCTTCTCGCGCTCGTCTTTGTCTGCCACGTCTCAATCCGATACGCGCGTCATCGCGCGATGAGACGAAGGTTCCCTTCGGCGTCGAACTCCGCGATCCCCTCGGCGACGCTGCGCTCGACGATCTGCTGCCATTCGTCGGCGAAGCGCGCGCGCACGTCTCCACGCAGGCCGAGAATCGCCCGATCGCGCGCGCGGCGATAGGCGCGGATGCGCTTGCCGCGCTCCTTGTCGGTCATCGGTGTCCAGGATGTCTCCGTCATCTTCGCCAGGCAGATGTGGTTTTCGTTGCGGCGCTTGTGAAACACCATCTCGAACCCGTTCGCCCCGAGCGCGCGGGCGAACGACTTCTGATCGAACGCCTGCATGTGCAGCGGGTTCAGCGTGGCGAGCATCGACTGGTTCCCCGACAGGTATTCCGCATCGTCGGGCTCGTTGTAGAAGTAGACGTGGCCACCCGGCGCCAGCCGCCGGTGCACCGCGGCGAAGAATCGCTCGGGCCGCACGGCATGCGTCAGCATGTGATTGCAGATGATGAGATCGAAGGTGCCGTCGCCGGGGATGTCGAACTGGTCGTAGTCCACGAGGCCGTCGGACTCGATGCCGTAGACCTCCTTCAGGAGAAACTCCTGGCTCTCCCAGATCGGCATCGTGTGGACGTCGGCGCCGTACAGCCGGCGGAGCCCTTCGGAGATCATCCCCGTCCTCGGCCGGATCTCGAGCACGCGCGCGCCCGTCGGCGAGAGCAGCGCCCCGATCAGATCGAGGTGAACGCTGTTCTCGAATCGATCCTTGATCAAGCCTTCGAGGTACTCGTTCGATCGCAGTCCCAGGTGCTCCGAGACGAACACGCCTCGCCCGGCGCGGCGCCTGAGGATCTCGCGATCGGCATCGGTGAGCGGATACGGATTCAGCAGCGGGTTCGTGAACTCCGCATCGCCGCCGTGCTTGGCGGTCACCTCTCCGAAATTCAGGTTCAGAAACTTGTAGCGCTGGCCGATGGGGCGGCGCGTCGCGTACGTCACGCCGCACGCATGACAGACGGCGAAGTCGTATCGCGCAGATGCGGGATCGGGCGCCTTGTGCAGCAGCACGAGCTTGTTCCACTCGTTGACGATCGTCCGCTCCGCGTGGCGGCACATCGGGCACGCGTCGAGCACGAGCCACTCGCGTCCTTCGGGATCCGGATGCGGCTGATTGCCGACCGTTTCCCAGTCGGGCGCCTCTTCGTCCTCGACGTCGTACGACACGATGCGCGCCGAGAGGCGCGGTGCGTCGCCCTCCTCCTCGATCGCGATACGCGAGAGCCGGCCGAGCTGAAGGTTGTACTGCAGCAGCCGATCGTGCAGCTCCTCGCGAAGCAGGCGCAGCTCGCCCATGAGCGCCCGCATGTCCTTGGCGAGCGATCCGACCTCCGATTCCAGCTTCAACGTGCGCGTGCCGATCTCGCCCGTGACCTTCGCGGTCTCTGCGCCGATCTTCGACGCGCGCCTCGTGTCGTCGGCCACCTGCTGGATCCGTCCGGAGCCGTGGACGAACAGCGAGAGCACACTTCTCGGGAGCTGCACGAGCTGTTGGAATCGACCGTTCATGAGAGAGGGAACATCCGAGTGTAACCCAGGGGACAGGGGGACTAGGGGACGACGGGACAAGGGCTCCCTCGTTCCCCGGTTCCCTGGTTCCCCACGTGCCCTGGTGTACGATGGCGGCTCACACACGCAATGAGCACAGCGCCGCGGCCACGATACTCCGCCGCCCTTCACGCCTTCCTCGTCGTCGCCGCGTACTCGATCCTGTTCACCTGGTTGTTCGCGCAATCGATCATCAGCCATCGCTATCTTTCGGAATCGGATCTCTACGAGTACTACTTGCCGATTTTTCTCGCGCCGATCACGACGTGGTCCAGCTTCGAGTTCTCGGGCCTGCCGGCGTTTGCCGACCCGGGCGATTTCATCTCCTATCCCCCGCACTTCTTCTTCGCTCGCATCCTCGGGTCGTGGACCGGCTTCGTGATCTGCGCGTTCGTCCTGGCGGCGTCGTTCACCTACGCGTACGTCTACGGCATCACGCGGTCGCGCACCGCCGCCGCGTTTGCCGGGCTGGCGTACGGCATGTCGGAGGCGCTCGTCGAGCGGTTGCCGCACCTCGGCACGATGCACTCCTTTGCGTGGCTGCCGTTGATCCTGCTGTCGATCGAAGGCGTGCACGGCGAGCGTCGCCGGACATGGATCACCGTGGGCGGCGTCGCAGTCGCGGCCTCGTTCCTGTCGGGACATCCGCAGCCGGCCGTCTACACGGTGTACTTCACCGCGTTGTACGCGCTCGTCGGAGGAATCGCAGAGCGGTCGGACCGGCGTTACTACCTGTCGGTCGCCGCGATGTTCGTGCTTGGCGGCGTCCTCGCCTCGATCAAAGCGATCCCGCTCGTCGAGGCCAGCTTCCTGATGGCCAGGCAGCAGGTGAACGTCGAACAGTTCACCGCGCACGGCAACACGCCGGCGCAGATGCTGTCGATCCTGTTTCCCACGATCCTTCACGAAGGACGGGAAGCGCCCACCTACGTCGGGCTCGCGACGCTCGTGTTCGCGTTCGTCGGCGCGTCGCTCTTCCGGCGCCACTGGCGCGTCGCCTTCTGGATGTGCGTCGCGATCCTTGCGCTCGTGATCGGCGCCGGCGACGCGACTCCGATCCCGAAGCTGCTCTACGCAATCGTTCCGCTGTACCGGAAGTTCCGCGTCGGCGCGCGGCATCTCTTTCTTGCCGCATTCGGCGCGGCGTTCCTCGCGGGCTTCGCGATTGCGGCCATCCAGCGCGCCGAGGTCGGGCGCGTCCGGGCTCGATCGGCAGCGAGCGCGTTGCTGGCGCTCGTGGTCGCCGGTGCGGCGATTCTTGCCGCGTGGCCACAGCCGTTCAACTACGAAGTCCGCTACACGCCGGCGTGGCACCTGCCGATCTGGAACGACGGCGTGTGGGTGCAGCTCGCGATCGCGGCGATCACCGTTGCCGCCGTGTTCGTGGTGGCGCAGAGGCGGCGGTTCGTCGCATCGATCGCGATCCTCATGGCGATCCTGTTCGCCGATAACCTCTACTCGTTGCCGTACCCCGTCGGGATCACCGGACTCGTTCCGATCACCATCCCATCCTCTGCAGTCGCGCCGAGCGTTCACGCGCAGCGGCTCGCGCGCGAGCTGCAGCCGCTCCGCCAGCGTGCACTCGCCATCGGCGGCACGCACCTCGACGCGGTCATCCCCGCGGCGTTCGCGCGGCTCTGGAACGTCCCTATCGCGGGCGGCTACGGGCCGATGCTGCTGGAGCGCTACTCCGAGCTCGCGACCATGGGAACCAACGGCTCGGTGCGGCCGGCCGTTCTCGGCTCCGACGATGTCGCGCTGGATCTGCTGGCGGTACGGTACATCCTCGTGCAGCGTGACGACGTCGCGCCGCCGGGCACGATCGAACGCGACGGCGTCACGTGGGACGCCAGCGAGCTCGGCATGCCGATCGGCCGTCCCGATTGCGGCAAGGAGTATGCGCGGTCGACGACTATTCCGCTCCCGCCGGACGTGTCGGTCCGCGAGATAGCGGTCGTCACGCACCTCCGGTGTTCGGAGAACGTGCCGCAGGGCGGCGAGGCGGGTGCGATACGCGTGGCCGTCCCCGCTGGAGCGATCGGCGAGCAGCAGCTGCGCGCCGGAATCGAAACGGCGGAAACCGGACTCTCGGATCCCGGCGTGCTGCGGCGCGCGCGCCATCAGATACCGCCGAACCGATTCGACGATCCCGACGCCGGTCAGGCATTGCGATTCATCACGCGCATCCCGCTGCCGGCGCCGGCGCGCGGCGGCCATCTCGAGCTCACCGCGCCGGGCACCGGAGGATGGCTCACCATTGATCGGCTCACGCTGATCGACGATGCCGGGATGTCGCACCCGATGAGCGCGCCGGGTATGTGGCTTGCGGATTCGGCGCGCTGGCGTGCAATCCGGCACTTCGAGACATCACGGATCACGGACCGGGGCGTGGATGAGCCGATCGCGGACGAGATTCCGTACGTCGTGTACGAAAACTTGCGCGCCCTCCCACGGGCGTGGGTGGTGACCGACGTGAAGGCGCTGCCGGACAGCGACGCGCTGGAAGCCGCGCGCCGCGCTCAGCTTCCCGGCGGCACGCGCTTCGATCCGCGCCGGATGGCGATCGTGGACCCGGAGGAGGGCGGCGTGCCTGGCCCGTTTCGCCCCGGCCAGGGAAGCGCGAGGGTCGACCGGATCGCAGACGGTCGGATCACCGTCAATGTCTCCACAAGCGGCGGCGGGTTCCTCGTGCTGAGCGAGGCGGATTATCCCGGTTGGCGCGCGCGGATCGACGGCAGCATCGCGCCCGTGCGCCGGACCGATGTCGCGCTGCAGGGAGTCGTTGTTCCCGCCGGCCGCCACACGGTCACATTCGAGTTCGCGTCAACGACCAAGCGCGCCGGCACGGTTCTCAGCGCCTGCGGACTTCTCGTGGGCGTGATGCTGATTGCAGCCGATCGCCGAAAGCGCCCTCAGTCGGCGCCGCAGAATGTCGCCTGATCGCGATCGTCCACGCGATCCGCCTTCGCTCTCCGAGCTTCGGCGGACAAGTCGCTGCCTGCTGTGCGGCGGCAGGGGATCGTTGTGGACGGCACACCGCGAACGTCAGCTCCTTCGTTGCAGCCAGTGCCGATTTGCGTGGGTGCCCCAGGGTGTGTCAAGAACGAGTACCGGAGAGTCGATTTACGAATCGGACGAGCCGATCTTCTTCACGGATGTGTACAAGGATTACTACCAGGACGCGGCCACCGTCGAAGCGGCCCGTGACAAGCTCGAATGGGTGAGCCGGTTCCTCCCGGCGGGACGCGCGCTGCTCGACGTCGGCGCGAACCTCGGTCACTTCATTCGCGAGGCGCAGCAACGGTACACGGCCATCGGCATCGAACCGAGTCCCACCGTCGTCGCATGGGGCCGCGAGCATTTCAATGTCTGCCTCGAACCGGGATCGATTGAAGCAGAGCATCCCGCATACGTCGGCCGGTTCGATGCGGTGACGATGTTCGATGTCATCGAGCATCTGCCGGATCCGCGGGCTGCGTTGGAGCGATGTCGCCGGTACCTGGTCGGCGGTGGACACCTGTTCATCACGACCCCCGACACCGGAAGTCCCATTGCCCGACTTCTCGGCCCGCACTGGTACTACGTCGACCTTGCCCAGCACATTTCCCTGTTCAGCGCCTCGAATCTCGCCAGGCTGCTGCGCGAGTGCAGATTCAGCGTCATCGAGCACCGCACTGTGGGCCGGCGCTACCGCTTTTCATACATCGAACGGCGTCTTCGCGAGCTGTCGCGCGGCAGCCTGCTGCTGCGCGCCGCGCATGCGGCTGCCCTGCCGCTCCGCCTGGCGCCCGGGGCGCGCGTCCCGCTGAACCTGGGCGATGTCGTCGGCCTCGTCGCAACCGTGGACTGAAGGCGTGGAGAGATTGCGGCTCTCACCGGCGGCCCCTCGACTTCGCTCGGGGCAAGCCGCGGTAATCCTCGGCGGCGCGGCGTTCCTGTACCGGTACGTGACCACCGGCGCGATCGAAAACGATCATTTCGTGATGCTGGCGCGCGCGCACCAGGTGCTCTACGGCGACTGGCCCGTGCGGGATTTCGTCGATCCGGGTCAGCCGCTCGCATATCTCGTTTCCACCGCGGCCGCGGCGATCTTCGGCCCGACGCTGCTGGTGAACATCGTGCTCTGCCTCCTGTTCCTCAGCGCCACCGTGGCGGTCACGTATCTGCTCGTGCGGCGCGCGAGCGGCAGCGCGATCGCCGGTGTGGCCGCCGCCGCGATCACGATCCTGATCTCTCCACGGATGTACAACACGACGAAGGTCATCGTGCCGGTCGTGGCGATCTGGCTCGCGTGGGGGTACGCGGACGCGCCCGGCAGGAGGCGGCTCGTCGCGCTGTCCGGATGGACCGCGATTGCGTTCCTGCTGCGGCACGACTACATCGCGTACGTCGCGATCTCGAGCGCCGTGCTCCTCGCGGTCCGGCACGCCGATGCGCGCGGCGAGGCGCTGCGTACGCTTGCTCTGTACGCCGCGCTCTCACTTCTCTTCATCAGCCCGTGGCTGCTGTACGTGCAGTGGTACGAAGGCGTGCCGGAGTACCTTGCCTCCGCGCTTCGCTTCGTGGCCACCGAAGGACGACGAACCGCCGGCGGATCGCCGCCGGCGCTCTTCTACGTCCTCGTCGCGATTCCCGCGCTTGGCGTGCTCCTGTCGTTTCGCGACGGACCCCGGCCCGAGCACAGTCGAGGGCCGCGGCTGTCGCGCGCACAGCTGGCGTCAGCGTCCGCGCTCGTCCTGCTCATTGCCGTGGTTTTTCTCCGCGATGTCCTCGCCGCGCGTCTGCCCGACGTCGTGGCGCCGATGGCGGTCGCGGCCGCCGCCGTGGCCGGACATCTCTTCTCGACGCGCGTGCTGAACAGGGCCGCGAGCGCGGGGCTTGCCGTCGTGATCGTGCTTGCAGTGATGCCCGCCGCGGCTCGTTCCACGATCGTGACGCCTGCCGGTGTCGCGCGCCAGGCGGTGCGCGTGACGCGTCGTCTCGAGAATGGGTCGCCGGACATTCAGCCGAATCCCGCGCTCGCGCCGCTCGTCGATTACCTGGCGCGCTGCACGCTGGCGAGCGATCGCGTCCTGGTGAGCGGCTTCGGTCCCGAGATTCCCGTGCTCGCGCACCGGCCGTTCGCGAGCGGCCTCGCGTCATGGATTCCCGGGTACTACGACGATCCCGCGGACGTGGCGCGGGCAATCGCGCAGCTGAATCGCGAGCGGGTCGGCGCCGCGGTGATGCTCGACGGTTCGACGGTCTTCATGAGCTCGTGGCCGGACCTCGGTCGATGGGTGCGGGAGCGCGCGCTCGAAGAGCACGCGGTCCCATCGATCGATTCGCGTATTCGCGTCTGGCTGCCGCGCGCGGCCCCGGATACGGCAATCGATCGCGCGACCGGACTTCCGTGCTTCGCGAGGTGAGACATTGGCGCCGTGCACGTTGATGGCGCGTGGTTACATAAGTATAGTTACAGAACTCCACGACACGCTGATATGGGAATGGACCCTCGACCTGCGACAACCACGCGCTGGACGTGGATGGCGTGGAGTGCCGCCTCGCTGACGGCGCTCGTCGTGTGCCTCGCCGTCGTGAGGAATCCTCTT
This sequence comes from Acidobacteriota bacterium, assembly GCA_023265015.1. Taxonomy (GTDB): domain Bacteria; phylum Acidobacteriota; class Vicinamibacteria; order Vicinamibacterales; family UBA2999; genus Gp6-AA40. Next base: position 3,376 of record JAHFUO010000003.1, on the reverse strand, counting down.
CAGATCACTGACTCACTCGTGCCGATTCTGAAGGTTCAGGACATGTCAGCGTGGCAAGTCCTGATGGGAAAGATCGACAGTGGCGGTTTCTTCCGCCCGCTGCGGTTCATGCAGATCAAGCTCCTGCTCGACGGATCCGGCGGACACTACAACCTCGCGTACAAATTGTTCCACGTCCTGTTCATTGCAGCGTTGTTCTTCGTCTTTGTCCGCGTCGCTCGCGTACGGACGAAGAATGACGCGCTCGCGTTCACGTATGCGCTCGTGGTACTGACGGGGATGCACACGTTCCTCGGAATGGTGTGGGAAGAGTATGCGATCAATCACTTCATCGAGATCGCCGTGTTCTCGATCGCCGCGCTCCTGCTGTGCCAGTCGCACGGCGGAGTCATCGCGGACACGGCCGCCGCGGTCCTGTTCGTGGTCGCGACGCTGACACTCGACTCCGGGCCGCTCGTATGGGTTGTGGTCGTCGCGGCACGCCTCGTGGGCTTGCGAGGCGTCTCACGGCGCGGCGTGGCGGTCATGACCGGGCTGCTCGCCGCCTACATGTTTTACCGGTTCGGGCTATTCAATATTGGAGCGCCGGACGCCGGCGAGCGGGCGACCGGCTTCGGATTCTCACGGATCGAGCCGGCCGACATCCAGCGACGATTCGTCGAGACGGGCCGTCTCTATTACTTCCATCTGTACAACGTCGTATCCGCCTTTGCGTCGATCTTCCTGTCCGAGCCGACGAACGGCCGTTGGATGCTGACCGAGCGGGTGGTGACCGGCAACATCGATCCGATGGTCATCACGAGCATCGTCTCGGCGCTGGTCGGCACCGGCCTGCTCGTGTTGTTCGCGATCCACCGCCGCGCGGCGTGGGCGGCCCGGCAATTCGATCACGCCGACCAGCTTGTGATCATCTGCGTCGTGGTCGCGCTCGCCAACGCGGCGATGTGTTTCAGCTACGTCAAGGACGACATCATGAGTACCGCGGGCGTCTTCTATGCCCTCGCCGTGTTTGCGGCGACGCGCGACGCGCTGACGCGATGGAGCCAGCCGTCGCGACCCACTGCTGCGACGGCCGTACTCGGTCTCATGCTGTTCGCCGGCGGCGCCGCATGGACGATCAGAACCATCGGGTTGCAGTACCAGATGCTGCGAATCGGAGCCGCGGACCGGTACGAATGGGCGCACGTCGATGAGTGGCTCGCGCAGCAGGACCAGACTCCGACGACGCCACAGGGAAAGGGCCTCGTCCAGGACCTGCGAGCCGAGGCGATGCGTACCCGACCCCTGTCCCTGCTGTTCGTGCCGCGCTGGGCCGTGAAATGGTTCATCACGGAGTGATCGGGGCGGCGACGACTCCGGCGGGCACGGGAACAACGCGGCGTGATGTCGCGCTGGCGGCTTCGGCGGCACCAGCCGCCTGGTTGATTGTGGCGACGGCACTCGTGATCGCCGGATGGATGGGGTACACGCCGTTCTTGACCCCCGCCGATCTGACGCTGCCAGAGGCGGCGGCGGTGCGGGATCATCTCGAAATACTCCGGCAGATCGAATCGAGTGTGGATCCGAACCGCGCGGAACGGGTCCGATCCGGTCTCGTTCGCCCCGGAGAGTACCGGATGACCCCGCTCGAAGCCGCCGTGGCGAGCGGCCATGTCGACACGGTGGAGTTTCTCCACCAGCACGGCGCGCGCGTGGACAGCGCCACACTGCCGTCGCTTCTCTGTTTCGCGCAGCTGCAGGGCGCAGACGAGATCGCCACGCATCTCAGGAAACTGATGCCTTCCGATTTCATCCTCAAGTGCGACGGCGTCCGCCTCCCGTGGACCGATTGAGACCGGCGGTCCTCGCTTTTCTGATCGCAGCGTTCATCACCCTTCCGCTCGCCGAGAGCGTTTTTCAAATTCCCATCCAGGTCTCGGACAGTCTCCAGGCAATTGTCATCGGCGCCAAGTACTCGTCGTTCTGGAGTCTCCTGACCGACAGCTCGCGGTTCTCGAGCACGACGTTTCGTCCGATGCGCTACGCGCAGACGCGCTGGCTGCTGAACGCCGCAGCGGCGACCGGCACGACCTACAACAGCGCCTTCCGCGGCGCTCACGTCGCGCTGCTCGTGTTGCTCGTGCTGTTGTTTCTGCTGGCAATCCGCGTGCGGACGTGGACCGCTCTGGCTGCGTTCACGGTGGTGTTCCCCGCCCTGATCGGAATCCACACGTTCGTCGCGATGCTCCAGGAAGCCTTTCCGATCAACCACTTCGCCGAGGTCGGCGTCTGCGCGCTGGCGGTGTTCGTGCTCGCGCAGTATCAGCCCCGCTGGTTTTTCCCGGTGATCGCGTGCGTACTGCTCGCCTTTGCGCTGTCGGTGATCGAATCGGGCGCGCTGGTGTGGGTGGTGGCGATCTGTTGCGGGGCGGCCGGCATGCGGGGCATCACCCGATCGACCGTGGTGGCGACCACGCTGCTGGTGATGGCCTATCTACTCGCCCGCCACGCCCTCGAGATCGCGTCGCCCGGTGTCGGCGGTCACGGCAGCGGGTTTGGCGGCACGTTCTATTCACCGGAGGAGCTGAAGCAGCGATTCGGCGCGCATCCGCTCGGCTTCATGGTGTACAACGTCGCCGGCGGCCTCGCGTCGCTGTTGTTCTCGGAACCGCGCCAGGGCGTCTACGGCCTGGTCAACGCCTGGAACACCGGCGTGGCGCATCCGGTCCTCTGGATCAACCTCGCATCGTCGCTGGTCATGACGGCGTTGATCGTGTGGTACGGCGCGCGACATCTTCGCCGCGGACGCGCGGCGTGGACCGACGCCGACCGCATGTTCGTCGTGGCGTGCGCGGTCATGATCGTCAACGCGGCGCTGACCGCCGCGTACATCAAGGATGAGATCATCAGCGTCGGCGGCTTGTTCTACGCAGTGGCTGCCTTCATCGCCGTGCGCGCGCTTCTCGACACGATTCCTCAGCGTGGTCTCATCGCATCCGCGCTGATCGCGCTGCTGCTGACGACCGACGCGGGGCTGTGGGCGTTCCGCGCCGCTGGTAATCACTACCTGTTGCGGTACGACGCGTTCAAGACGCGAAACGACTGGGTTGAAGTGCTGCGTGCCGACAAGCGCGACGACTGGCCGGCCGATCCGCAGGAGCTCGCGATCACGCGCCGGATCCGGGATGAAGTCATCCTCAGGCGCGTCGCCAGCCCGTCCTTCATGCCACGCTGGGCGGATCGGTACTGGGTGGAATAGATCGGGATTAGGGATTAGGGATTAGGGATTGGGGATTGGGGATTGGGGATTAGGGATTCGGTAATCCGCGTAATTGTGGCGCTGCCGTGCGTGGCGCTTGCCGTCGTCAGCGCCTGGTGGCTCGTGGGCGGATGGTTT
>JAHFUO010000051.1 GCA_023265015.1 Acidobacteriota bacterium | reverse complement strand
TCAGGTGGTTCTCCGGTTCACAGGTTTTTCGCGTGAACTCACCGGTGCACCCAAGAACCAATGAACCCGTGCACCGGAACCTAAGCACGTGAGCACCAGAGCAACCTGAGAACCGCCTTAGGTCGGCCTATCGATCAGGTCGGCCTATCGATTCGACACCAGGACGACCGTCTCGAGATCCTCGGCGGGCAATGGATCGAGCAGCGTTCGAAGGCGGACGCTCGCCGTGTTCAAGTACGTGACCTCGCCGAGCGTGTGCAGCGGGATGCCGGCAATCGGCTCGACGCGATCCAGGTCCTGTCGATGGAGAACGAGGAACACCCGATCGGACGACTTGAGAAAGGCGATCGCGCCCGCATCGTCGAAGATCTGCACCTGCGGAAACCCCGTATAGAACACGAGGTTCCTGACGAACGCCTCGTATTCGGCGACGGGCTCTCCCCCGGCGCGATTCACGCGGATCATCGCGGCCATCTCCTCGACCGCCTCCGGCCGCTGTCCGGCGAACGCGCCGAATTGCAGCGCCAGCAGCAGCACGGCGGCCGACACCGCCATGACAATCGGCAGCCGGCTCCAGGCGCGTGCCGCGGCCACCCATGCCAGCGCGACCGCCGCACAGATCACCGCAATGATCCCTGTCCATGTGAGCGATGGATAGGCGGAGACCACAAGCCCGCGCGCGCGGTAGAGCAGCACGGCCAGCACGGCGAACATCGCTGATGTCGAGATCGTCGCGATGAGGAGCTCGCGCCGGGCCGCCGCGTCGCGGGCTGCCGCGATGCGATCGGCGATCGAGACGCCGAGCAGGATCGCGATCGGCGGCAGCAGCGGCAGGATGTACCGCGGCTGCTTGCCGACCGACGCGGTGAAGAGCAGCAGCGGCGCGATCGTCCAGATGATCAGGCGCCATTCAACGGAGGTCAGGCGCCGGCGGCGCTGCATCACCGCCCGTACCGAGCGCCACGGAAGAACCAGCAGAAACACGGTCCATGGCATCAACCCGCCGACCACAATCGGGATGTAGAACCAGATCTCCCGCGGCCCGTTGAAGCGGGAGGTCGCGAATCGCTCGAGGTTGTCCGCCACGAAAAAGCTCTGCAGGTACGCCGTGCCGTGTTTCATGGTCATGGCGACGTACCACGGCACACCTGCAAGGGCGAACAAGACGACAGCCACCGCGATGTGCGACGTGCGGAGGCCGGGTCTTTTCAGACCCGGCGTGGCGACGGTGCGACGCTCGTGCCACCAGATCGGCAGAAGGACGATCGCGGGGATCACGAGCGCGACCGGTCCCTTCGTGAGGAATCCGAGTCCGGCGGAGAGGCCTGCGACGGCCCACCAGCGCGCGGGGCCAGACGCCTGCGGATCGGCGCCACGCAGCGCCGCCCAGATGGCCAGCGTGATGAAGAAGGCGAGCGGCAGATCGGGCAGCGCCGACCTCGCCATCGCGAAATAACCGTAACAGGTTGCGGCGATCGCGCCGGCGATCCAGGCGGCGTCGGGCCTCGCCGTCATGCGGCGCGCCGCGGCCCACGTGATCAGCACGAGGCCGGCGCCCGACAGCGCGGCGCCGACACGCGCCGCGGACTCGGTCGGCCCGGTGAGCACGAACGCGCCAGCCGTGAACCAGTAGTAGAGGATTGGCTTCTGCCAGCGATCGTCGTAGTTGAAGTGCGGCGTCAGCCAGTCGCCGCCCTCGACCATCTCGCGCGAGGCCTCCGCGTAGAACGCTTCGTCGGAATCGGTGATCGCCTGGACGCCCAGGCCCAGAAAAAACGTGAGCGCGGACAAGAGGAGGAGCGTGAGGACCGGCCGATTCACCGGCCGCAATTGTACAGTCGGGCCGGACGAAGGCGGGCCGGGCATCCGGGTGGGATAATCCGAACATGAAAACCGTCGCGGTGGTCGGCGCCTCGAGTGACCGCCAGAAGTTCGGCAACAAGGCGTTCCGCGCCTTCAAGGCCCGAGGCTACAACGTGATCCCGATCAACCCGAACGAGAAGGAAGTTGAAGGGGTCGCGACGTATGCCTCAGTGGTCGACGTGCCGGAGCGTATCGACATGGCGACGGTCTATGTGCCGCCGGACATCGGGATTACGCTGCTTGATGGATTTGAAAAGAAACAGATCGCGGAAGTCTGGATCAACCCCGGCGCGGAGAGCGACGAGCTGATGGCCGAGGCGCGCCGCCGCAAGCTCAATGTCATCGAGGCCTGCAGCATTGTCGGGATCGGCCAGAATCCATATTCGTTCTAGGCCGACCTGAAGGTCGGCCCCTACGGTTTCCCCTTCCCCCTACTCCCGGGTTTCGCTATACTCGCGAAAAACACACACCTAAAAGCACTGCCGCACGCGCGTTCGCGACCTTTCGTTACCTTCAACAACCAAAACCGCAGCAACACAGGTCTTCCCGTTATGCCGACTACCCCGAAACGCCCAGAGACCGGACCGGCGCAGGATCCGGAGGCCACCGGCGTCGCCGACCGTCCCGCGCAGCAGCAGGCAGCGCCGCCGGCGCGCGCGAGCCTGAAGATCAACGATCTGAAAGACATGAGCATCCAAAAGCTCACCCAGATCGGCAAGGACCTGAACGTGGTCGACGCGACCGGCATGCGCAAGCAGGACCTGATCTTTCAGATCCTCAAGGCGCAGACCGAGCAGAGCGGCTTCATCTTCTCGGAAGGCGTGCTCGAGGTGCTGCCGGACGGCTTCGGCTTCCTGCGCGCCCCCGCCTACAACTACCTGCCCGGGCCCGACGACATCTACGTGTCGCCATCGCAGATCCGAAAGTTCGATCTCCACACCGGCGACACCGTGTCCGGCCAGATCCGGCCGCCGAAAGAAGGGGAGCGCTACTTCGCGCTGATCAAGGTCGAGGCGGTGAACTTCGAGGCGCCCGACCAGGCGCGCGAGAAGCTGTTCTTCGAGAATCTCACGCCGCTCTATCCGCTGGAGCGGTTCGTCCTCGAAGCAGCCTCCGACAACCTGTCGGCGCGCGTGATGGATCTGCTGACGCCCGTCGGCAAGGGCCAGCGCGGCCTCATCGTCGCGCCGCCGCGCACGGGGAAGACGATGCTGCTGCAGAACATCGCGCAGTCGGTGGCGACCAACCACCCCGAGGTGTTTCTGATCGTGCTGCTCATCGACGAGCGGCCCGAGGAGGTCACCGACATGCAGCGGTCGGTGAAGGGCGAAGTGATCTCGTCGACGTTCGACGAGCCCGCGCAGCGCCACGTGCAGGTGGCGGAGATGGTGATCGAGAAAGCCAAACGCCTGGTCGAGCACAAGAAGGACGTGCTCATCCTGCTGGACTCGATCACGCGGCTCGCGCGGGCCTACAACACGGTGATCCCGTCGTCAGGGAAAGTGCTGTCGGGCGGTCTCGATTCGAACGCGCTGCAGAAGCCGAAGCGGTTTTTCGGCGCGGCGCGGAACATCGAGGAGGGCGGGTCGCTCACGATCATGGCGACGGCGCTCATCGACACCGGCTCGCGCATGGACGACGTGATCTTCGAGGAGTTCAAGGGCACGGGCAACATGGAGATCCACCTCGATCGCAAGCTGACCGACAAGCGCGTGTTCCCGTCGATCGACATCACCAAGAGCGGCACGCGCAAGGAAGAGCTGCTGATCGCGAAGGAGGATCTCAACCGCATCTGGGTGCTCCGCAAGGTGCTCAACCCGCTGTCGCCGGTCGAGGCGATGGAATTGCTGCTCGACAAGATGGGTAAGACCAAGAGCAACGCGGACTTCCTGGCCGCCATGCAGAAGATGGGGTGAGCACGTGACGACGATACGCGTGCGGAAGAACGGCCCTTACCGGGTTGAAGGCGACGACGTGAAGGTGCTCGACTGGGACGGCAACGAATACACGACCGAGCGGCGGCCCATCGCGCTCTGCCGCTGCGGCGCCTCGACGACCAAGCCCTTCTGCGACGGGACACACTCGAAAATCGGGTTCGTGGCCGTGGAAGGAGCGGTTGGGCCCGAAGCCCAGGACAAGCCCGCACAGCCGAGGTAAATCCCACAGCCCGAATCCCAAAACCCAAATCAAAAGAAACTCGCGTCAGTGAATCGGCACGCGAATCGTGAGCGGCTGCGCGAGCGTCGCCGTGACGTTCGTGCCTTCCGCCAGCGTCACGTCCTTGCCGCGCGTCGCGAGCACGACGCCGGCGCCGGCCGCGCCGCCGACGACGGCGCCCTTGCCCGCACCTTTCTTGCCGCCGAGGATGCCTCCGATGATCGCCCCGACGCCGGCCCCTGCGCCGATCGTGGTCGCGTCTTCACCCTTGGTGGCTTCGCCTTCGACGGTGACCGGATTGGTCCGGATATCCTCGCGTCCGCTGTTCACGCGGAGCTCGTTGAAGGCGAACGACAGGTGCGCGCGGCCCTCCACGCGGCCTGCGCGCGCGACATCGGTCACCGTGCCGGCGACGGTTGCGCCCGCCGGAAGGACGGTATCGCCGTTGATCACGACCGGGTTGCGAATCCGCGCGCTCACCGGCGTTTCAACCTGCGCCGTCTCGGACGAGAGGGCGGTGGTCAGCTCCAGCGGAAGCACCGTGCCGGCAGGGACGCTGATCTCGCGCCACTGGGGCGCCTGCACCGTCGCCGGGGGTTTTCCGGTAAGAATGGGTGACTTGTCCGCCGCGGTGCGCCTTTGCTGTGGCCGTGCCGGAGGCGCGGGCGCCGCAGTCTGGCCGGTCACTGCGGGCGTGTCTACGGGCGCCGCCGCCTGATTCTGGTCGGAATTCTGAGCATTTTCGCTGCCACGTCCGTTGCAGGCCACGAGCAGAGCGGAGCCGAGCAGCGCAGCGATCGTCCAGTGACTTCTCATTTGTTTCACCCCTTGTCGAACAGCTAACTCAAGTATCGGACCACCCGATAAACAGGGTCAGACCCCGGTGATGCGGCGTACCGGGGTCAGACCCCGGTGATGGAGCGACTCAAGGTTGAGCTGTGATTAGCATTCGTTATGGTCTGGGAATAACTATCAATTTGACTGATGTGATCCATACGGGGCACACTGGCGAACAGGAGTTGGCCTGAATGCAGCGGACCGGCGCGCAGATCATCTGGGAATGCCTCGTGCACGAAGGGGTTCGGACGGTTTTCGGCTACCCCGGCGGGGCGATTCTTCCAGCCTACGACGCGATGCTCGATTACCCGGTCCGCCACGTCCTGGTCCGCCACGAGCAGGGCGCCGCGCACATGGCCGACGGCTTCGCGCGCGCCAGTGGCGAGGTGGGCGTCGCGATTGCCACCTCGGGTCCCGGAGCCACCAATCTCGTCACCGGCATCGCCACCGCGCAGATGGACTCGTCGCCGATCGTCTGCATCACCGGCCAGGTGCCGGGCAAGTTGATCGGCTACGACGCATTCCAGGAAACCGACATCAGCGGCATCACGCTGCCGATCACGAAGCACAACTATCTCGTCACGCGTGTCGAAGACATCATGCCGACGATAAAGGAGGCGTTTCACCTGGCGAAATCGGGACGCCCCGGGCCCGTGCTCGTCGACATCACCAAGGATGCGCAGCAGGCCGCGATGGAGTGGCTGTGGAACGACGCGCCGGTGAAGATGCGCGGCTACAAGGCGCATCGCGATGCGGCGAAATCAGAGCTGACCAGGGCCGTTGACCTGATCCGCGCCTCGCGCAAGCCGGTCATCCTCGCAGGCCAGGGCGTCATCCAGAGCCACGCGATGAAGGAGCTGCGCGCGTTCGCCGAGATGATCGACGCGCCGGTGACGGTCACGCTGCTCGGCATCGGCGGTTTCCCCGCCAGCCATCCGCTCGGCATCGGCATGATGGGGATGCACGGCGAAGCATGGGTCAACCACGCGATCCAGGAAGCCGACCTGCTGCTCGCCTTCGGCATGCGCTTCGACGATCGCGTGACGGGCAACCTGAAGACCTATGCACCGCACGCGAAGAAGATCCACATCGACATCGATCCGTCGGAGATCAACAAGAACGTCCATGTCGATGCCGCGATCGTCGCGGACCTGCGCGAGACGCTGCGCGAGCTCCTCGACATGCTGGAGCCCGCCAGCCATGCCCCGTGGCTCAAGTACATCGGGTCGATGAAGGGCGACACGGCGGTGCGCGACATCCAGGCGCTGCCCGACAACGGTCATCTCTACGCGGCGCACGTGATCAACGACATCTGGCGCCTCACCGAGGGAAAGGCGATCGTCGTCACCGACGTGGGGCAGCACCAGATGTGGGAGGCGCAGTACTACCATCACAACGAGCCGCGGACGCTCATCACGTCAGGGGGCCTCGGCACGATGGGATTCGGGTTGCCGGCGGCGATCGGCGCCAAGCTGGCGAAGCCCGACTCGGAGGTCTGGGCCGTGGTCGGCGACGGCGGCTTCCAGATGACGCAGGCGGAGCTGTCGACCGCCGCGCAGGAGGGGCTGAAGGTCAACGTCGCCATCATTAATAACGGCTACCTCGGGATGGTGCGGCAGTGGCAGGAGTTCTTCTACGAGCGCCGTTATGCGGCGACGCCGCTGCGCAACCCCGACTTCGTCAAGATTGCGGACGCCCACGGCCTGCTCGGCCTGCGCGTCGACAACCGTCCTGGCGTGACCGCCATCGTCCAGCGCGCGCGCCAGGCCGAAGGCGCCGTGGTGATCGACTTCCGTGTCGAGCAGGAAGACAGCGTCTACCCGATGGTGCCCGCCGGCGCGGACCTCGACGCGATGATCCGCCGGCCCGAGACGTCGGTGCTCGTCGACACCGCTGACGATCCGAACTAACTTCTGACTTCTGACGTCGAACTTACTTCGAGCTTCGAACTTCGACCTTCGAACTTACTGACAGGATCCGATGCAACACACCCTCGTCGTGCTGGTGGAAGACAAGCCAGGCGTGCTCAATCGCGTCGCGTCGCTCTTCCGCCGCCGCGTCTTCAACATCGAATCGCTGAGCGTCGGCCGCACCGCCGACCCCGGCATCTCGCGGATGACGATCGTGATCGACAGCGACCAGGCCAGCGCCGACCGCGTGAGCGCGTATCTCTACAAGCTCGTCAACGTGCTGGAGGTCGAGGACCTGGGCTCGGTGCCGGCCGTGGCGCGCGACCTCGCGCTCGTCAAGGTGGCGGTCGCGGGGCACGATCGCGGCGCGCTCCTGCGCGTCGTCGACGAGACCCGCGCGCACATCGTCGATACCGGCGAGCAGACGATGACGCTGGAGATTACCGGCGAGCCGCCGCACGTCGACGCCGTCATCGCGCGGCTCGAGCCGCTGGGCATCATCGAGATGGTGCGCAGCGGGCAGGTGGCCATGCGCCGCGGTGATACGGCCCTGTCTGCTTCACGGTCGCAGTAGGGCGGGCCTTCACGGCCCGCCGAAGTATTCTTAAGGGTCTTCTCAACCTCGCAGGATCTTTTTGCAACTACGAAGAACACGACGAACACGAAGGATAGAGTTTCTACTTCGTGGCCTTCGCGTCTTCGTGGTTGACTGAATCTTCGTGGTTTACCCCACGCACATAGGAGCACCGGAAATGGCGACGATGTACTACGACAAGGATGCCGACCTCGACCTGATTCGCAGGAAGAAGGTGGCGGTCATCGGCTACGGATCGCAGGGACACGCTCATGCGCTGAACCTGAAGGACAGCGGCGTCGACGTCGTCGTCGGCCTGCCGGCGGCGAGTCAGTCGGTCCAGAAGGCGAAGAACGCCGGGCTGCGCGTCATGACCGTCCCCGAGGCGAGCGCCTGGGGCGATGTCATCATGGTGCTGATCCCCGATCAGAAGCAGAAGGAAGTCTACGCGTCCGACATCAGGCAGCACGTCACGAAGGGCAAGATGCTGATGTTCGGCCACGGCCTCAGCATCCGCTTCGGGTTCGTCGTGCCGCCCAAGGATGTCGACGTGACGATGATCGCGCCGAAGGCGCCGGGCCACCGCGTCCGCGAGATCTTCCCTGAGGGCGGCGGCGTTCCAGGGCTGCTCGCCGTCCACCAGGACTTCACCGGCAACGCGAAGGCGCTGGCGCTCTCGTACGGGCGCGGCATCGGCTGCGCGCGCGCGGGCATCATCGAGACGACGTTTGCGGAAGAGACCGAGACGGATCTGTTCGGCGAGCAGTCGGTGCTGTGCGGCGGCGTCAGCGCGCTGATGAAGGCCGGGTTCGAGACGCTGGTCGAGGCCGGCTACCAGCCCGAGATCGCGTACTTCGAGTGCATGCACGAGCTGAAGCTGATCGTCGATCTGTTCTACCGCGGCGGCCTGGCGTACATGCGGTACTCGGTGAGCGACACCGCCGAGTGGGGCGATTACACCGCCGGCCCGAAGATCGTCACCGACGACACGAAGAAGGCGATGCAGCAGATCCTGAAGGACATCCAGTCCGGCAAGTTCGCCAACGAGTGGATGGCCGAGTACGAAGCAGGGCTGCCGCGCTTCAAGGCGTATCGCGTGCAGGAAGCGAAGCACCCGGTGGAGGTGGTCGGCAGCCGTCTCCGCGCGATGATGCCGTTTCTCGATCCGGTGAACATCCCGGCGCCGGCGACGGTATGAGCCAGCAGGCAGCAGGCAGCGGGCAGCGGGCGGCGAACAAATACAGTTCGCGCATCACCCAGCCCCGCAGCCAGGGCGCGTCTCAGGCGATGCTGTACGGCGTCGGCCTGACCGACGCGGATCTGCAGAAGCCGCAGGTCGGCATCTGCAGCATGTGGTACGAGGGCAACACCTGCAACATGCACCTCGACCGGCTCGCCGCGCACGTCAAGGACGGCGTCAAGGCGGCGGGGCTGGTCGGGCTGCGCTTCAACACGATCGGCGTGAGCGACGGCATCTCGATGGGCACCGAGGGGATGAGCTACTCGCTGCCGTCGCGCGATCTCATCGCCGACTCGATCGAGACCGTCGTCAGCGCGCAGTGGTACGACGGGTTGATTACCGTGCCGGGCTGCGACAAGAACATGCCCGGGTCGGTGATCGCGATGCTCCGGCTCAATCGGCCCGCCCTCATGGTGTACGGCGGCACGATCCGCGCCGGCTTCGCCCAGGGCAAGCCGCGCGACATCATCTCGGCCTTCCAGTCCTACGGCGAGTACATCGCCGGCACCATCACCGACGAGCAGCGGCTCGACATCGTGCGGCACGCGTGCCCGGGCGCGGGCGCGTGCGGTGGAATGTATACGGCCAACACGATGGCGACCGCGATCGAGGCGCTTGGCTTTTCGCTGCCGTACAGCTCCTCGACGCCGGCGGACGATCCGGCGAAAGCGGACGAGTGCCGGCGCGCCGGCGACGCGGTGCGCACGCTGCTCGAGAAGGATCTGAAGCCGCTCGACATCCTCACGAAGAAGTCATTCGAGAACGCGCTGGCGCTGATCATGGCGGTCGGCGGATCGACCAACGCCGTGCTGCACCTGATCGCGATGGCGCGCACGGCGAACATTCCGCTGTCCCTCGACGACTTCCAGCGCGCGAGCGATCGCGTTCCGCTGCTCGCGGATCTCAAGCCGAGCGGCACGTACGTGCAGGAGGATCTCCATTCCGTCGGCGGCACGCCCGCGCTGATGCGGTACCTGCTCGAGCGCGGGTTCCTTCACGGCGACTGCATGACCGTCACTGGCAAGACGCTCGCGGAGAACGTAGCCGGCGTGCCCCCGCTGAAGGCGGGGCAGCAGGTGATTCAGCCGATCGAGAAGCCCATCCTTCCGCGCGGCCACCTGCGCATCCTGCGGGGCAACCTCGCGCCGGAGGGCGCCGTGGCGAAGATCACCGGCAAGGAAGGCGAGCGCTTCTCGGGTCCCGCGAAGGTGTTCGATTCCGAGGAAGCGATGCTCGCCGGGCTCGAGCGCGGCGAGATCGCGAAGGGATCGGTCATCGTCATCCGCTACGAGGGTCCGAAGGGCGGCCCCGGCATGCCGGAGATGCTCACGCCGACCTCCGCGATCATGGGCGCCGGCCTCGGCAAGGACGTCGCGCTGCTGACCGACGGACGGTTCTCCGGCGGCTCGCACGGCTTCATCATCGGGCACATCACGCCGGAGGCGCAGGACGGCGGGCCGATTGCGCTCCTGCACGACGGCGATCGGATCACCATCGATGCCGCGGCGTGCGAGATCAGCGTGGCGCTGAGCGACGAGGAGGTGGGGAAGCGTCGGGCCGCGTGGAAGGCGCCGGCGCCGAAGGCGACGAGCGGCGTGCTTGGGAAGTACGTCCGTCTCGTGCGCTCCGCATCACAAGGCTGCGTCACGGATTAGGCGGACCTTCAGGTACAGCACAGGGGCCGAGGGCTGGTTCGCTACTTCCTGCCTACGGCTGCTTTGCGGGCGATGAGGCCGAAGCCCTTCGCTGTGGCTTCTTTTTCGAGTGCCGCGAGACGTGCCCGGCCCGCGGCGGACTGCCCGGACCTGATTTCGATTTCGCCGAGGGCCAGGCGAGCCTCGAGCTCGGCGTCAATGAAGTGGAATTTTACGGCCTCGGCAAGGACGGCTTCGAGATCCTTGGCGGCTTGGACGGTTTCCCCTGACGCGGCGCGAACTCGCGCGACGGTGGTGAGTACCGAAAGGCGCACGTCACGATCGTCGCTCTTTGCCAATAGTTTGGTGGCGTCGTCGATGGCCTTCCGCGCCTCCGCAAGGTTCCCCTGCACGAGCTCCGACTGCGCAAGCACGCCGCGGGCGGAGGCTTCGCTGACGCCTGCCTTTTCTGTTTGGAACTCGTCCACGGCCTCTCGAGCCAGCGTTTCGGCCCGAGCGGCCTGGCCTTCATCGATCAACATTCCAGCGAGGGCACGACGCGTCTCCGCGGCCTCACCCTTCTCGCCCATTTCATTTTGCATGGCGAGCGCTTCCTCAAGGTTCTTGTGCGCTGCTGGAAGATCCCCTCGTTTAGAGAGCACCACGCCGATGGCGCGCATGGTGAATGCCGCGCCCGTCTTGAAGCCAATCTCCCGGTGAATCGCCAGCGCCTCTTCGAACATTCGCTTGGCCCCTGGGAGATCAGGCTCGCTACTAAGCACGACAGCGATGTTCGTGAGCGACATCGCAACGCCTCGCTTATCACCGATCGCGCGCTTAATCGCTAACGACTCCTCATGCATCCTCTTTGACGCGGCCTGCTCCCCCTGCTCTAAGAGGACAATGCCGATATTATTGAGGCTGGTCGCTACGCCCGCGCGATCGTTGATCTCCCGTCGGATCGCCAACGAATCTTCCATGTACTTCTTCGTGGCAGGGAGGTCCTTCTGACTGTAACGAACGGCGGCGAGGTTGTTCAGAGATAATGCCACGCCGCTCTTATTGCCGATCTCGCGCCGGATGACGAGTGCCTGTTTGTACGTTTCCTCCGCCTTGGAAAGCTCGCCGCGCTGCCAGTAAATGGTCCCGATGGAACTTAACACGCTTGCTGCGCCGCCGCGGTCCCCAGCCGCGGCAAAGATCTCTCTGGCACTCTCATAAAGGGCCGTCGCCTTTCCCATTTCCCCCAACAGAATATGTGCGCTGCCCTCTGAAACCTGCGCTCGGGCGACCAGAAGGCGCGCGCCCTGAGCTGAACCCCGCGCCGCTGCTCTTTCCGCGGCCGCTTGTTGTCGCCTGAGGTCCGAGATCGAAGAGGCTGCCCCCGCCTCTGCCAGATCGAGCCGCGGGTCCGCGGACGCAAGCTGCGGAAGTTTTCGGAGCGCTTCAATTGTCGTCAGGGCGTCCCGTCCCTTCCCTGCGGAGGTCTGCGCCGCGGCGAGTCGAAGCCCGTAGTCCAGATTGTCCGGGAAGAAGCTCCAGAGGGTCCGGTAGATCTCGACTGCTTTCTCGCGCTCGCGCGTCGTTTCGCGATACCGTCCCTCGACGAACAGCCGCTCCTCGCGCGACAGGCTTGTCGAAAGCTCGAACGCCAGCTTGGCTTCCGCCTTGGCCTTCTCGTCGTAGCCGAGCGTCGACCAGGCAGCCGCGAGCGCCGCGTGCGCAAGCGAGTATGCGGGATCGGCGGCGACAGCCTTCGCCAGCAGATCGCGTGCCGTCAGCGCGTCA
Source organism: Acidobacteriota bacterium (assembly GCA_023265015.1). Lineage (GTDB taxonomy): Bacteria > Acidobacteriota > Vicinamibacteria > Vicinamibacterales > UBA2999 > Gp6-AA40. The sequence continues at coordinate 8,241 of JAHFUO010000051.1, read as the reverse complement.
AAGATGCGCAGCTTCGCTAACCCCTCGGTATACAGCCGAACGGCGTCTGGCTTAGATGGAAGCGTCGCTTTTACGGCCACTGCTTCGGCAGCAGAGAGCTCGCTCGCACCTAGCTTCTGGCGGAGTGCGGATCCCGCGCGGCTCACGAGGTCATCAATCTGCGTTTCGCTTCCTCTCTCGGAGATGGCGGCCAACGTTTCGCCAACTACGGCATCCTGCAACCGCAAATCGAGTCGGATCTGCCCTCCGCCCAGGGGGACGTAAGAGCCCAGGACGACGTCATCGGTTCCAAGGTTTGCTCGAATCTTCGAGAGCGTGTCCTTGCCGTAGCTGTCGGCGTCGGCGAGCGCGAGATTGATCTTCATTTGCGAGACGCTCTCGCCAGGAATCGTGCGGAGCTGTTCTCCCGCCGCCAGTTCGGTCGTCAGCATTTCCGAAAGCGCGGTGGACAGCCAGGCGGCATCCGGCCGCCCCGAGAGATTCTTGAAGCCAAGCACCGCGACGGAGCGCCGTGCCTTGATCGGTATGCCAGCAGTTCCCCCAGCGTGACTTCCTGAGGTCACGCGGCCCAGCAACCGATCGCGCCATCCTCCGACATTCAGTCCGACGAGCAGCCCCGCCACCAACACAACCACGAGTGCCAGGCTTCCGGCCACAGCGATCGGCCAGCGCAAGCGCTCGCGGCCAGTCGGCCGCGCCCCTCCCGTGCTCAACCCCTCGAGCGCGACCAGAAGCTCGTGCGCCGATTGGTACCGGCGGCTCGGTTCCTTGTCCGATGCCTTCAGGACGACGTTTTCGAGCTCGGGGGTGACCTGGCGATTGATGGAGCTGGGCCGCGCCGGCGTCTCGTGCAGAACCGCGCCAATGAGCTGCGGCCCCTGCGTCTGTGGAAAGGCGCGGCGGCCAGTGGCCATCTCGTAGAGCACGATGCCGGCCGCGTAGATGTCGCTGCGCGCGTCAGTGGACTCGCCCCGCAACTGCTCCGGCGACATGTAGGGCAGCGTCCCAGAGACGCCGTCCGTCTCGGTCGCGCTTCGCGTGACGTCGTGGTCCCCTCCGGGGTGCAGAAGCATCGCCACGCCGAAATCGAGGATCTTCAGCCGGCCGTCCGGAGTGACAATCAGGTTCCCGGGCTTGAGGTCGCGGTGCACGACGCCCTCGGCGTGCGCGGCGGCGAGCCCTTCGGCGAGTTGCATTCCGAGCCGCAGGCTCTCTCGCTCTGCCAGCGGCCCTTCTTTTAACTTCGCGTCGAGCGTAGCTCCTGCGATCAACTCCATGGCCAGGAAGTCGACGCCGTGCTGGGTGTCGAAGTCGAACACCGTCGCAATGTTCGGGTGATTCAATTTCGAGAGCGCGAGGGCTTCTCTGCGGAAACGTCTGCGGGCTGGTTCATCGGCCAGGGTGCCGGCCGGCAGCATCTTCAGGGCCACATCGCGGTCGAGGTGGTCATCGTGGGCGCGATACACCACACCCATCCCACCGGCACCAATCTCCGCGACGATGCAGTAGTGACCGAGCTTCGTTCCAGCAGGTAGGGGCATGCGCGGCTCGCGAAGTTGAAGCATTCATTGTAGTAGGTCAGGCCCAGCCTCGGAAACGATTCCCGGGGTCTGCAGAATCTGCACGTCAGACGGCGGCCCGTTGGTGAAACTCCAACTGACGAATTGCCCTATAATGCGCGCTGTTCGGATGCCCTCAAATTTCGGCGACCGGTCCGCACTGTTCGCTGCGGGTGCCGCAGCCGTCTGTCTCGCGTCGCCGCTTTCGGCGGCCCAGCACGAACCTGTCTCTTCGCTGACGAGCGGTAACGTCGCGCAGGTGAATCAGGCGACTCCGGCCGTTCCCGAGAACGAATATCCCTCTCTCCATCTATCGGGTTTTGGTGACGTGAATTTCTTGGCCCAGAAACGGCCGGAGGGTTCGCGTGGGTTCAGCGAAGGGCAATTCGTGCTTCACCTCGCGTCGGCCTTGTCACCGCGCACCAATTTTTTCGGCGAGTTGTCGTTCACGCCGCGCGCCGACGCCGGAACCGGCACGCCGGCGGCAACCGGCTTCAATGCGGAAGTCGAACGAGCCATTATCAGGTTCGACCAGAGCGATCACCTCAAGGTGTCGTTCGGGCGGTACCACACGCCGATCAACTGGTGGAACACCGCGTTCCATCACGGCCAGTGGCTGCAGACCACCATCAGCCGGCCTGAGATGGTGCAATTCGGCGGCCGGTTCATTCCCGTGCACTTCGTCGGCGCACTCGCCGAGGGCGGGTTTCCAGCCGGTGGATGGAACCTGAACTACCAGGCGGGGGTCGGCAATGGACGCGGTAATGTGATCAGCCGGGGGGGTGATGCGGGCGACAACAACGCGCGCCCCGCGTGGGCCCTGAATGTGTTTTCAAAACCTGACCGCGCGTTCGGCTTGCAGGTCGGCGGGTCACTGTATCTGGACAGAATCAGTTTGGCGGGGCGACCGGAGTTCAGCGAGCGCATTGTCGCGGCACATGCGGTGTGGCAACGCGAAGACCCCGAAGTGATTGCCGAGATCGCGAACGTCCGCCATGAGCAGGTCGGCGGAGGCCCCGTCGCCTCCAATCTTGCCTACTACATTCAAACGGCGTATCGACCTCCCTCCGTAGGGCGGTTGTGGAAACCGTACTACCGCTTCGAGCACATCGATATCGAGCGGACCGATGCGATCTTCGCCACCGTGCCCAACCTGGACGGCTCGACGATAGGGGTCCGGTACGATATTTCGATGTACGCGGCGATCAAGAGCGAGGTGCGAGTCCGGCGGCGCGTCAGCGATCAGCCGCGTGCCAACGGGTGGTTCCTGCAGATCAGCTTCACGTTCTGAATGCCCATGCCGCGACGTCTTCTGCACGTGGACCGATTGATCGTCCTTGGGGCGCTCTGCTCCGTCCTCGCCTGGTGGGCGCCGCTGCGCGCGCAGGCAACAACCGACGTCGCGGTGGTCGTTCATCCGGACGTGCCGGTCGACAACCTCACGCTCGGCGACCTGCGGCGCCTGGTGCTCGGCGACCGCGAATTCTGGCCGGGCAGCGTACGAATCACGCTGCTCGTGCGCGCGCCGGTGGCGCACGAACGCAATGTCATGCTGATGAACGTGTGCCAGATGACGGAAGCGCAGTTCCGGCAGCACTGGATCGGGAAGGTGTTCCGCGCTGATACCGCGGTCGCACCCAAGATCGTCTATTCCGCCGAAATGGCGATCGAGGCAGTGAACCGGATTGCGGGAGCCATCACGCTCATCGACGCGTCCCAGGTGAGCAGAAATCTGAAGGTCGTCAAGATCGACGGCCGGCTTCCCGGCGAACGGGGTTACGTGCTGCGCTGATGTCAGCGGGCGGGGACAGGGACAGGGAGTTCCGGGAGCTGCATGCGGCGAACCAGTTGTGCGAAGCGCGGCTCGCGACGCACGCCGTCGAACCATGGGGCGACCTGGAGGAATATCAGCGAGAAATCGTGTTCCTGGTAGGCGCGATCCAGCGATTCGAGCGCCTGCGACGTGTTACCCAGGCCTGCATACACGAGTGAGAACGACGACGCGGGGACGTACTCGCGTCCCGCCAGGGTCTTGAGATCCGACAGGATACTGTTCGCGTCGGCCTTGGTTCCAACGAGGCCATACGCGAACCCCAGGTGTCCCAGGAGAACGGGGCTTCCTTCGGACAGGCTCACCGCCTTCTTCAATTCCTCGATCGCATTCTCGTACGCGTGCTGCTGGTTATATGACGCGCCGAGGCCCCAGCGCGCCGATACATAGTTCGGATCGAGCTCCAGCGTCTTCCGGAATTGATCGACCGCCTCGCGGCCGCGACCTGCGTAGAGCAGGCACCACCCGAGGTCCGTGTTGATGATTGGCGATAACGAGTCGAGCTCCTGCGCGCGCGCAAGCTCGGTAATCGCATCATTGGTGCGTCCCATGGCCGCGAGATACATCCCGTACTCGCTGTGCGCCAGCGCGGAGGTAGGATTCAGCGAGATCCCTTGCTTGAATTCGAGCTCCGCAGCCGGCCAATCCCAATCGAGCCACAGCTTGATGTGCCCGAGCGAGACATGAGCTTCTGCGAGCGTGGGATCGATCTGGATCGCTTTCAGCGCGGCCATTTTCGCTTCGGAAATGGTCTCGACCCAGAAAGAACCGAGAAAGAGATACGAGTCGGCCAGACCCGCGTACGCTAACGCGTACTTCGGATCTTTGACGATCGCCTGCTGAAAGTACTCGATTGATTTCTTGAAGCCTGCGATGGTGCCCTGATTCCAGAAGAACCGTCCCTTCAGGTACAGCTGGTAGGCGTCGGCGTTGTCCGTGTACCGCTTCGTTGCGCGCTTCTTTTCCTCTCCCGTCAGCCGGAGACTGAGCGTGTCGAAGATCTCGGTCGCGATCTCGTCCTGCACCGCGAGAATATCCGCGAGTGGCCTGCTGTACTGGTTCCCCCAGAGCTGTGAACCGCTCGTCACGTCCACCAGGTCCGTTTGGATGACCAACAAGTTGCCTCGCGTGGTCACTCGACCGGTTGTGACGGTGCGAACGCCGAGCTCGCGGCCGGCCTTGATGGGATCGACGTCACGTCCCTTGTAGCGGAACGCGAGGCTCCGCGCCGTGACGCGAACGCCGGGCACCTGCGAAAGGCTGTTGATGAGCGTTTCCGTGATCCCATCGGCCAGGTAGTCGGTCTCCGGGTTGCCGCTCGCGTTCAAAAACGGCAGCACGGCCATCGAGTCGATGCGATCTCCAGAGCCGCGTGACCAGACGAACGTGGCGGCGGCGACCGCCAGAACGACGACCGCTGGAATCCAGACCGTCCGTTTGAGAGGCAGAACAGCGCGGCGCCCCGCTGGCGGACCTGCAACGTCGATTGGCGCGACGTGAGAAGCCGAGCGCCCTGACTCGGCCTCACGTTTGAGCCGCTTCAGGTCGGCACGGAGATCCGCGGCGCTGGCGTACCGAAGATCCTTCTCCTTGTCGAGCGCTTTGCCGATGACGCGTGCGAGTTCCGGCGGAATGCGTGGATTGAGCTGCGTCGCCGGAGGCGGCGTCCTATTGAGAATCTCATCGAAGACAACCGCGGTCGCCTGGCCGGCAAACGCCCGGCGTCCAGTCGCCATCTCGTACAGAACGGCGCCGAGCGAAAAGAGATCGCTGCGAGCATCCAGTTCCTCGCCTCGAGCCTGCTCGGGCGACATGTATGCGACGGTGCCGAGTGCTGTGCCGGGGCTGGTCAGGTGCTCGTCGTTCGCCAGCGTCATCGCCACGCTCGATGCGGTCGCCGGCGCCTGGCTCCGACCGAGCTTGGCCAGGCCGAAGTCGAGCACCTTCGCTTCGCCTCTCCTGGTCACGAAGATGTTCGCCGGCTTGACATCCCGATGCACGATTCCTTTGGTGTGCGCCGCATCAAGGGCGTCAGCAATATGAATGGCGAGATCCAGCAGGAGTTCGAGTGGGAGCGGTTTGTCGCCGATTTCGTCCTTCAGAGTTCGCCCTTCGAGCAGCTCGAGGACGAGGAATGGACGGCCGTTGTGATGGCCGACTTCGTGAATCGTGCAGATGTGAGGGTGATTCAGCGCCGAGACGGTGCGCGCTTCACGGAACAACCGCTCGGTGGACGCGTGATCGGCGGCATCCGTGGCGACGAACTTCAACGCGACCTTGCGCCCGAGCACGAGGTCTTCTCCGAGGTAGACCTCGCCCATCCCGCCGCTGCCCAGCTTCTCCAGTACACGATAGTGGGACACCGTTTGGCCGACCATGTCGCGCTCTCCAGATCCGGTACGCCTCGCGGACGAGCCCGGACGATGAAACCTGGATTATATTCGCTTCCCGATCGAGCCGACGATGGCTGCGCCGCCGAGCGTGGGCGTCGCGGTGACGGTCACGCCACGCGAGCCGTGGCCGACACTCACCGCGCGGCCTGACACGATCCCCAGCGCCGCGCCGAAAATCACGTCGGATGCGAAGTGCCGATTGTCCACCATGCGCGATGCGCCGACATACGTGGCGAGCCCGTAGAACGGCGCCGCCGCCTTCCACCCGAGATGCCGCTCGATGACGGCCGCCGTCGCAAAAGTGGCGGATGTGTGTCCTGATGGAAACGAGTAGCGCGACCCGTCGGGTCGCGTGCGGTTGACTGCCACCTTGATCCCCTGCGTCAGCACGCCGTTGACGATCTGCGCGTCGACAAGGTCCGCGCCCAGCATGCCGACCCGCGCGCGGTGAGTCGCGCGGCCGATCGCATAGGTCCCGAGGGCAAACGCGCCCTGCACGATGCCGCCGCCTGCCGTGCTGCCCGCTTCGAAGAAATGTTCCCGCGCGCCGGTCTCCGCGCGGACTGTCCGCGCGATGTCATCGTCTTTTGGATGAATGGCCAGGGAGGCGCCGCCACCAGCGCCGGCGATGATGGCGTTGGACGGGGTGAAGAGATGCCCGAAATTCCTTGGGAGGCTTGTGAACAGCGAGCCGATGGACTGCGCGCCCGCCGAACCCGGAACGCCGAACACCGCGAACGCCAGAACACAGCAACCGCGGACCCACAGGGTCCGCGCCGCACTAACGGAGCTCATCCGTTGGCAGGGGAATGGATTCGGCCACAGGTGGAGGAGGAGCGGCGATGCCCATCAACTCCCGCAGCTGCGCGCCTTCCATCACCTCGATCTCGAGGAGGCGCCGCGTCACGGTCTCGAGCGCGTCGCGATGGCCCGTCAGGATCCGGCGCGCCTCGTTGTGCGCCTCGGTCATGATGCGCTTCACTTCGGAATCGATCAGTCGCCCGGTGTCTTCCGCGTAGGGGCCGTGCTCGGGTCCGATCGGGATGTCGAGGAACTTGCTGCGCTTGTGGCCGTCGTAGTTGATCGCGCCGAGCGCATCGCTCATGCCCCACTCGGTGACCATCGCGCGCGCGATGTCGGTCGCGCGCAGCAGGTCGTTCTGCGCGCCGGTCGAGATCTCGCCGAGCGCGATCTCCTCCGCCGTGCGGCCGCCGAGCAGCACGGTGAGCTGGTTCAGCAGATCGCGCTGCTGCATCAGGTACCGATCCTCGAGGGGGAGCTGCATCGTGTAGCCGAGCGCGCCGAACCCGCGCTGCACGATCGAGATCTTGTGCACCGGATCCATGCCAGGAATCACCGTCGCCACGATCGCATGTCCCGATTCGTGGTACGCGACGATCTCGCGTTCCTTCGTGCTCATCACACGCTTCTTCTCGAGTCCCGCGATGAGGCGATCGATCGCTTCGTCGAAATCCGAGGGCTCGACGGCGGTCTTGTCCTTGCGCGCCGCGAGCAGCGCCGCTTCGTTCACCAGGTTGGCCAGATCCGCGCCCGCAAAACCTGCCGTGCGCGCGGCGACGACCTTCAGGTCCACCGCCGGCGACAGCTTCACGTTTTTGGTGTGGATCCGCAGCACCTCCTGACGCCCCTTCACGTCAGGCTTGTCGACCAGGACCTGTCGATCGAAGCGGCCCGGCCGGAGCAGGGCAGGGTCGAGCACCTCGGGTCGATTCGTCGCGGCCATGATGATGATCGCCTTGCGCGAATCGAAGCCGTCCATTTCGGCCAGCAGCTGGTTGAGCGTCTGCTCGCGCTCCTCGTGCGACCCCATCGGGCTCGCCACGCGCGCGCGTCCAAGCGCGTCGAGCTCGTCGATGAAGATGATGCACGGCGCCTTGGCCTCTGCCTGCGTGAACAGATCCCGTACCCGCGCGGCGCCGACGCCGACGAACATCTCGACGAATTCAGATCCGCTCAGGCTGAAGAAGGGCACCTTGGCTTCGCCCGCGACCGCGCGTGCCAGCAAGGTCTTCCCGGTTCCCGGGGGCCCGACGAGCAAGACACCTTTCGGGATGTGGCCGCCGAGCGTGGTGTACTTCTTCGGCGTCTTCAGGAACTCGACGATTTCCTTCAGTTCCTGCTCGGCCTCGTCAACACCCGCCACATCCGCAAAGCTCACCTTCACATCGTCGTCGGAGAAGACGCGGTGCTTGCTGCGGGCGAACGACATCACGCCGCCCTCGGCGCCGCCCATGCGGCGGAAGAAGAAGCCCCAGACGGCGAAGAGGAGGAGCAGCGGAACGATCCAGCCGAGGACCTCAGGCAGCCACCGGCTGACCATCTCACCGGTGTACTTCACTCCGGCGGTGTCGAGATCCTCGATGAGCTTCGGATCCTCGATGCGCGTCGTCGTGAAGTTGCGCCCGCCGTTGGTGTCTTTCTTGAACGTGCCGCGGAT
>JAHFUO010000050.1 GCA_023265015.1 Acidobacteriota bacterium | reverse complement strand
TCGGTGGCGGCGGGTTCGGCGGTGGCGGTGGATTCGGGGGCGGCGGCGGGTTCGGTGGAGGCTTTGGCGGGTTTGGCGGAGGCCGCAGCGGTGGTGGCGGCGGCGGAGCGGGGTGGTAATCTGATCCCATGACTCGATACATGCCTTCGACCACGCTTCTGGCGCTGCTGCTCGTCGCAGCCGGCGTGTCCTCCGGATGCTCGTACAACACCTTCGTCAGCAAGGAAGAGTCGATCAAGGCGCAGTGGGCGCAGGTCGAGAACCAGTTGCAGCGCCGCAACGACCTGATTCCGAACCTCGTCGAAACGACAAAAGGGATCGCGCAGCAGGAGAAGGATGTCTTCGGGCAGATTGCCGACTCGCGCGCGAAGATGGCCGGCGCGAAGACACCCGCGGACACGATTCAGGCCGCGAACGATCAAAGTGCTGCGCTCGGCCGCCTGCTGGTCGTCGTCGAGAACTATCCGCAGCTTCGCTCGAGCGAGAGCTTCAACCGGCTGATGGACGAGCTCTCCGGGACGGAGAATCGCATTGCCGTCGAGCGGATGCGCTACAACGAGCGCGTGCAGGACTACAACACGCAGCGGCGGCAGTTTCCGTCGAACATCACGGCAAACATGTTCAGCTTCAAGGAATACCCGCTGTTCAACGCGCCGCCCGCGGCCGAGCAGGTGCCCAAGGTCAACTTCGGCAGGGGAACGACGAACTGACGTGGCCATCGTCGACACGCTGCTCCCGGAATTCGACCGGGAGATGACGACGACGCGGAAACTGCTCGAGCGCGTGCCCGAGGACAAATTCGCCTGGAAGCCGCACGTCAAATCGATGTCGCTTGGCGATCTGGCGTCGCACGTCGCGAACCTCGTCAACTGGGGCGCGGTCACGCTGAACCAGTCCGACGTCGACATGGGCAGCGATAACACCAACACGGCGGCGACCTCTCGCGCCGACCTGCTCGCACGTTTCGACGGCAACGTCGCTCACACGCGTGCCGCACTCACCAGCAAGAGCGACGCCGAGATGATGGCGCCCTGGTCGCTGAAGCACCACGGCAAGACGATCTTCACAATGCCGAAGGCCGCCGTGTGGCGCGGCTTCGTGTTGAATCACCTCGTGCATCATCGCGGACAGCTCAGCGTCTACCTGCGGCTGAACGATGTGCCCGTGCTGGCCATCTACGGCCCGAGCGCCGACGAAGCGCCGAATTTTTGAAGATCGTCTCCGGCCTTCTCGCTGCTCCTCATCCCGCCCTACGCCCGGCTCCGGTCGGCCTTGTCGTCTTCATTCTGCTCGCCACCGCAAACGGCGCCGGCTATCGCTACGGCGTCTCCGACCAGGCGTTCTACGTGCCCGCCGTCATGCGGGCGGCGAACCCCGCGGCATTTCCGCGCGACGCCGCGCTCATCGATACACAGGGAAGATTTTTCGTCCTTGACGAGATCCTCGCCTCCGTTCAGCGGACGACAGGCGCATCGACGGCGTCGCTGTTCTTCGCGGGATACCTGCTGTCGCTCACGCTGATCTGGGCCGCGGTGGGGCTCGTCGGCGGCCGCGTCTACCGATCGCCCTGGCTGGTTGTGGCGCTCGCCGCCCTCGTCACACTCCGTCACAACATTCCGCGGACGAGCGCAAACTCGCTGGAGCCGTACTTTCATCCTCGGGTGCTTGCCTTCGGGATCGCGATGCTGGCCATCGCCGCGTTTCTCCGCCGCCGGCACGCGCTGGCCATCGCGCTCATCGGCGTATCGGCGCTGTGTCATCTGACGACGGCGCTGTGGTTCGCGATTGTCGTGGGCATCGCGCTCGCGGTCGTGGATCGCAGGTGGCGCCGCGTGGTCGTCGCCGGCGCCGGGGCCGCGGCCGTTGTGCTCGCGTGGGCACTGGTTGCCGGACCGCTGCATGCGTCAAACGCCACGATGGACGACCTGTGGCTCGAGTCGTTCGCGGCCAAGGATTTTATTTTTGCGAACGAGTGGCCGATCTGGGCCTGGCTGGCAAACCTCGGATTGCTCGTCGCGCTCTGGGGGGCCCACGTCTCGCGCGAGCGCGGGGGCACGGCAACCGCCGAGGATCGCGCGCTGGTGTGGGGCGCGACGGGACTTGTCGCGGTGTTTCTCGTGACGCTGCCGGCGGTGGCCGCACACGTCGCGGTCGCCGTGCAGTTCCAGATCTCCCGCGTGTTCTGGGTGGTTGACCTGCTGGTCGCCGTGTACGGGATTGCCGCCATCGGCGAACGCGTCGGCGCTCGCGGCGTGAAGGTCGTGGCAACGCTTTTCGTCGCGATCTCGATCGCGCGCGGCGCGTACATCATCGAGAAGGAGCACGCCGAGCGCTCGCTCTTCCTGCTGTCGCTGCCGGACACGCCGTGGGAAGACGCGATGCGGTGGATCGCACGGCAGCCGATCGAGACGCACGTGCTCGCCGACCCCGGCCACTCCTGGAAGTACGGGACGAGCGTGCGGGTGTCGGCCGGACGCGACGTTCTGCTGGAGGACGTCAAGGACTCCGCACTCGCGATGTATGCACGCGAGATCGCGGTGCGCGTCGTCGAGCGTCGCCGCGCGATTGGCGACTTCGCGATGCTCACGCCTGACGGCGCACGTGCGCTTGCCGGCCGCTACGATCTGAACTATCTCGTCACGGAAGCGACGCTGAATCTGCCCGAGGTCTACCGCAACACGCAGTTCAGGATTTACGCGCTGAAGCCAGCCGGTCCCGCGTCCGTATCCACAGCTCGCTGATCGCGCCCGGGTGGCGCATCTTGGTGATCCAGACGATCTGGCCCATGTGCGCCGCGGTGTGGTGACTCGCATGGAGCAGCAACGAGGCGATGGTCGTCGTCTTGCCCGTCCGATCGGTTGTCTCCATCAGCCGTGACGGGTCGAGTGCGTTGAGCACGTCGGCGCCGATTCGAACGGCCTCGTTCCACTGCTGAAGGACCTCCGGCCTGCCGGGATTGCCGCGCGCCGCGAACTCCGCGTCGCGATCGCGCTCGACCTCGCGTCCGCCGATGGCATAGCCGATGTAGTAGCAGTTCGATCCGGCCAGGTGCAGCACGAGATTGCCGAGCGCGTTCGTCGTGCCGTCGGGCCTCCACCACATATCCTCGTCGGTCATGAGGTCGAGACACTCGCCGATCTGCGCCGGGTAGTCGTCGACGAGGCGGGTGCGCACGAGGTGCAGCAGCGTGGAGTCGAGCGTGCGTTCCATGCGGGGGATAATATGCGTAAACCTCACCGTTCACGCTGAACGTGAACACGAACAGAGAAGAGAGAACCAAGAAGAGTGAACAGCTTTCGTCCTTCAGAGTACCGGCCGCATTTCACCGGCGGCCACAAACAAACGCTGTACGCCTGGGCGCGGCGCCGCCGGTTTCCACACCTCCCACCGCCGGTGGAGCGTCTCTTCGACGTCGCGGCGGACGCGCGCGTGCTGGCGCATTGCCACTGGCATGGGCAGCCTGCCGACTATCCGACGCTGTTGCTGCTGCACGGCCTCGAGGGCTCGAGCCTCACGCACTACATGTACGGTATCTCGGACAAAGCGTGGGCGGCAGGGTGGAATGTCGTCCGCCTGAATCAGCGCAACTGCGGGGGCACGGAGCGGCTCTCGCGAGGCCTCTATCACTCGGGGCTGACCGACGACCCGCTGTTCGTCATCCGTGAGCTCATCGAGCGCGATGGCATCCGCGCCATCGCCGTCGCCGGATATTCGCTTGGCGGGAACCTTGCGCTGAAGCTGGCCGGCGAGCTCGGGGACGGCCCGCCGTCGGCACTGAGAGCCGTGTGCGCGGTGTCGCCAACGATGGATCTCGGAGTCTGCGTGGAGGCGTTGGAACGGCGGTCGAATATCGCGTACGAGTGGAACTTCGTCCGCAATCTCAAGGCGCGCATGCGGCGAAAGGCGGCGGCGTTTCCTGGCGCCTATTCGCTGGACAGGCTGGGGCGCATCTGGACGGTGCGGCAGTTCGACGAGGTGTATACCGCGCCGCATCACGGCTTCCGCGACGCGACCGACTACTACTACCGCGCGAGCGCGATGCGGGTCATCGATCGCATCCGTGTGCCAACGCTCATCCTCGCCGCGGAAGACGATCCGTTCGTGCCGCCGGCGTCATTCCGCGATCCATCCGTGACAGGCAATCCGAGCATCACGGTCGTCCTCACGCCGCACGGCGGGCATTGCGCGTACGTCGAGCGCGCCGAGCCGGGCTACGACGGGTACTGGGCCGAGCGCGAAGTGGTCAGGTTCGCTGCGCATCACGCCCAAGATGCTCCATCAGCATCGTCGCGAACTCGGGCCCCTTCCCTTCCTCTTCATGCTTGAAGTAGACGAAGACGTCGCCGCAGGCTGACGTCGTCTCGCGGATCTCGTCGCCCCAGCGGACGATATCCGCCGGCGTATAGCCTTCATCGCGCAGCCGGAAGTAGCCGTAGTCCGCCGGGATGACGACCGGCGTCGAGAGCTTCTCGCTGTCGGCGACGCAGAGCGCGAGGTTGCGGGCGCGCAGGCGCGCGTAGATCTCATCGTCGAGCCACGACACATGGCGGAACTCGAATGCGGCGCAGACGCGCGGCGGGAATGTGTCGAGGAACGCGTCGAAGAGCGCCAGATCCTTCTTCAGGTTCGGCGGGAGCTGAAAGAGCAGCGCGCCGAGCTTGGGGCCAAGCGTCGCCGCCGTCTCGAGAAACTGCCGGACGCGATCGCCGCAGTCGCGCAGCCGCGCGTCGTGGGTGATGCGCCTCGGCGCCTTCAGCGTCAGCTTGAAGCGCTCGGGCGTCGCCCTGTTCCAGCCGTCGAGAATCTTCTCGTTGGGCGCGTGGTAGAACGTGTAATTGATCTCGACGGTCGGGAACCGCTCCGCGTAGTACGGCAGCATCTTCGCGGCTGGACAGGTCTCCGGATAGAAGCTCCCCTTCCATTCCGGGTAGTTGTAGCCGGACGTGCCGATCCAAATCATTTCCATGCCCGCAGCGGAGGGCGGGTCCTTCTGGACCCGCCGTAAAGTTGCTACAGTCTACGGTATGCGACGGCTTCTTCTCTCAGCGCTCGTTCTCATCGCCGCGTGCGCTCGCACGCCGCCGGCGAAGGAGTACCAGCTTCACGGGCAAATCCTCGACATCAAGCCCGACACGAACGAAGTGCTCGTCAAGCACGGGGACATTCCCGGCTTCATGCCAGCCATGACGATGCCCTACACGGTCGGGGACGCGAAGCTGCTGGCCGGTAAGCAGCCTGGCGATCTGATTGACGCCACGCTCGTCGTGGGCGAAACCGAAGCGCACCTGTCGCAGATCACGAAGACCGGTCATGCGCCGGTCGTGGACGCCTCCGGGCCGGCAATCACGGCGTCCGAGATGCTGAAGGTCGGCGATCCGGTTCCCGACACGAAGCTCATCGACGAGGACAACGCGGCGCGGCCGCTCAGCTCGCTGAAAGGGCACCGCGTGGCGCTGACGTTTATCTATACGCGCTGCCCGCAGCCCGACTTCTGTCCGCTGATGGATCGCAATTTCGCGGCCGTTCAAAACGAGGTTGGTAAGACGCCCGGGCTGGGCGACGTGCGGCTCGTATCGGTCACCTTCGATCCGGACTACGACACGCCGGCCGTCCTGAAGGCGCACGCGAGGACGCTGCAGGCGGATCCGGCCGTCTGGCACTTCGTCACCGCCGGCAAGGATGACATCTTGGGCTTTGCAGCGAAGTTCGGCGTGACTGCGGTGCCGAGCGACGAGAGCCCGACCGTGATCACGCATAACCTGAGCACCGCGGTGATCGACGCGGACGGCAGGCTCGTGAAGATTCATCCGGGCAACGGCTGGACGCCCGCCGAACTCCTTGCCGACCTCACAGCGGCTCCCGCTCCCGCGCACTGACGCGGCCACGCCGCCCCGCCTGCCGTTCACGGCGGCGGAGCAGCGGATTCTCGATCGCCTTCGCTCACCTATCGCCGTTCAGCGCTGGCTGAACGCGCTTCCGTACAACACGGAGAAGGGCGCGGAGACGCTCCGAAGCTTTCGCGGCGTCGTGCGGCGCGGCACGGCGCATTGCCTGGAGGCGGCGCTCGCGGCCGCCGTCATCCTCGAGCAGCATCGCTACCCGCCGCTCGTCCTGAGCTTCGAGTCGATTGACCTGCTCGATCACGTCATCTTCGTGTATCGAGGGGCGCACGGATGGGGATCGGTCGCGCGGTCGCGCGATCCGGGGCTCCACGGGCGGAAGCCGGTGTTCGCGACGCCGCGGGCGCTGGCGCTCAGCTACGTCGATCCGTACATCGACTTCACCGGCCGCGTGAAGGCGTACGCGGTCGTCGATCTGAGGGTGCTCGGGACGTACGACTGGCGCCTGTCGGAAACGAACCTGTGGAGGGTGGAGCGGCTGCTGCTCGACTGGCCGCATCGCCGCATCCGGTCATCGGATCGGCGCGCCGACTGGTGGCGCGCGAGGTATCGCGCCTTCCGCGAGGCGCACGGCTACAAGCCCTGGAAGTGCTATCCCCGGCGCGATCGCTGGACGGAACTCCCCGCGGATGTTCGCAGGCGGGGATGAATTGTCGGACTTACGATTCGTCAATCCAGGTCGAAGTCCCTCGTCGGCTTCGTGATCGGCTCCGTGTTCGCCTGGCGCAGCGCTTCCTCGAACCGCCGCGACAGCGCATCGCCGCGCGTTTTCTCCGCCTGCACCGACTGCTCGAACAGCGCGTCGCGGCGCGCGGCTTCTTCGGCGAGGATGCGCGTCGCCTCGTTCAACTCGGGCTTGTCGCCGCGCTCCGGCTCGCGGTGCGAGATGATGCGCCCGAGGTTGGTGTCGACGACGAGCAGCGCGTGACAGCAGGGGCACTGGAGCTCGAGCTCGCTTGTGAGCTTCGCCATGGGGATATTCTAGCCGGTGGGCGGGCAGCAGGCAGCGGGCAGTCGGCAGCGGGCGGCCGGCAGCACGCAGCAATAAAAAAGGCGCCGGAATTCCAGCGCCTCTTGAACCTACTGCCAGCCGCCTACTGCCAGCTGCCAGCTGCCCGCTAGCCCTCTTCCTCGTATTCCTCTTCCTCCATCGGCAGCAGCCGCGTGGGAGGACGGAGCGCCTCGCGATAGTCGTAGATGGGCAGGTCGCGCACGTGAACGGGAATCACACAGCCGGGGCCTTTCTCGTCGACGACCACGGCCACCGGGCTTCCTTCGACGCCCTCGCGGAACGCGAGCCTGCAGCCGCAGGCAAGACGGGCGTGCGTGAATCCCTTCAACATGGGGGCATCATACTACAGGCGCCTAGATCGGTTGTCAGTTGCCCGTAGTCAGTTCCCAGTCGTGTCCTGCATGGAATCGAGCTGAAAACTGGCTGCTGGGAACTGGGAACTGAAAACTGCCCTACAGGAGCGCCTTAATCTCCTGCTCGAACTGCTCCTTCGACGCGATGCCGGAGTGCTTCTTCGCAATCATCCCGTCGCGTCCGATGAACACCGTCACCGGAATTCCCCAGAGCGGGCCGAACGCGTCCTGGATGTCCTGGCGCCCATTGCCGACGAGAACCGGGTAGTTCATCTTCATCTGCGCGGCGTACGGCTTCAGCTTGGCGACAGGATCGTCGACGGAAATGCCGAGGATCACGACGTCCTGCCCCTCGTCGCTGTATTTCTTCTGCAGCTCCACGAGGGACGGGATCTCCGCGCGGCACGGACCGCACCACGTCGCCCAGAAGTTGAGGACGATTGGCTTTCCCTTGAATGCCGCCAGCTTCACGTCAACCCCGTTCATGTCCTTGATCGTGAAGTTGAGCGGTGCCGTCTTCCCCGCCGCCTTTGCGTCCGCTGCCGCATCGTCTTCGGCGGAGTTCGGGGAGCCGGTCAGGTTGCCGGTGGACTTCGTCGCGGGAGGCGTCGTGTCGTTCGTTCCAGCGCCGGGCGCGAGCATCACGAGCAGAATCGCGATCCCGACGGCGGCCATCGCGATAAACACCGCAAGCTTGCTTGGCTTCCGATCGGGAATCCCGGGCGACTCCGTCATTGGTGCCTCGGGAGTGAGCGGCGCTTCGTTATCCATCGTCGACCAGCCTCAATAATACGTCTTTCGCTCTCCCGGCGGGCCGTAACCAGCCTCCGCTCGCTTCGCGAGCTACGGCGGTCCACCGTAGCCTTGGCGAAGGCGGAAGGCCCGCCCTACGGCTGGCTCTCCCGGCGGGCCGTAACCAGCCTCCGCTCGCTTCGCGAGCTACGGCGGTCCACCGTAGCCTTGGCGAAGGCGGAAGGCCCGCCCTGCGGCGGAGCCGGCTCAGCGCGCGTCCTGCCGGACGTACTGAATTGCGCCCGCGACCTGCGCCTCGGCCACGGGCGATACGAGCACGAACGTATTGCCGCCGCGTGACCAGATGCGGGAGTGGTGCCCGAGCGTCGTCACCTCGGCGGGCACACGCGTCTCGCCCTCGAGCACGAACAGCGACACGTCCTGGCCGCTTGCCTGGTACATCAGGTGCGGAATTCGACCATCCGCGTACAAACATCGCCGCGCCGTCACCAGCTGCAGCGCATTTTTCTCTGACGATGGCGGCACGTGGAGATCCCAGCCGTACCGCTCCGCGAGCAGCCGCTGCGCCTGCTCGGCATCCATCGTCTGGCCGGCGGCGGGACGGAACAACCCGAAGCACTTCAGATGATCGGCGGTGAGCTGAGCGGCAAGGAGCGCGTCGGAGCGACGGGTGACGAAGGAGAAGAGCGACCCGGTGAGGATAACCAGCATCGCGGCGAGCGCCAGAGGAACGAGGCGGCGGAACCAGCCGGGACGCGCGTGATACGAGGCGCCCGAGAGCGCCTCACATCGAGACTTGAGGCCGGGTGGAAGCGGCTCGGCCCGAAGTCGCTCGGCACAGGCGCGGAGGAGCGCTCGCCCGCCGCACTCCTGGCCTGCGGCCGCGCGGCAAGGGGGACAGTTATCGAGATGGCGCTGCACCTCGGCGCGATCCGCCGGCGCCAGCGTGCCGTCCGCGTATTGCGCCAGCAGGTCGCAGATTCGACGACAGGATTCCTTCACCGCCGCCCTCCCGCGACTTCCGCCCGCGCGGGCGAGGCTGCTGTCGACAGGCGCTCGAACAACAGGCGCCGCCCGCGTGATATCCGCGACATCACCGTCCCGATAGGCACGCTCAGCATTGCTGCGATCTCGGCATACGTGAATTCCTCGACATCCCGCAGCCACACGGCCTCGCGGAACGCGTCCGGCAGATCGTCGAGCGCGGCCTGCAGATCGGCGTCGAGCGTGCGCCGCATCAGGATGCGTTCGGGCGTCTCGAAGGCTTCCGGACCGCCTGGCAGCGTCGCGGCGTGCTCGACCTGCTCGCTGTCCACCTCGACCGCGTCGCGGCTCAAATCGCGCCGCCGGTTCCTCCACGTGTTGTGGAGAATGGTGTAGAGCCACGCCCGCAGGTTCGTGCCGCGCGTGAACTGCCCGGAGAACCGGAATGCCTTGACGAACGTGTCCTGCACGAGGTCTTCTGCGTCGGCGCGGTTCCGCGTCAACCGCTTCGCCGTGGCGAACAGCGGCTCGAGGAACCGGAGCGCCTCGGCGGAAAAGGCGTCCCGGTCCGAGGGGGCTGGAGGCGGTCTGCGAAGCATCGGCACTCAGGCCCGTGAAGGGTAACCCTCGGCCGGGCCTGTTTATTCCCTCCAGTTTACGCGCGGTGACAGCCGCCGCACCGTCGCGGGGACACGAAAGCGCCCAAATCCGCGTTTCATGGGCCTTCACGCGCCGTTTTGCGTGTGACTCTTCGGTACGTCCTTTGCTCCCCGCGAACCATCCGTTGATTGCGGGTGTCGAAGCGTCAGCGGTAAGATGGCCCCACTCGTACATCTCCGAAGGCGTTTCGCGTCATCGATGGCAGGCCGACCGGTCAGAATGGCCCAGAATCCTGCGAGGAGAAATCACATGAGCAACCGCACACGGTGCGGGGCCCTGCTCCCGGTCGCTCTGGCCGTTATGGCCGCCGCGATCGTCTTCGCGCCGCAGCCAGCGCTCGCGCAGACACCTTTCGTCCCGTACTTCGGCAAGAACCAGATCCGCTACACGCATTTCCGCTGGAACATCTACAACACCGAGCACTTCGAGATTTATTACTACCCGGAGATCGAGCAGCATCTCGAGCGCGTCGCGGGCTACGCCGAGAGCGCGTATCAGCACGTCAGCTCCGAGCTGAAGCACGACCTCGCGTTCAAGATCCCGCTGATCCTCTTCAAGACCAGCAGCGAGTTCCAGCAGGAAAACGTGATCCCCGGCGCCGCGCAGGAAGGCGTCGGCGCGTTCGCCGAGCCGGAGCGCGACCGCATGGTCATGCCGCTCGACGATCCGCCCGACCTGCTCTATCGCACCATCGTGCACGAGCTCACGCACATCTTCGAGTTCGACATCATTCCGACGTCGCTGATCCGGCGCAGCGAGCCGCTGTGGATCAACGAAGGCCTGTCCGACTACATGACCGGCATCTGGCAGCCGCTGGACCTGATGACGGTGCGCGATGCCGCCATCGCCGACATCGTCCCGAAGATGAGCGAGCTCGAGGGGTACGGCGGGTTCAACAACCCGCGTCTCATCTACAACCTGGGGCACGCGTGTTTCGAGTTCATCGAGTCGCGCTGGGGCAAGGAAGGCCTGCGGCAGTATCTGTTCGCGCTGCGCAAATCGGTGATCGGCGGCGGCGCCGATGCGTACGAGGAAGCGTTCAAGCTGAAAGCGGAGGAATTCGACCAGCAGTTCGAGCGGTACCTGAAGGAGCGCTTCAAGCCGTTCCGCGACAAGGAACGGCCCGCCGATTACGGCCGCAACCTCGCGCCGAACCCCGAGAAGACGCCCTTCAACCAGGCCGTGTCGGTCGAGCCGTCGCCGTCAGGCGATCTCATCGCGGTGGCGAGCGGCAACCGGAAAGACCAGGAGCTCGACATCATCCTGGTCTCGTCGAAGGACGGGTCGGTGATCCGCAACCTGACCAACGGCTTCGACCAGGACAAGGGGTTCGAGTACATCACCGAGACGGGTGGGCGCTTCATCACGGTGCCGTGGATGTCATGGTCGCCGACCGGCGATCGCCTGGCCTACTTCGTCCGTGCCGAGAAAACCCGCACGCTGATCATCGAAAACGTCCTGAACCGCAAGATCGAGCAGCGCGTCGCAATCAAAACGGTCGATGACCCGGAGTCGCCCGACTTCTCACCCGACGGGAAGAAGATCGCGTTCGCCGGGCTGCGGAATGCGATTGGCGATCTGTTCGTGATCGACCTGGAGACGGAGGACGTCACCAACATCACGAAGGACAACTTCGCCGACTCCGGGCCGACCTGGTCGCCCGACGGGACGTACATCGTCTACGTGTCGCGCGTGAGCGGCAACGAGAAGCTGTTCACGATCGACCCCGCGACCGGCACGAAGACGCAGATCACGTTCGGTACGCATGACGACAGCGCCGCGCAGTTCCTCGACGCGGACACGCTGGCGTTCCCGTCGACCGCCACCGATCCGAATCAGCCGATCGACCCGGACGTGGCGCGCAACGGCAACATCTCCAACATCTGGACGCTCAACCTGAAGAACGGCGAGCTGCGGCAGTTCACCGATGCCGTGGGCGGCAACTTCAACCCGATCGTCCTGCATCAGGGGGACAACAAGACGCAGATCGCGTTCGTCAGCTACTACAAGGGCGACTACGAGCTGCATGCGCTCGAGCGGAAGGATCCGATTATCACCGCGGCGGTGTCGGACTTCGGCGCGCCCGGGCCGATCATCGATTTCCAGGCGCCGCTCACGCACACGCTGATCGCGGCCAACAAGCGGAAGAAGGGCGCGTTCGAGAAGCTGTTCCTCGACGGCCGCCCGCCGGTCAACGTCGGCGTGACGAGCGGCGGCAACGTGTTCGGCGGATCGGCGGTCACCTTCAGCGACGTGCTGGGCGACAAGCAGTTCAACCTCTACGCGCAGTCGATCTCACAGTACCGCACGCTGTCGTTCTCGTTCATCAACCTGTCGCACCGGTTCAACTACGCGATCCAGGGCTACTCGCAGACGCTGTTCTTCTACGGTCAGCTCGCGAACGTGTTCTACGATCCGACGTTCAGCGGAATCATCGACCGCAACCTCGCGCAGGCGACCAGCACGGTGCAGGGCGGATCGGTGTTCGGGATCTACCCGTTCAACCGGTATCGCCGGGTCGAGCTGAGCGGCGGCGTCCTGCAGTACAAGCAGTCGTTCAACGACCCGGGCCTCGAACAGTACTCGACCCAGTACCAGCAGCAGCAGTTCGGGCGGAAGCTGTTCGTGAACGGCAACTTCATGCCGCTCGCGGCGACGTTCGTGGAGGAAACGACCGTGTTCCGCGAGTTCGGGCCGCTGGCGGGCCGGACGATGCGGCTCGCGTACGAGATGGCGCCAGGCTTCGGATCCTTCTTCTCGCGGCAGACGCTCGACGCCGACGTCCGGCACTACACCCGCCTCGGCACCACCGGGCTTCTCGCGCTGCGCGCGCGCGGGTTCCGGAGCTGGGGCGATTCGCCCGACTTCATCTACTTCGGCGGTAACTCCGAGCTGCGCGGGTACCAGTACCTCGAGTTCCTCGGCTCCCACACGGCGTTCACGAACGCGGAGCTGCGCTTCCCCTTGATCGAGGCCATGCTGACGCCGCTGGGCGTGCTCGGCGGCATCCGCGGCGTCTTCTTCGCTGGGGCGGGCGGTGCCTACTTCGACGGGCAGCCGTTCACATGGCTGCGGCGCGGCAGGTCGGTCGAGCGTCCCATCACCGGCTTCAACGTGAACCAGATTACCGGCGCGGAGACGCCGATCTACGGCCGGCCGACAGCCGTCAGCGGCTTGCGCCTGATCGACGCGCGAGCCTCCTACGGCCTCGGCCTCGAGACGTTCCTCATCGGCTTCCCGGTTCACTTCGACTGGGCGTGGAAGACGCTCCTCAACAAGGACTACGAGAACATCGTATTCGCGTCCCAGGGCGGGAGCAGCGCGTTCCGCAAGCCGAAGTTCGCGCTCTGGATTGGATACGACTTTTAGGCAGCAGGCAGCTGGCAGCTGGCAGTAACACGAAGGGCCGACTCGCGTCGGCCCTTTGTGTTTCTCTGCGCCCCGCCGCCGTGAGACGCGGCATGTCCTCCGCAAGACCGGCTTGTCCGTATCCTCGACCAGAAGGTGAAGGCACGCCATGCCGTACTCGACTGTTGACGACTTCGACGAGGTTGGCTTTTCATCTACGCCGAACCCGTCGCATCAGATGACGGTTTGTTCACTCACCGGGGCGAGTATGTGCCCTGCTTCGGTTGCCAACCCGACCCGCTTACCGGGGGGGCGACTTGGCGTCACATTCACCTCGTAGTTGAGGGAGCGAATGGCGGCGTCCGGTGCGAACCGCTGTGTGTCAGCGGGATTGCCCAGGATTACCTCTTTCGTTGGGGTGCCGATGCTCTTGAACTACTCGCAGAGAGTGGGTTGCTGTTCTCTGACGACGAGGATTGACGATTGACGTTGACGTCTGGAACGGCTTGGGCACGTGGTAATATATCGGTATTACCATGCCGACCATTACCGTCAAGCTCGACAAGAAGCGCGCCGCGCGTCTGGCACGGTGGGCGCGCCAGAGCAAGATCCCCAAGTCAGACGTGATTCGCGCCCTGATTGATCGCGCCGGACCGATCGATACCGGAGAGGATCTGATCGAATGGGTCGAGCAGGCGGAAGGTAAAGGCCTGGGGCTGGCTCAAGCCAAGCCGTGAACCGCCCTGTCTTGCTCGACACCTCCTTTCTCGTCGCGCTCGAGCGCGAAACGGCCAGCGGCGAGAATGGCCCTGCGCGGAAGTTCCTGCCCTCGCTTCGTGGTCGTCAGCTCGTCGTCTCAATCGTGAGCGTAGACGAGATCCTGGAAGGCGCGGCGGACGAAGCCACCGCGTTCGCATCACTGCACCGGTTCGCAATTCAGGGGCTGTACCTCGCCCAGGCCCGGCGATGCGCCCTTCTGCAGCGTCGCGCACCGCGCCGGCTGGCTGAGAACGACGCCTGGTTAGTTGCAACCGCAGACGTGCTGAACGCGGACGTCGTCGGAGCGGATCGAGCTGCGTTTGAGAGACTCGGCCCACGTTACCTGTGCTTCCGTTGAGACGGCTCGCAACCGCGAGCAGGGCCAGGCCCGCGCGACACGCCGCTGTGAGATGCGGTATGTCCGGAGCAAAACCGTAGTCAGGCCGAAGGCCGACGAGCTTCGTCGCTCGGCGGCGAAGCTCGGTTGATGGGACCAAGCCGGTTTTGCGGAGGACATGCCGCGTCTCACGGCGGCGGAGCGCAGAGAAACACAAAGGGCCGACGCGCGTCGGCCCTTTGTGTTTACTGCCCGCTGCCCGCTGCCCGCTGCCGGCTGCGTGCTGCCAGCTGCCCGCTGCCCGCTGCCGGCTGTCTAGAATTTCTGCAGTCTGAGCTCGCTGCGGTCCAGGTCGAGCGCCACGCGGTAGTGGCTCAGGAAATTGTGCCCCACGATGCCGCCAAGCTGGAAGCCCAGGAGCACGCTCGGCGCGCGGAGATTCAACACCACGAGCGGCATGTTCTTGTATTCGATCTGATCGAAGTTCAGGCTCATTCCCGGCAGCAGGAACGCATCGCGGTCCCAGCCTGAGGTCCCGTACACCTTCAACGGAATCCGCCGGTACGCGTTGTTGTTGAAGTGCCCAGCCGTCTCGGCGCTGATCGAGATCACCTCGCCGCCGGTGTCGATGACGAAGTACGTGGGCCGCGTTTCGTTCAGCATACCCCGCACCATCGCCAGGCGATGGACGCGCATCGGCAGGTGAAGGTCGTTGTCGGTGGACGGCAGCTTCCGCGCGATGGTGAACTGGCGGTGCTGGTAGTCGATCAGCATCGACATCCCGAACGACAGCGGCGAGAAGCTTTCGCCTTCACGCTTGGGGATCCCGCGCAGCGCGGGGTTCTTGATCAGCACCGGCAGATTCCTCACCTGCAGGTCGCCGATGTCGAGCCGATCGATGCGCGACAGCTGGAGGCCGCGAAGGCCCACCTCGCCGACGCCGGCGCTCAACGTGTACGTAATCGGGCTGATGTTCGCGCGCTGCGCGGTGTCGCGCGAGATGACGGTTTCCTCGGAGCCGGTGTCGAGGATGAAGTCCTGCGGCCGCCCGCCGTTGACCTTCACCTGCACCACGATCTTGTCGTCGACCAGGCGGAACGGCATCGTGTGCGGGGTGTCGAGATCCTGCTGGTCGATGTCGACCGGCAGCCGGCCTTCGAACGCCTGCAGGAACTTCACCTGCGAGCGCGTCCAGGACGCCTTGTCGCTGCGGTCCTTGTTCGGCAGCAGGTTGATGAAGTTGTTGTAGGAATTGGCGGCTTCGTCGAACCGGTTCAGCCGCCGGTAGACCTCGCCGACCTCTGCGTGGATTTCACCGTCGCGCGGGGCGATCGCCAGCGCCGCCAGCGCTTCGGTCAGCGCCTCGGCCAGCTTCGTCCGCGTCGCCAGCGATCGCGCGATGCCGAAGCGCGCCCGTGATGATTCGGGATTAATCGACAGCGCCTGCTGGTAGACGACGTCGGATTCGTCGAACAACCCTGCCGACCAGAGCGAGTCGGCGTACAGCGAGAGCGCGAAGGGATCGGCCGGCGCTTCCGCTTTCAGAAGCTCGGCTTCCTTCTGGGCGAGATCGAACTCCGCGATGCGGAGCGCCGTCTTGACCTTTCCTTCGCGCGCGCGAATATGAAGCGCGGGATCGTCGGTGCGAATGGCCTTGTCGAACGCGTCCAGGGCCTCGCGGTAACGGGTCTCGTCCGACAGCAGGTTGCCGAGCTGGAACTGCAGCTCTGCATCTCCTGCCGTGATTGTGTCGGCCGCCCTCAGGACAAGCGTGCACGCCGCAACAGCGGCAACCGAAAGCGCGAAGCGGAGTGTCCTACGCGTCATTCTGCGGAACCTCCCGGCCAAGGATTACTTCTGGAAATGCTCTGCGTTGACGGAGATGAAGTTCTTCCACTTTTCCGGCGTCTCGTCGAGGGCAAAGATCGCTTCAACGGGACAGGCCGGAACGCAAGCGCCGCAGTCGATGCATTCGTCGGGATGAATATAGAGCATCTCCGCCGATTCGAACTCCGGCTCGTCCTTCCGCGGATGGATGCAGTCCACGGGACAGACATCGACACAGGCCGCGTCTTTCGTGCCGATGCATGGTTCAACGATGATATACGCCACGCGAGTCTCCTGAGCGCGAGCGCCCTTTCACGGGGAGCCACTTCAGCGCGTAAGTATAACTCGGAGGTTCAAGATGTACGGGAAACTACTGGCGGGTATGGCCGCGCTGCTGATCCTGGCTTGGGCACCGCCCTTCGGCCGTGCGCGGGACAGCGCGACCCAGTCGCCGCCTGGCACATGGCGAATCGCACCTGAGTATGTGCGGCTCTTCGCTCCCAGGCGCGCCCATGCGGCGGCCTATGACGCCTACGTGTCCCCGCTCGATCTCGACGCCGTGATGCGTCAGCTCGCGCCAGATCCGGCGCTGCTCCACCCGCCCGGCGCGTGGACGCCGGCCGCGCTCCTTCCGTCCGACGCGTTCGGCCAGACCGGCGGCTACGACCGGTGGAGGGTGGAGCGGCTCTATGGCGCGCGCCGCGCCATGGTGGCGCGCGGCCCGCGAGGCGAGGACGGACACCCAACGCAGGCCTGGACGCTGATTTCCCCCTATCCCGACCCAACGCTCGAACACCTCGAACCCGGAACGCTGCTGATTGTCCTCGACCTGACGAATCCCTAATCCCCAATCCCTAATCCCTAATCCCCAATCCCCGACCCCCGACTTACGTAACACGTATAATCGAGTTCTCCTGCCGAAAGAAGATGTATTGAGCGCGCAAGAATCCGTCCCGCGTGCCGGAGTATCGCCTCCCCTCCCCGTGGCGCGGCCTTTGCGACACACCAAAGGATCGTTTTCCCTCCGGGTGATTCGAGTGGTTTCATCGCTCACGAACCGCATCTTCGTCGCCTGCACGCTCCTCGCGATGCTGTCGCTGGGGTTTGCTTTCTACTTCGTCAACGCTCGCGCCACGAGCGAGGCGGAAGCGGAGCTGCGCCGCGGCTTGAACGAAGCCGGGATTCTCGTGGATCAAAACCGGGTGGCGGCGACCGACACATTCACCCGGCTTGCGCGGCTCGTCGCCGATCTGCCGAAGCTGAAGGCGGCGGTTGAGACTGGCGACCCGCCCACCGTCCAGCCGCTCGCCGAAGAGTATCTCGACCAGCTGAAAGCCGACCTGTGGCTCCTGACCGGGCGCCACGGGGAGCTGCTGGCCGCGGCGGGGACGGGAGCGCAGGAGCTGGCGCTGCCCCCCGCGGTGAAGGACACCCGTTCGCTCGATGAGATCTCGACGTTCATCGCGCACCCGCGCGGCGTGCTGCAGGTGGTCAGCGTCCCGATCATCCTCGGCGGCAGGCTGCCTGACGTCCTCGGACGCCTGACGGTAGGGTTCTTTCTCGACGATCGTTTTGCGGGGCAAATCAAGCGGCTGACGGGCAGCGAGATCGCGTTCGGCGCGGATGGCCGGATCCTCGCCTCGACGCTGCCGGCGGACTCGCGGACCGCGCTGGCGCGCGTGATGAACGCAAGCGACATTTCGACCGTCACGATCGGCGATGAGGACTTCCTGGCGCTGGCGCGGCCGCTGGTGCCCCGCGATCAACGCGCCACCGCCGGCATCGTGCCCGTCGCGCTGACGCTTCGGTCGCGCACCGAGCGGCTCCGATTCCTGAAGACCATTCGTACCGGCCTCGAGGGCGCCCTGATCATCACGCTGCTGCTCGCCACGATTGTCAGCTACGGCGTGGCGCGCACGATGACGCGGCCCCTCTCCGCGATCACGAGCGCGATGCGCGACGTGGCCGCAACCGGCGACCTGACCCGCAAGGTGTCGCTCCGCAGCCGCCCGTGGGACGACGAGGACGCGCGGCTGCTGGCGGCCGCGTTCAACACGCTGACCGAATCGATCGCGCGGTTCCAGACGGAGGCGGCACAGCGCGAACGGCTGTCTTCGCTCGGACGCCTGTCGACGGTCATCGCGCACGAGATCCGCAACCCGCTGATGATCATCAAGGCGTCGCTGCGCGTCCTCCGGCGCGAAGACGTGCAGCCGTCGGAGCTGCACGAAGCGGTGGCGGACATCGACGAGGAAACAACCCGCCTGAATCGCATCGTCACCGAGGTCCTCGACTTCGCGAAGCCGATCCGGTTCGAGTACGCGGAGGCGAACCTCAACGACATCTGCCGTGCCTCGGCGACCGCCGCATGGGCCGGCGACGGCGCAAACGGCGTGGCGCTCGATCTGGATGCCTCGCTGCCCCGCATCGTCACCGACGCCGAGCGGCTGCGCACGGCGCTTGTCAACATGCTGACAAACGCGCGGCACGCCGTCGAGGCGGGCCGTAAAGGCCCGCCCTACACGGCCGATGTAGGGCGCGGGTTTACGCCGCGCCAAGCCAGCCGCGGCGACCCGGAAGCCGGCGTGATCGTCAGGACCCAGCGCGGACAGAACGGGCACGTGAGCGTGTCGATCCAGGACCACGGCGTCGGCATCGCACCGGAGGACATGGCCCACATCTTCGACCCCTACTTCACGACCCGCCGGGCGGGGACCGGCCTGGGCCTTCCGATCTCGAAGAACATCATCGAAGGCATGGGCGGCACGCTTGCCGTCGCCAGCCAGCGCGGCGTCGGCACCGAGATCCTGATCGAGCTGCCGCTGGCGCCGCCCGAGGCGCGCGCGTGAGCGCGATTCGCGGTTCGATCCTCCTCGCGGACGACGAGGAGAAGATTCTCAAGCGGCTCGGGCGCGCGCTGCGCGACGAAGGCCACGAGGTCGTGGAAGCGACGTCCGGCCGCGAG
The DNA here is from genome assembly GCA_023265015.1 of Acidobacteriota bacterium. Taxonomy (GTDB): domain Bacteria; phylum Acidobacteriota; class Vicinamibacteria; order Vicinamibacterales; family UBA2999; genus Gp6-AA40. The sequence goes on along the minus strand of JAHFUO010000050.1, from coordinate 1,375 downwards.
GCACAGAAGCAGCTCGGCGAAAAATCGTTCGACCTCCTCGTCGTCGACAACCTGATGCCCGGCATGACCGGCCTCGAGCTGATCCGCGAGATGGGGCAGACGATGCCGCCGGCCGAGCGGCCGCAGGTGCTGATGATGACGGCGCACGCGACGGTGGAAAGCGCCATCGAAGCGATGAAGCTCGGCGCCCTCGATTACCTGCAGAAGCCGTTCGAGGTGGAGGAGCTGCTGGCGCTGGTCGGCCGCGCGCTGGAGCACCAGCGCCTGCGGTCGGAGCGGCAGTACCTGATCAGCGAGCGCAACGCCGAGTTCAATCACTACGGCATCGTCGGGCGCAGCCGCGCGATGCAGGAGGTCATTCAGCGCGCCGAGCTCGTGGCGCAGACCAAGAGCACCGTGCTCATCACCGGCGAAACGGGCACCGGCAAGGAGATGATCGCGCGTGCGATCCATCACCGCAGCGCGCAGCGCGACATGCCGCTCATCAAGGTGAACTGCGCGGCCATTCCCGAGACGCTGCTCGAGTCGGAGCTCTTCGGCCACGTGCGCGGCGCCTTTACCGGCGCGACGATGACCAAGCGCGGCAAGTTTGCGCTCGCCGACGGCGGCTCGATCTTCCTCGACGAGATCGGCACGCTGACGACCGCCATCCAGGCCAAGCTGTTGCGCGTGCTGCAGGAGCGTGAATTCGAGCCGCTTGGCGCGGAGCGCACGCAGAAAGTCGACGTACGCGTGATCGCGGCGACCAACCGCGACCTGAAGCAGATGGTCGCGGACGGCACGTTCCAGGAGGATCTCTACTACCGCCTCAACGTCATCCCGATTGAGATTCCTCCCCTGCGCGAGCGCCGCGACGACATCACCGTGCTCATCGAGCACTTCGTCGAGAAGCACCGCCAGCGCACGGGCAAGCGCATCGATCGCGTGGAAGACGACGTGGTGCTGGCGCTGCAGCGGTACGACTGGCCCGGCAACGTGCGCGAGCTGGAGAACACGATCGAGCGCGCCGTGGTCCTCGCGACCGGCCCGGTGCTGTCGCCCGCCTCCATCTCGCTGCTCGGCGCCTCGTCCACGCCGCCGCCGGGCCTGCCGTCGCTGCGGCTGCACCAGAATCTCGAGTGGGTGGAGCGCGAAACGATCCGGCGCGCGCTCGAGCAGTCCGGCGGCGTCAAGAAGGACGCGGCGGAGCAGATGGGGATTAGCCAGCGGGCGTTGAGCTACTACCTCGCCAAGTACCGAATAGACTAGGTGCGGAGTGGTCGGGGAGATTGTGCCGCGCGTGGCAGGGTACGACCCCGGGGTCAATCACGCGAGTGTGGCCCTTGAAAAGCTGCTGGGCCTCCACGTGTTTCAGGTGAATTTCGCGAACGGCTTC
>JAHFUO010000145.1 GCA_023265015.1 Acidobacteriota bacterium | reverse complement strand
TCCTCTTTGGAGCCGCAAGCACGGGCTTGCTGCGCGTGTCCGAGACGGGCGGCGCGCCATTGCCGGTGACCAAAATCGATGCGGGGCAGGAAGTTCAGCACGCCGGACCTGCATTCCTGCCAGATGCGCGCCACTTCCTGTACCACCGTGCTTCGCGCGCGGTGGAGAACCGTGGCATCTACCTCGGATCGCTCGATGCGAAGCCGGAGGAGCAGAGCGCCAAGCGGCTGCTCGCCGCCGACTCGGATCCCGTTTACGTACCTCCATTCAACTCCAGTCGCGGATTCCTCCTGTTCCTGCGCGAGGGCTCGCTCCTGGCCCAGTCTTTCGACGGTCGATCGGAGCTGACGGGTGACGCGATTCCTATCGCGGAGGATGTTGGCAGTATCGGCAGCTACGGGTGGTTTTCCGCCTCGGCCAGCGGCAGTCTCGCGTTTCGCACCGGCCGTGTCTCCGGGGCGAACAGCGAGCTCCTCTGGTTCGATCGGCAAGGGAAACGAATCGGTCAGGTCGGACCGCCCGCAGAAAATGGAGGCGTCGGCGTCCAACTCTCGCCCGATGGCAAGAAAGTGGCCGTGACCAGAACGGAACGCGCGGCAATCGGCCCAGTCGGGACTGTCCAAGGCACCCGTGCGTGGACCGCCGATCTCGCGCGCGGCATCTTCAGTCGTTTGAACTCGGGCGATGGGACTGAAAGCTCACTTGCGATGTCGCCGGATGGCCGTGTCGCTTTTAGCGCGACGCTGAACGGAGCGGTTGGCGACCTCTACTGGATGTCGACCAGCGGTGTGGGCTTGCCGGAGCCGTTGCTCGTGAAGTCGCCTACCGTCAAGCATCCGAACCACATCTCTCTGGACGGGCGATTCCTGATTTTCGACGATCACTCGACAACGCAGCGGCAGGACTTGTGGATCCTGCCGCTCGACGCGCCGTCAGGGGGAGAGCGCAAGCCGATTCCGTTCCTCGTGACGCAGGCCGATGAAAGCACCGGGCAGTTCTCGCCCGACGGCAAGTGGATCGCGTATAACTCCAATGAATCGGGACGCCGCGAGGTGTACGTGCAGGGCTTTGCGCCGGATCATGTGCCCGCCGCAGCCGTGGGCAAATGGCTGATGTCGACCGCCGGCGGCGACAAGCCCAGATGGCGCCGCGACGGCAAGGAGCTGTACTACATCGCGCCCGACCGCAAGATGATGGCGGTGCCCGTGAAGACCGGACCGGCATTCGAACCGGGCGTGGCCGTTCCGCTGTTTGACGCGAGAGTGACGGGTTTCTTCCCTTACGACGTTAGCGCCGATGGGCGATTTCTCCTCAACACGGTCAGCGACGTCGCGGCGCCAACCTCGTCGCCGGTGACGATCGTGTTGAACTGGCAGGCCGGGCTCAAGAAGTAAGAAGTGAAAAGTAAGAAGGCAAAAGTGAAAGCATACGCCGACGCATGACCCTCACACCCGGCTCGTGTACTCGCGCACCTTCGTCAGGTACAGCGGGATGTCGTGCATGGCTGCCTGGAGTGCTTCATGGACCTTGGCCGAATCGAGATCGTTGTACTCGTGCACGATGCGATTCCGAAGGCCCGCGCAGCCGGCAATCCGTGACGCGAACTCTCGATCGAGGATCTTCGGATCGGCGAGCGCGGTGAACGATGCGTAATAGTCGGCGGGAGGCGGATGACCCGCTTCGGTGATGAGGTGGAAATTGATGTCGATCATCCGGCCGATCATGCGCTCGAGGTAGCGCTCGACGAGAATCTCATCGAGTGGGGTCGCCAGATACGTGGCCAGGTCCTTGGCGGCAATCGGGCCGAGCGCCTCGAGGTCGCGCGTGATGAGCAGCAGCTTTCGCGTGACCAGCTCGGCGTCGATCATTACCGTGCGAGCGTGTCGAGCGCTTTGGCAACCCACTCGCGCTCGAGCGCGAGGTACCGGCGGTGATCCTGGTACCGCTTGAAGGCGTAGATCTTCAGCTCGTTGAACCGGCGCGTGGTGCCATAGATGAGCGCGCACCGCTCGGTGATCTTTCGGAGCAGCAGAGGATCGGCCCGATTCAGCAGCACAAGATCGACCTCGCGGCCCGGATACAGCGACTGCAAGTCGGCCACCAGCCGCGTGTGGTCGGCGAGCGAGGCAGGCACCCGCTCGAGAAGCGCCGCCAGATCGATATCGCTGTCCGGGCGAAGGTGTCCCGAGACGGACGACCCGAACTGCACGAGCAGCAGAATGCCGTGCGTGCCGGCGATCTCGTCGAGCCGCCCGCTGTTCACACCGGCATTATACTCTGCGGGAACGTTCGATTCTCGATGGTCGATCGGTCAGCTTAACCTTAGAGCACTGAAAGCTGAAAGCTGACAGCTGAAAGCTTGACTATTGAACCTTGTCGAGCCCTTCGGTCAGCTCGATGTAGGTGCCCCACGGATCCTTGATGAACGCGATGGCGATATTGAGCGCCTCCACTTTCGTGTACGGCCGCTCGAGCTTGATGCCCATCGTCTCCAGATTCTTACAGAACGCCTCGAGATTCTTCACCTCGAAGCCGATGTGATCCAGCGCCCGCCCCTGGGTGCCAACGACCGGGTCCATCGATGGCGAAAAGTTCAGCGCCACGCCGGGCAGCGTGCCCGCGGGGAACGCGCCGCCGCCGCCCAGGCCGGGCTTCGCGCCGAATACTTTCACGTACCACTGTTGCATGTCGCTGTTCTGCGGATTGAAGAAGTGCACATGATGCAGCATGATCGGCATCGTCTGGGTTTTGTTTTCGACCAGCTCCACTTTGGTGTCCTCAGGTCCCATGACGAACGCAATCGTCGCCCCGCCGGGCGCCGCTGGAGCCGCGATGTCATCCTTCACCGCCCGGTCTGCCGCGACTTCCTCGCGCGTGATCATCCGGTATCCGTTCGCCTTGACCTTGTCGACCATCCGGCGGAGGTCCGGCGCCGAGAATCCGATGTGGTTCACCGTCGTGCCTTTGGTGCCGCCGGTGGGCGCCATCTGCCGGAAGAAGATGAGCACATTCGGAAACTTGATGATCTCGGCGTTGTTCGTGCCGATCTTGATGGCCGTCCCGCCAAGCGTGTCGACGAAGAATTTCTTCTGGGCGTCCATGTTCGAGGCGCTCAGGTGATGATGACCGTAGACGATCGGCCCGTCCTTCGCGACGAGAAGCTGGGCCGAGGCATTCGACGCCAGCGCCACCGACAACAGGACGAACACGACGGAGGTGAGCCTGCGTTTCATTGGTTCTCCTTTTCGACGGCGCCCGAGGCGCCGAGCATGTTTCTCATCCCGCCGTTGCCCTCGTGGCGGGCGTGCTCGGGGTAGCATATCGTGAAAGGGTGGCTCTTCCCTAGGCTCGGGCTGGCAAACTACAATCCGTGCGTCTCCACTGCAGGTGACGCCGCCAATGGCCCTGTCAGCCGGCCCTCGCCTCGGCCCGTACGAAGTCGTCGCGCCCATCGGCGCGGGCGGGAGAGGCTCCGCTTTGGACTTAGCCGAGCGTTTGCCAGCGACGGCTAAGTCCTATGAAAACGCCACAGTGTGGCGTTTTCCGCGGACGAGCGCCCGCGGCCATGCCGGAGCCGCGGCCATGGGACGCCGCCGCGAAGGCATCAGCGTCAGTTCGCGCCGGGGGTGGCCCGCCTTCGCAAAGTTTCGGCGCGTCCGCCGAAGCTCGCGTGAAAGGAAAGCGAGCGGAGGCGGAGGCCCCGGCGCCATTGAAAAGATGCTGGCCCCGAGCCCATCCCGGAGCGGCCGATGACGCTGAGCGTGGGCACGCGACTTGGCAGCTACGAAATTGTGAGCGCCATCGGTGCGGGTGGCATGGGTGAGGTCTATCGCGCGCGCGATACCAAGCTCGGTCGCGATGTGGCGCTCAAGATCCTGCCCGACGAGTTCGCCGCCGATCCCGAGCGCGTCGCGCGCTTCCGGCGCGAGGCGCAGCTCCTCGCCGCCCTTAATCATCCCCACATTGCCGCCATCTACGGGCTCGAGGAATCGAGCCCTTCGACCACCTCGACGAGCTCGGGGCAGGCAGGCTCAGGGCAGGCGGCCGTCATTTTCCTCGTGCTCGAACTGGTCGAGGGTGAGACGCTCGCACAGCGCCTCCAATCCATGGCGTCCGGCGGTTCTCCTCAGTACGTGGGGCGGGCCTTATCAGGCCCGCCGAGTAGTCCGGCTGAAGCCGGACGCCACGTACCAGCCGGAGGCCACGTACCAAGAGGATCCGGCCTACCGGTGACCGAGGCCCTCACGATCGCGGGGCAGGTCGCCGACGCCCTCCAAGCCGCGCACGAGAAGGGCATCATGCACCGCGACCTGAAGCCGGCGAACATCGCGTTCACGCCTGACGGCCAGGTGAAGGTGCTCGACTTCGGCCTCGCCAAAGCGCTCGAGCCGGTGGCGCGGAGCTTCAGCCCTGCGGACGCGACGAACTCCCCTACGCTGTCGTTAGGCGGGACGCAACCCGGCGTGATTCTCGGCACCGCGGCATACATGAGCCCGGAGCAGGCAAAGGGCCGCCCCGTCGACAAGCGGAGCGACGTGTGGGCATTCGGCTGCGTGCTCTATGAAATGTTGACCGGCAAGCGCGCGTTCGACGGCGAGGATCTCACCGACACGATTGCCGCCGTCGTGCGCGCCGAGCCCGACTGGAGTGCCCTGCCGGCAAATAGCCCGGCGTTTGTTCGTACGCTGGTGCAGCGGTGCCTCGAGAAAGATCGCGGGCGGCGAATCGCCGATATCTCCATCGCGCACTTTCTGCTCACCGAGCCCACGAGCCTCGCGTCGGCCGGTGCCGCGCCGGTTAGTCCAGCGACGGCCGCGCTCAGACCCTCGTTGTGGCGGCGCGCGGTGCCGTGGGCCGTTGCCGTTGCAGCGCTCG